>DATGYC010000254.1:0-14054 GCA_035298385.1 Symbiobacteriaceae bacterium | reverse complement strand
GATGATATCATCGGCCTGGGGACGGCCTCGCCGACCGGGTATATCCGGATGGACGGCGGCACCTCCTTTGCCACCCCGCTAGTGGCGGGCGCCGCCGCTCTGGCTCTCTCTGACCTGGCGCAGCAGGGCGCCCCTCAGAATGCCAACCGTTGGCAGCAGGTCTTTGACCGTCTGGCTGCCAGTGCCATCCCGCCGGCCGGCGCGGAAGGCACGCTGAACACGACCGGCCTTGGTGCCGGGATCATCCAGGTGACCGCGCCGAACAACTAGCGACCACGGAAAGAACCTTGTCCAGATGGGCGAGGTTCTTTCACGTTCGAGCAGAACGCGGTAGGATAGGATTGAGGTGTTCTGCCGTGACCACGGATCTGGTATCACAATTGACGCGGAGGGCCTGGCGCGAACTGCTCCTCTGGCTGGTGCCGTCTATGGTTGGCACGGCGTGTTTTGTGTTTGACTTGCGGCCATCGCCCCACTGGGCCTGGGATGCTGGATTCTTGCTACTGGCCATCCTACCGCTCTGCGTTGCCCTTCTGCTTTGGATCCGCGTGCGAGCTGACCTCGCAGCCGGTCTGGTGAGCGTCTCCTGCCAGGTCGTGCGGGTCGATGAGCCATTCCCTGGCTTTCCGCAGGTGGAGGTTGAGACCCGGGCAGGGCGCCTGCTCCTGCGTGATCTGCGCGAGCAGCGAGTGGTGGAGGACTATAACGCCGTCCATGAGTTGACCTTTGCTCGCCACCTGGGCTGGGCGCTGGCGCTGCAGGGGCAGCCAGAGAGATTGCCGTCCCGCGTGAATTGACAGCAAAACCTTCTTCATGCTAAGATTACTTGTCGCCTGCGCGTGTCTCTTCAACCAGACAAGCCGCGGGGTGGCAACCGCACGGCGGTACTGGTCCTAAACCGGGCGCCAAGCCCGTACCAGCCCCGGCGAGTCTACATCTCGGAGGTGCTCCTCGAATGACCTACGCCATCATTGAGACTGGCGGCAAGCAGTACCGTGTCCAGGCTGGTGAGACCATCCGCATCGAGAAGCTTGAGGCGAACGCCGGCGAGACCGTCGTTCTCGACAAGGTTCTCATGGTCTCCAAGGACGGCCAGCTGACCGTTGGCGCCCCCCTCGTGGCCGGTGCCAAGGTTACCGGCACCGTCAAGGCCCAGGGCAAGGCCCCGAAGATCATCGTCTTCAAGTACCACAACAAGACCAACTACCGGAAGAAGACCGGCCATCGGCAGCCCTTCACCGCTGTCACCATCGAGGCCATCGAGGCCTAGTCACCCATGACTAAGGTGCAGGTTCGACGGGCGCCGGACGGTACGATTGCAGAGATCCGGGTTACCGGACACGCAGGCTATGCGGATCCGGGCGAGGATATCGTCTGCGCTGGCATCTCGGCCCTGACGGCGACGGCTCTGCTGGCGCTGGATCAGATCGCCGATCACCCGCATGAGGGAAAGCTGGATGCAGGGCTCATGTCTTGCAAGCTCCGCCCCGGTGGGACGCCAGAGTCGTTCGAGAAGGCCCAGACGATCCTGGCAACCCTGGTTCTCGGGCTCCGCGATATCGCGAAAGACTACCCCAAATTTATTCGTGTGACAGAAGGAGGCTGAAAGCTGTGTTCCTCCAGCTTTTTGCTAGTAAGAAGGGCGTCGGTTCTACTAAGAACGGCCGTGACTCGAATCCGCAGTACCTTGGCGTTAAGCGCTTCGACGGTCAGATCGTCACCGCCGGCACCATCCTGGTTCGCCAGCGCGGCACCAAGATCAAGCAGGGCGTCAACGTCGGCATCGGCAAGGACGACACCCTGTTCGCTCTGGTCGACGGCGTTGTGAAGTTCTCTCGCCGTGGCAAGGACCGCAAGGCGGTCAACATTGTCGCCCTCGAGGAGCTCATCGTCACCGAGGAGACCTCGGACGAGACCGTCTCCGCCTAAAGGATTGTGATGGCAAGCCCCAGCACCCTCGGCGGTGCTGGGGCTCTTCTTACATAGCTCCCCACGCATGACGGGGATGCTATCTGACTGATGATAGCGGATGGGGAAGTGAGCCCATGTTTGTTGACGTAGCACGAATTAACGTCAAGGGCGGCGACGGCGGTCGTGGCTCGAACGCTGTTCGCCGGGAGAAGTTTGTGCCTGAGGGTGGCCCGTGGGGTGGCGATGGCGGTCGGGGTGGCGACATTATCTTTGTCGTCGACACCGGCTTGAACACGCTGATCGATTTCAAGTACCAGAAGCACTTCAAGGGTGAGCGGGGCGAACTCGGCGACACCAAGGGGATGCACGGCAAGGGCGGCAAGGACCTGATCGTCAAGGTGCCGCCCGGAACGGTCGTCAAGGATGACGACACCGGCGAGTTCCTCTTCGACCTGACCGAGCCAGGCCAGAAGGTGGTCGTGGCGAAGGGTGGCCGGGGTGGGCGCGGTAACATGCGCTTCGCCACGTCCGACAACAAGATGCCCACCTTCTACGAGAAGGGCGAGCCCGGCGAGGAGCGCTGGCTCCTGCTTGAGCTAAAGGTGATCGCAGACGTCGGCCTGGTTGGCTTCCCGAATGCCGGTAAGTCGACCTTCCTCTCAGCGGTCTCCGCCGCCAAGCCGAAGGTCGCCAACTACCCGTTCACGACCCTGAACCCGATTCTGGGCGTGGTCGACGTGGGGGATGGGCGCTCCTTCGTCCTAGCGGATATTCCCGGATTGATCGAAGGCGCCAGCGAGGGCGTTGGCCTCGGCCATGAGTTCCTCCGCCACGTCGAGCGGACCAAGGTCCTGATCCACGTCCTGGATGGGGCTGGGACTGAGGGCCGTGATCCGCTGGAGGACTTTGCGATCATCCACGAGGAACTGAAGCGCTTCAACGAGGAGCTCGCTGCCCGGCCGACCTTGGTCGCCTTCAACAAGATGGACCTACCCGAAGCGCAAGAGAACCTGCCACGGGTGAAGGCTGTGCTGGAGGAGAAGGGCTACAAGGTCTTCCCGATCTCGGGCGCCACTCGTGAAGGATTCCGGGCGCTCCTCTCCGAGGCCGCGACGCAGATTACGCACTGGGTGCCGCCGGCGGAGCCAGCACCGGAGGCTGAGAAGGTCTACCGAGCCAAGGTTGATGACTGGACGATCTTCAAGGATGATGGGATCTGGCACGTCGAGGGTGATGAGTTGAAGAAGCTCGTCGCCATGACGATGTGGGAGAATGACGAGGCGGTACAGCGCTTCCTCAACATCTTCCGCCTCAAGGGAATTGAGAAGCAACTACGGGAGTACGGCGCCGAAGATGGCGACACCGTGCAGATCCACGGCATTGCCTTCGAGCTCAGCTCGAATGATCAGGAGCCGGGGAGATAGAAGGGAAAGAGTTAACATGGAGTTGAAGGGTAAGCAAAAGCGATTCCTGCGGGCGCTAGGCGTCAACCTAACCCCGGTTCTGACCATTGGCAAGGAAGGGGTGAGCGAGCACACGATCACCCAGGCGGATGGCGTATTGCTGACGCGTGAACTGATCAAGGGGCGCGTTCTGCCCACCTCGCCGGACTCCCCGGACGCGGTTGCGGCCCAGATCGCCGTTGCGACGCATGCGGCCCTGGTGCAGGTTGTTGGGCGGAATTTCCTGCTCTATCGGCCGCACCCCGAGACGCCGCAGATTCAGTTGCCCTAGGGGGATGTCTATGACCCCGGTTGGGATTCTGGGCGGTACGTTCGATCCCATCCATAACGGTCACGTAGCCGCAGCGGAGGGCGCCCGCCACCTGCTGGGGCTTGACCGCGTCTATCTGATGCCGAATGGCCAGCCGCCGCATAAACCTGGGCAGTCCGTCACCCCCGCTCACCACCGCCGGGCGATGGTCGAGGCAGTCATTGCCCGGAACCCCCACCTGGCCCTGCTGGCTGATGAGATTGAGCGGTCGGAGCCCTCCTACACGGTAGAGACGCTCCGCCGCCTGACGGCGACTCATCCGGACTGGATGATCCATTTTATCGTAGGAATGGACAGCCTGATCAGCCTGCACACCTGGCGGGCGCCCGAGGAGATACTGCGCCTTGCACGGTTGATTGTGGTGAACCGGCCAGGTTTCCCCACCGCCGAGGGCGACGACGCAATCCGGGCGCTCCCAACCGACCTGCAGGAGCGGGTTCGCATCGTAACCATCCCGGGGGTAGCAGTGGCCGCCCGGGAGCTTAGGGCGCTGGCCGCGGCAGGCTACCCGCTTCGCTATCTGGTGCCGGATGAGGTAGAGGCGTATGCCTTGGCACACCGGCTCTATCAAAAGGACGCGTAGAGGAGGTTTTCGCCATAACTGCTGACTGGCAGAGTTTAGAGGCGAGCCTGCACGCCCACGTCAAGGGCGAGCGCCTTGCCCATACCTACCGGGTTTTGGAGACCGCTCGGCGTCTGGCGGCGCGCTTTGGTGCCCCAGAGCCGACGGTCGCCGTTGCGGCCCTCATGCATGACTGGGCGAAGCAGATGTCGGCGGCGCAACTCCTGGCGGAGGGACAGGCCCGCGGCCTGATTACCGACCCGGTCGAGGTCGCCGCACCGCACCTGCTCCACGGCCCAGTCGCCGCCGCACTCCTGCAGGAGCAGGGGCTGGTGACCGACCCAGTCGCCTTGGAGTCGATTCGCTGGCATACCACCGGGCGCCCAGGGATGGGCTTGGTGGAACAGATCGTCTGGCTGGCCGATTACATCGAGCCGGGGCGCCGCTATGAGGGCGTTGAGTCCGTACGCCGGATCGCTGAGCGAGACCTAACGGATGCGATCTTGCTGGGCCTTGAGCAGTCGATCCGCTTCCTCCTGGAGCGCCGCTGGCCGATCCACCTGGCCTCGATCCAGGCGTATAACGGACTATTGCCGCAAAAGAAGGAACGGGACAGAACGAATGGAATACGGTAAAGTAGAACATCCTATGCCCACACCACCAGAAGGAAAGGAGAATGCCGGATTGGCCGAATCCACCCATTTGGCCCAGGTGGCTGCGCTGTCCGCTTCGGACAAGAAGGCCAAGGAGGTCAAGATTCTTGATATCCGCTCCATCAGTACCGTAGCAGACTTCTTTGTAATCTGCTCCGGCACGAACACCACACAGGTTCGGGCGATTGCTGACAACGTCGAAGAGGCACTGTCAGGGCGTGGTCTCCCGCTTCACCACATGGAGGGCTATCAGAACGGTCGGTGGGTTCTTCTGGATTTCGGCGACATCATCGTCCATGTGATGCACGAGGACGAACGTTCCTACTACAACTTGGAACGGCTGTGGGGCGATGCGCACGAGGTGGAAAACCCGATCAAGAGTGTCGGGTAGACGAACTCGGGCACACGCGAAAGAGAGACCCCTTTTGGTGGTTCCTATATGACCCCGGTGCAATCTGCACCGGGGTTTTCTGCATGTCGGCGCTGGACTAGATGGGCAAGCTATCGGTACGAGCCGCTTCTGTAGAAGGAGGTGGGAGCGATGGCCGATCAGCCGCAGGATCCCCGGCGCCGCGAGCGCCGGCATACCCGCAGACCAAAGCGCCGCCGTCCGTTTTGGCGCTGGTTCTGGGGGACCGTTCTACTCATAGGCACCGCGACCGCCGTCACTGCGGGCATTATCGTCTACCGTTACGTGCATGACGCTCCGAATGTCACGGCGCTCACCTTAGAGTCGTCCACGATCATTCGGGATGCACAGGGGAATGAGATCTATCGGGTCCATGCCGGGAAGAATCGGACGCCCGTCGCTCTTGAGAAGGTCCCTCGTGACGCTCAGGATGCCTTCGTCGCAATTGAAGATCCGCGCTTCAGGGAGCACTTCGGCGTGGACATCAAGGGGATCCTTCGGGCGGTCTTCAAGACGGGCCTGTACATGTTGCACCTGCCCGGGGGCCAGGTACAGGGCGGATCGACGATCACCCAGCAGTTGGCCCGCGATCTGTGGCTCTCGCAGGAGGTCTCGCTGAAGCGCAAGGTACAGGAGTGGTGGGTCGCGGTCCAGATGGAGCGCGTCTACACCAAGGATGAGATCCTGGAGATGTACCTCAATCAGATCTACTATGGGCATGGCGCCTATGGGATCGAGGCGGCCGCCACCGCCTACTTCGGCAAGGACGTCAAGGACCTGACGCTGGCGGAGGGCGCCCAGTTGGCGGGCGTGGTCAACGGCCCTTCCATCTACGACCCCGTCTACGAGGCACAGGCATCGATCAATCGCCGCAACCTAGTCTTGCAGGCGATGCACGAACAGGGGTTTATCACAGCGGCGGAGATGGAGAAAGCGAAGGTGGAACAGCCCAAGTTGGTGCAGCGCCAAGCGAACGAGGAGGAGGAGACGCCGGAGGAGGCGCCCGCCGGGAACTACTTTACCGATTACGTTCTGGCGGTTCTGTCGGATACCAAGTCTGGGGTAGCGGCCAAGTACGGCATCAATGTGGCGAAGCTCGGGAACATTGGCACCGCTGGGCTCCAGATCTACACGAGCTTTGATCCGGCGCTGCAGAGCCTGGCGGAGCAAGCGGTGCGGGACCAAATGAACGCCGCTGACAAGAAGTACGGTTTGACTGGCAAGGCCACCAAGCCCGAGGCCGCCATGGTCGTGATGAACCCCAAAACGGGGGAGGTTAAGGCCCTGGTCGGCGGGCGCAAGCGTAAGGCGATCCTCGAGTTTAACCGTGCGACGGACGCCCTTCGCCAGCCGGGGTCAGCGATCAAGCCGGTTGTGGCCTACACGCCAGCGCTTGACGCTGGTCTTAGCCCAGCCACGGTTCTAGACGACGCCCCGGTCATGCTCTCGAATGACAAGAGCACGGTCTGGCCGCAGAACTTTGACTTCCGGTACGAGGGTCTTGTCTCGATGCGACGAGGTGTCGAGCAATCCTTGAATCCGGTCGCAGTCCGGGCGCTGCAGAAGGCAGGCGGTCCGTCCAAGGGATTGAACCTGGGGCGGAAGTTTGGCCTCACCACGCTTCAGGATGATGACAACAACCTGGCGCTGGCGTTGGGCGGACTCTCGCAGGGCGTCACCCCGCTGGCCATGACTGAGGCATACACCGTCTTGGCCAACCTAGGGCAGAAGGTTGACCCGGTGGTCATCACCAAGATTGTGAGCCGGGATGGTGCGGTCCTCTTTGAGGCCAAGCCGAAGAAGGAGCAGTTGGTCAGGCCAGCGGTCGCCTACCTGATGGTCGACATCATGAAGGGCACGATCAAGCGAGGCACGGCCTACGGCTACACCAGCGGCTTCAACGGCTGGCCGTCCGCCGGCAAGACTGGCACGACGGAGAACAACCGGGACGCTTGGTTCTTGGGCTTCACTCCTGACTTAGTGGCGACCGTCTGGAACGGGTATGATGACCCGACCAACACACTCAAATGGACGGGAGCCTTCGTGCCGGTTCAGATCTGGAATCAGTTCATGCGTGCGGCGGTGAAGAAGGCCCCGGCAGACTGGCCCCGGCCAGCTGACGTGACCAACGTAGCGGTCTGCCGCAAGTCGGGCGCCCTGCCAAACGCCCTCTGCCCGTCTGGCGGCACGGTGACAGAGCTCTTCGTCAAGGGGACGGAGCCGAAGAATGCCGGTCATATCCTGGTCGCTGCGCAGGTGGTGCAGGAGAGGGTGGGAACGGCAACCAAGTGGGTGAACTGGCAACTTGGCTGCCCGAGCATACCGGTCAACCGGGTCTTCATCAAGCGGCCCGAGCCGTACGCCCGCCATCCAACCGATCCGAACAACCCGATCTATCTCCCAGCTGATCGGGTGGAAGAGGTGCCTACCGAGATCTGCACGAAGGGCGCCCTCTGGGAGAAACTCTTCCCCGACAAGAAGGGTGCGCCCAAGGCCAAACCCAAGCCTGACACGAACGGCAACGGCGTACAGGAGACGCCCGAGGAGGAGAATCCGACCCCGACGCAGCCAGATGTCCCACCGACGAACCCACCGCCTGAGACCGCCCCACCTTCAGAACCAGCAGCACGGGGGGCAAAGCCAAAGCAAAGAGCTAAGGGCGATCCGTTCCTAGGTGGGCTCATGCGCCTGAAGCGGAAGCAGTTGTTGTCATCCCCTTGACACTGGCGGGTGACGACGGCATAATTATTAGACAGCAATAGGTGTTGACGAGGAGTAGTAGGCTCTTTCTCCGCTTACAGTGAGCCGTCGGTTGGTGCAAGACGGTGGCGGAAGGAACTGAACTCGCCTCTGAGCCGCAGGGTCGAAGGCACTTTAGCGTGCTGTGTAGGCCATGCCGGGCGCCGGCCCGTTACCGTCGGCCCAAGTTGGATCGGCCATGCCGGTCAATCAGGGTGGTACCGCGGGAGCACAGCTCTCGTCCCTACTGGGGACGGGAGCTTTTTCTTTTTTTCAAGGAGGCGACCTTGTCGTGGCGGAAGAGCGTTTTGACCGATTTGATTTCCGGGAGGCCGAGCCGAAGTGGCAGCAGACCTGGGAGAAGCAGCAGATCAACAAGGTGACCGAGGATCCGGGCAAGCCCAAGTATTACGCCCTGGCGATGTTCCCGTACCCCTCCGGGAAGCTCCACATGGGCCACGTCCGGAACTACTCGATCGTTGACGTGATCGCTCGTTTCCGCCGGATGAAGGGGTACAACGTCCTGCACCCGATGGGCTATGACTCCTTTGGCATGCCGGCGGAGAACGCCGCCATTCAGAAGGGGATCTCGCCGGCCGTCTGGACGAAGGCGAACATCGCTGAGATGACCGAGCAACTGAAGCAACTGGGCTACTCGTACGACTGGGATCGGGCGGTCTACACCTACCGGCCAGACTACTACAAGTGGACGCAGTGGATCTTCCAGCAGTTCTATAAGAACGGCCTGGCCTACAAGAAGACGGCGCCGGTCAACTGGTGCCCCTCCTGTGCGACCGTCCTGGCTAACGAGCAGGTCGAGGATGGCGAATGCTGGCGGTGCGGCTCTACTGTGACCAAGAAGGACCTCTCCCAGTGGTTCTTCAAGATCACGCAGTACGCCGATGAGCTGCTGAACGACCTGAACCAGCTGCAGGGCTGGCCCGAGCGGGTCCGCTTGATGCAGGAGAACTGGATTGGCCGGTCGGAGGGCGCCCAGCTGGACTTCTCAGTCCCGGCCGTGGGCGAGAAGCTGACCGTCTACACCACCCGTCCTGACACGGTCTATGGCGTCACCTTCGTCGTGGTCGCCCCGGAGCACCCGCTGGTGGAGCGTCTGATTGAGGGCGGTCACATCCCGACCGCTACGGTGGAGCAGGTGCGGGCCTTCCAGGAGAAGATGAAGGGCCAGAATGAGATCACGCGCACCTCGACCGATACCGAGAAGGAAGGCGTCTACCTGGGCGTTGATGTCATCAACCCGTTTAACGGGGAGAAGGCACAGCTCTGGATCGCCAACTACGTCCTGATGGAGTACGGCACCGGTGCAGTCATGGGCGTCCCGGCCCATGATCAGCGGGACTTTGAGTTCGCCAAGAAGATCGGTCTGCCGATCAAGGTCGTGATTCAGAACCCGGAGGGGAACCTGGACGCTACAACCATGACCGAGGCCTACACCGAGGCAGGCTCGATGGCTAACTCGGGTCCCTTCGACGGCACCCTGAACGAAGAGGGCAAGGCGAAGGTGGCCGCCTTCGCCGCCGAGCAGGGTTTTGGCCAGGGGAAGGTCAACTACCGCCTGCGCGACTGGCTGGTCTCGCGCCAGCGGGCCTGGGGCGCCCCCATCCCGATGATCTACTGTGACGACTGCGGCACCGTCCCCGTCCCGGAGGATCAGTTGCCGGTCCTGATTCCGGACGACCTGGACTTCAGCGGCCAGGGCTCCTCGCCGCTGGCCCGCCACGAGGGCTTCATGAACTGCGCCTGCCCGCAGTGCGGCAAGGCGGCCAAGCGTGAGTCTGACACCATGGACACCTTTGTCGACTCCTCCTGGTACTTCCTGCGCTATACGGATGCGCAGAACGGTGACCAGGTCTTTGACAAGGAGAAGGCCGCCCACTGGCTGCCGGTGGACCAGTACGTCGGCGGCATCGAGCATGCGATCCTGCACCTGCTGTACGCCCGGTTCTTCACCAAGGGACTGCGGGACTGCGGCTATCTGACCATTGACGAACCCTTCAAGGCCCTGCTGACCCAGGGCATGGTCTGCCTGGATGGGACGAAGATGTCGAAGTCCAAGGGCAACATCGTCTCCCCGGAGGAGATGATCGCCAAGTACGGTGCGGATGCCTGCCGTCTCTTCATCATGTTCGCCGCTCCGGCCGAGCGCGACCTGGACTGGACCGATGCCGGCATTGAGGGCGCCTACCGCTTCGTCAACCGCTTCTACCGCATGGTGATGAGCGCCATCCCCACCATCCACCACGCCCGCTCCCTGCTGCCGGTTCAGACCGGCAACATGGCGGCGATGATGGGCGCCCTGACGATGGGTGAGCTGGCCGAGGGATTGGCGAAGGCGACCACCCTGACCGAGGCGGATAAGGACCTGCGCCGCATCACCCACGCCACCCTGAAGAAGGTAACGATCGACCTGTACGAGCGGTTCGCCTTCAACACGGCGATCTCGGGCATGATGGAGCTGACCAATGCCATCTACGCCTATCGGGAGAAGGTAGCCGAGGCAGAGCAGAACACCCTGGTGATCGCTGAGTCGATCCAGACGGCGGTCCTGATGATCGCCCCGTTCTGCCCGCACCTGGCCGACGAACTGTGGCATAAGCTGGGCTTCCCGACCTCGATCCACCTGGAGCCCTGGGCGCAGTATGATGAGGCGGTCGCTCAGGCTCAGACCGTGGAGATCGTCGTTCAGATCAACGGCAAGGTACGTGACCGGCTGGATGTTGCCGCAGGCTTGAACGCCGCGGAGACTGAGGCGGCCGCCATGGCCTCACCGAAGGTGCAGGAGATGATCGCCGGCAAGCAGGTGGCCAAGGTGATCCCCGTGCCGGGCAAGCTGGTCAATATTGTGGTGAAGGGCTAAAGGCCCTGGTTAGAGCGCCGACTCCTAGATCTGGAGTCGGCGCTCTTTAGATTTGATTGAAACGCTGGGGAGACTTTGATGTGGACTTCTGCGGAGGGCGCCCCCGCTTGCGTCCCGTCGCTCCGGCCCGATTCGACTTGACCGGCTGCGGACCAGCCAGCCCTTCCGCTACCTTGCGTAGGAAATAGGTCTGGGCCGGCTCATTCGGATTGTAGACCGCACAGGGGATGTGCGTGTAGTTGCGCGGGACATCATTCTGACTGTGGGCCGTGAAGAGAAGGCGCTTGCGGGCGGCGCGCACCTGACGGACCACGTCGCGCGTTCGCTCAGACTGCCCCGGTAGGTCAAAGAGGACGAGTTGTGCCCGCGCCAACTTCTGCCGAGGAATCTCATCCAATTCGTCGAGGATGGTGTGCGTATAGCCCAGTCCGCGCTCGTGGGCCAGGCCGGGCAGAAACTCATTAAGGAACGGTAGGGATTCAGACTCTGCCGCCACGACGACGAGGATCAGCCCGTCCGCCGACTGCTCCTCGCGAAACCGGGCCCGGTCGGTTCGGTCTTGGGACAGGATCTCCCCTAGGCGCCCCGCTAGCGGCACCCGTGGTTTCTGCAACTCATCAGCCACCCCGCGGCCAACCCCCTCCGGAACAGGAAATTTCTTCTAAAAACATCCTACCGGACCCATGACCCCCGGACAAGCAGAATCGTTCGACAAAACTTGTCGAACACTCCCCTGTTGTCGCTACTAGCAAAAAATGGTAATCTTGTGACGTGGCAAAGCACCGGTTGGGGAGGGCGATGCTGTGGGAAATCTGGTTCAGGGGGATGCCAGCCCAGCGGCGGTGATGGCGGTGGAGGAGCTGGCGCTGGTCGATCCGCAGTCGGCCCTGGTCCAGGCGGAGGAACTGGTCGGGGCGCCCGGGGTGGACGTTGCCAACCAGGCGCGACTCTACCTTGTAATGGCCCACGTCTCGGTCAATATCTTGCGACGGACCTCCGTGGAGGCGGTCTTCTGGGGGCACGAAGCGGTGCGCCTCGCCTCTGCTATGCCTGACCTGGATGGCTGCCGGCTGCTCTTTGATGCCCGGGTTGCCCTGGGGCGGGCCGCAATCCAGATCGGCGACTGGGCGCGGGCGTCTGATGCTTTGCAAGATGCGCTGGATATGGAACTCCCGTGGCTCGGCCGCGAGGCTGTCGAGTGGGAAGTGATGATGGACCTCGCACGTGCCCAGTACGGACGCGGTGAATATATGAACGCCCTCTCCATCGTTGATGGAGCAGCCACCTTTCTGCCCCTGATCTGCCCAGGGCGGGTGCAGTTGGGGCTTTGGCGGGCCCGTTGCCTGCTCAAGGTGCGCGATGCAGATGAAGCTGCGGAATCGCTCGAGCGCTTTCGGGGGTCTGAGTGGCGACTTCCACCTCGCATTCAGGCAGAGCTGGGCGCCCTGATCGCCATGTTGGCCTCGCTACGGGGCGATCACGCCCTGGCGGCGCCCGAAGCAGAGGCTGCCTTCCGCCTCGCCAAGCGCTTGGAAGACCGCTCGACACAGGCGCAGGCCAGGTTAGTACTCGCCCTGTCGGCCGCGGAGGCACGCCAGTTCCATCGGGCCACGGAACTGGCTAATAGCGCCATGCGGCTGGGCTTTACGGCCGGTAGCGTCCTGCTTATGCAGGAACTGGCTTTCTTAATGGGCCACCTTTATCCGCAGGCTCCCCTCGTTCTCCCTGTCTTTGATTAGTCTCCTTCTCGCGTCCGGCGCGTGATTTGGGGGCAGACTACCCCCAAGAATCCGTTCCGGACAAAGGAGCGCACGCTTATGTCAAACAATCGCCGAGTTAACTATCGTAGCACTCAGAACATGGACCCTACCGAGTTTAACCACGACATCTACCTCCGGAACCAGGTGAAGGAGGCCCTCCAAAAGGGGACTGACTCCGCGGGCGTCGACGTGAAGGTGGAGTGCCGCGATGGTGTGATCAATCTCTTTGGTGTGGTAGATGTGCTCTCCCAGAGGACGCAGGCCTCAGAGATCGCTCGAACGATCCCTGGAATCAAGGAGATCTCCAACAACATCACCGTGGCCGATGAAGAGCACCACTCGGACAAGTGGATCCAGGGCGAGCTAACCAAGCAACTGCAGCGCTCACCGTGGGGACAGTCGCTGGGGTGTGAGGTGAAGCGTGGGGTTGTTACCATCCTAGGGCATGCCGGGGCAGCGGCGGACGTGGCCGATGCGATCCGGCTGGCTGAGGGCTTTCCGGGGGTCGCTGAGGTCATTAAGGGACATGTCAAGATCGGAGAGCACCACCGGGCTGATGAACGCGACATGGCCTATGAGGCTGAACACCTACTGGACCATATGGGGTTCGACCACCAGGATTTCGAGGTCTCGGTGGACGGGGGAACCCTCCATGTGAAGGGCTTTGTGCATGACCGGGAGGACC
The DNA here is from genome assembly GCA_035298385.1 of Symbiobacteriaceae bacterium. Lineage (GTDB taxonomy): Bacteria > Bacillota > Sulfobacillia > Symbiobacteriales > Symbiobacteriaceae > DATGYC01. The sequence continues at coordinate 684 of DATGYC010000254.1, read as the reverse complement.
GGACGAAGATCCGGGAGCGGTTAGGCCGCATTCCGGGCGTGGAGACCTTGGATGCGCTTCTGGTGACCGATGACCAGGTGGCGGACGCCGAGGACAACATCCTACACTAACCCGCCACTAGACAACCCTGGAGGTGAGTCTGGTTGGTGAGTCAGCCGGTCCGGGTCGCCGTGCTCTCCCTCTCCGGCCTCGTGGTGGTGGGCCTTGGGATTCTCGGTCTCTTTCAGTTCCAGGCCGATCAAACGGCTCGGGAGGCCGCGAGTCGGCCGGAGTCGCCCAAGGTGGAGGCGGCCGCCGCCCCAGCTCAGCCCGCCCCACCGCCTCCAGCACCGAAGAAGGAGATCTGGGTTCACGTCACCGGTGCGGTTCAGAAGCCGGGGGTCTACCAGTTGGCAGAGGGCGCCCGGGTGGCTGAAGCCCTGAACGCCGCTGGCGGGGCGTTGCCGGACGGGCGCCCGGACGAGCTGAACCTGGCGGAGCCGTTGGCTGATGGGGCGAAGGTCTGGATTCCGACCGTCGCAGAGCTACAGGCAGCGGTTGAGGCACCTAGCCCTCCGCCAGTCACCACCAAGGGCACGGTCCAACCGGTCCGCTCGACGGTCGGATCGACGGCCGCCCCTGTAGTCAAGGCTGGTGGCAAGGTGAACGTCAACACCGCCTCGGCGAAGGAGTTGGAGGGTGTGA
>DATGYC010000253.1:0-1826 GCA_035298385.1 Symbiobacteriaceae bacterium | reverse complement strand
TCGGGGTCCGGCCTTTTCTTTTGGCGAGGAGGGTTCAGGAATGCGCATTGATAAGTACTTAAAGGTGACACGCATCATCAAGCGCCGCACGCTGGCCAAGGAGGTCTGCGACGGCGAACGGGTGCAGATCAACGGGCGCCGGGCGAAGGCCGGCACGGAGGTCAAGGTGGGCGACGTGGTCGAGATCGACTTCGGCCGGCGCCAGCTCAAATTCCAGATCAACGAGGTGCGGGAGCAGGTGCGGGCCGCCGAGGCGAAGGAGCTCTACGCCATCCTGGCGGAGACCTTTAAGACTGGCGACCTACCGCATTTGGAGGATGATCCGGAGTAGGCTTTGTTGCACTGGATGGCGTGTGCGTTTGTTTGCGGCGCCGCGCTCCGGGATCCCAGCACCCCACTCCCTCCCGCAGGTCTTAGCGACTAAGTTTGGTAAGAAGCTTCGACCTGAAGGTCGGTCGGAGGTGCTGGGACCCTCCGGCGGCGAGATTTGTTTGGCGCCCCCTCTCTGTTAGCGGTTCGCTCGGGGCGCCTATCGAAGGCGCCCCGAGCGCGACGAAAGGAAGCCTTGCGGCTGGCGCCGCAAGCCGGATTTAAATTGAACCACCCAAAAGTCAGCTGTTCTGACTTTTGGGTGGTCCTCGTTATGTCTTGGCGTTCCTTTCAACGGATTCGCCAGTGCAGGTGTAGACCACAGAACGGCCCTCCTCGATCGTCTCCAGATGGACCGGGCGCCCCCAAATATGGTGCAGGTGCGGCAACGTCTTGCGCAGGTAGAGGGCGTCCAGTTCGACTCCCTCGTAGGCGTGCCGTACGTAGAGCTCCCGCCGCCGCTGGTAATCGTCATCCTCGGCGTAGAGGTAGGGGAAGCCACAGTTGGTGATCTGCCGGGCGATGCCGTCCCGCACCGCCTCCCAACTGGTCTCGGTCACCTGCCAGGTGTCGCCCTGCTTGGCGAAGAGGTAGAGGTCGAGCTCCTCGCAGAGCTCCTTCGTCAGCCAGTTCCGGATGAAGGAGACGTCAGTCTCTAGCTCTCGCACCTCGAAGCAGGCCCCGATTCCGTGGCGCTTCTCGATCGACAAGAGCATGTGGTAGCCCAGATGGTAGGGGTTGAGCTGGTAGGGGGAGGGGGCGAGAACCGAGGCGTGCATCTTGGCGAACTCGAGCGACTCGGCCGGGGAGAGGTCGAGCGCCCGCATGATCCGGGCGTGCCACAGGGAGGCCCAGCCCTCGTTCATGATCTTGGTCTCCATCTGGGGCCGGAAGTAGAGCATCTCAGCCCGGAGGGCGGAGAGGATTTCACGCTGCCAGTCGGCCAAGTCGGGGGCGTGTATCATCAGGAAGCGAAGCAGGTCTCGGGTCGGCTCCCGCTTGGGCGGCGCTGTGGCCTCGGGGGCGGGCTGGCCAATCTGGTCGAGCGCCCAGAGGTCGTCGTAGGGCGTGCTAGGGGCGCCCGGTGTGCGGGTGGCTCTGCTACCAGCGAGAGAGCTCGCGGAGCGGCCACGGCCCGATGAGAGCGCCCCCGCCCACGGCCCGCGCTCACTGTGCGGGTCGATGTGCTCCTGGATCGCCAGAACGGCGTCCAAGAAGCGTTCCACCGCCTCCCGGCCGTATTCGAACTCGTACTGGCGCACCCGGTTGGCGAAGGCACCCATCGTCTGCACCATCTGCCGGTTCGTCCCGGCGAAGCGGGCGTTCCGCTTGAAGAAGTCGCAGTGGGCCAGGACGTGTGCGGCGATCAGCTTGTTCTGCAGGAGCGAGTTCGTATCGAGCAGGAAGGCGTAGCAGGGGTCCGAGTTGATCACCAGCTCGTAGATCTTGGAGAGGCC
>DATGYC010000252.1:0-12776 GCA_035298385.1 Symbiobacteriaceae bacterium | reverse complement strand
ACCGACTGCACCTGTGCCCGCATCTGGTTCAGTTGCCCGACCAGGACGGCGAGGCCCCCGGTGACCAGGAGGGCGCCCACGGCCAGGATCAGCAGTCGTTGCAGGCGATGGCGTGCCGACTGTCGTATCAATTCCCACATTGCGCTCACCTCATAGAGCGCAGAGTACGACTTTTTAAGCAGAAAAACCTTTCATTACCGAATAGTTGGAGGAAAAAAGATTGTCACGCATCCTTGTTGTCGATGACGATCCGAAGATCACCGCCTTCCTCCGGCGCGCCCTCGTGCTGGAGGGTTACGAGGTGGCCGTGGCCCAGACCGGGGCGGATGGCCTGCGCTCCGTGGCCGAGGCACCGCCCGACCTGGTCATCCTGGATATCATGATGCCGGGCATTGACGGTATTGAGGTCTGCCGCCGCTTCCGAACGGCGGGCGAAGGGATGCCCGTCCTGCTCCTGACCGCCCGGGACGCCGTCGCCGATCGGGTCAAGGGGCTCGACGCCGGTGCCGATGACTACCTGGTCAAGCCCTTCGCCCTGGAGGAGCTCCTCGCCCGCGTGCGGGCGCTCCTGCGCCGCGGGGGCGGTCGGGCGCCGGAGGAGGCGGTCCAGCCCGCCCTGACCTACGCCGATCTACTCCTCGATCCCGCCTCGCGCGAGGTCCGCCGGGGCGCCCGGTTGATCGAGCTAACGGCTAAGGAGTTTGAACTCCTTCATCTATTCCTGACCTACCCCCGCCAGGTGCTCTCCAAGGACCTCTTGATGGACCGCATCTGGGGGCATGACTGGAGCGGTGAGTCGAACGTCCTGGAGGTCTACGTTGGCTACCTACGCCAGAAGCTAGAGGCCGCTGGCGAGCCCCGGTTGATCCAGACGGTGCGCGGCGTCGGCTACGTCATGAAGGAGTGAGACCGGTGTCGATTCGGGCGCGCTGGACCCTTCTGTATGCGGCGCTACTGGCTGGCGCCGTCCTGCTCTTCTCAGGGCTGCTCTACTCGACCTTTCGCTACACCTTCCTCGCCTCGGTCGATCAGCAACTGGAGCGGGTCGCCGTCCAGGTGGCCAGCACCTATCCGCTGACGGGGCGCCTGCCCAGCTTCTCTACACTCGGCGAGCGGACCCTCTTCGTCCAGGTCCGGACCGAGGATTCGGTCCTGGCTCAGGCCGGGGTAGAGCGAGGTGTCTTCCCCCTGCCCAAGGCGGCTGAGGCGGGCGATCCGGTCTTCACCACCGAGGTCGATGCCGACGGCCGGAACTATCGGCTCTACTCCCTGCCGGTCTCGGTCGGCCGGGGGCTGCTCGTCTACGTCCAGGTTGCATCTACGCTGCAACTGCTGGATCAGGTCTCCGCTGGCCTGGGACTACCACTGATGCTTGGCGCCCTCCTGATCATCCTCCTGGGCGCCGGGGTCGCCTGGATCGTCGCCCAGCGGGCGCTGGGGCCGGTCCGAGAGTTGGCCGACCGCGCCCGCGAGATCGGGGAGTCGGGTGACCTCTCCCTGCGCGTCCTCCAGCCCGCCTCTGCGGATGAGGTGGGCGCCCTGGTTACGACCTTTAACGGCATGCTGGACCAGGTTGAGGCGCTCTACACCCGCCTGGAGGCCTCGGTCGACGCCCAGCAACGCTTCGTCGCCGACGCCTCCCATGAGCTCCGGACCCCACTCACGATCATCCGGGGGAACGTCGAGTACCTCCAGAAGGCGGGCGAGCTTGACGCCGACGCCCTGGCCGATATCCGGTCGGAGGCCGAGCGGATGACCACCCTGATCGACGAACTCCTGACGATGGCACGAGCCGACGCCGGACAGGCGCCCACCCTGGAGCCGGTCCGCCTGGGCGCCCTCCTGGCGGAGGTGGCCCGCAAGGCGGCTGCCCTGCCGCATGAGGCGACCTTCGAGTCCGACCTGCCGGAGGCGCTGGACCGGGTGACGGTCCTGGCCCACCCGGACTGGCTCCGCCGGGCGCTCTTGATCCTCCTGGACAACGCCTTCAAGTACACCCCCAGCGGCACCGTCCGCCTCCTGGCCGGGCGCCAGGGCGAGGGCATCGCCATCCAGGTGATCGACACCGGCATCGGCATTCCTGAGGCGGACCTGTCCCGCATCTTCGAGCGCTTCTACCGCGCCGACCCGGCCCGAACCCGTGGTGGCACCGGCCTAGGCCTAGCGATCGCCCGCTGGGTGGCCGGGGTGCACGGGGGAACGCTCTCCGTGACCAGTGAAGCGGGGAAGGGGTCTACGTTCTCTTTCTGGTTGCCATTGCGCGGATAACTTTCTTACCCAATTCTCAGCTTCACTTCATCCGCCACTCATACCACTCTGGCAGACTATGACCATCGAGAGAGGCCAAAGCTGTTCGTGTAGGAGGAGACGCTTATGTACAACGACGAGAACCGGCTGCCCGAGGACCCGAGCACCGAGCAGGCCACGCCCTCCGCTGAGGTCACGAATGAAACGACTACCCCGGCGCCCCCGCCGGTTGATGAGTCCCGTGCCGCCCTTGCCCAGCTCCCAGAGATCCCCCGCAACCAGGAGCCGATCGAAGGGCTCTCCCTGACCCTCCCCGATGAGATGCCCCCCCGCCGCAAGAAGGGTGGGTTCTGGGGGAAGGCGATCGCCGTCGTCGCCCTGGTCGCCCTCGGTGCCGGGGTCGGCTCCGCTACGACCGCCTCCATGATTAGCCGCTACAACAAGCAGAACACCCCCATCGGTGTGCCGCAGTCCTGGTCTAGCCAGAAGACCACCATCTCGGAACAGATCTACAACGGCTCCACCGTCGTCTCTGACGTCTACAAGCGGGTCGGCCCCTCGGTCGTCTCGCTCGAGGTCCGGACCGCCCGTGGTGGCGCCACCGGCTCCGGCTTCGTCGTCGACCCGTCGGGCTATATCCTGACCAACCACCACGTGATCGAGGGCGCCCGCACCATCAAGGTCCATTTCTTGGACGGCACCGAGCTGAACGCCACCCTGGTCGGCTCCGACAGCATGCAGGACCTCGCCGTGGTCAAGGTCGATCCCGGCAACCGGACCCTCGTCGCCGCCCCCCTCGGCGATTCGGGCAAGGTTGAGGTTGGCGAGCTGGCGATCGCCATCGGCGCCCCGTTCGGCGTTGAGAATACCGTCACCGCCGGCATCATCTCCGGCCTGAACCGTACCTTGGACGAGTCCGGCGGCGCGTCGATCAAGGGCGTCCTCCAGACCGACGCCGCGATCAACCCGGGCAACTCCGGTGGCCCGCTCCTCAACGCCAAGGGCGAGGTGATCGGCATCAACACGGCGATCGAGGGGCCGGTGCAGGGCAACGTCGGCATTGGCTACTCCGTGCCGATCAACACGGCTAAGGAGCTTCTGCCCGAGCTGAAGGCCGGCAACAAGGTCTACCCGTGGCTGGGCGTCAGCCTCCAGGATATGGACTCCAACGCCGCCAAGGTGCTCAATACCGATGTAACGGAGGGTGCCGTCATCGTCGATGTGATTGAGGGCACCCCGGCTGAGAAGGCCGGCGTCCAACTCCCGGCCTCAACGCCCCGCGGTGTGATCGTCTCCGCCGATATCATTATCGCGGTGGATGGCAACAAGGTGGCGAAGGCCCAGGATCTGATCAACTACGTCCGGACCAAGAAGGTCGGCGACAAGATCACCCTGGAGATCGCCCGTGGCAAGGAGCGGGTGAAGATCACCGCGACGCTGGAGGCTCGCCCGGCCGAGTAGCCTGAAGCTCATTCCTCCCGCTGGGCAGACTACCGGTGGGCAACCGCCGAGGATCCTGCGATTGCAGCCTCGCAGGAGGTTGCCCACCGAAGAGGAGGAGGGAGAGGCTATGACGCACAAGCAGACCGGGATTCCCTATGAAGAGCAGCACGGCGGTCCGGGCAACCACGACAAGCCGTCCGCCGGACCGGTCGGCCCCCAGCCAAAGCGGAGCCAGCCGATGAGCCTGGACTCACAGGTCGAGTTCGACAACCCGGATGATGTCGAGACCGGCACGCAGTCGAACACGCAGATCGAGCGGCCATAACAGAGTGACCCGGGCGCCCCGTGCCCGGGTTTCGCTTTTTTGTTTGGATTTTTCTCTAGGAACTTTCCCTTCAACGCGCTAGACTGAAGGTGAAACAGATGCGCAGGGGGTGCGTCTGACTCATGGCGCGACTGGCGGTCCACATCAAACTGGGGGCCCGGTTGGATGAGGTGCATCGGATGGTCCTGAATCCGGTGGAGCCGCTCCTGCCGAAGGGGGCGCCGCTCTTCCACCGGCTCAGCGGCCGGGGCGAGATTGGCTCGATCTACCGCTTTCAGTTCCGGCGACTGGGAGTTCGGTTCCGTGCTGATGCCGCCGTGACCGAGCTGACGCCTACCCGGATCACCTATCAAGGGTTGAGCGGCTGGCGGATGCGCGCCCAGGTCGACCTAGAGTCCGTCTCGACCGGTACCCAGTTGCGCTTTCAGATGCAGTACCGCTTCCCGTGGCCCCTGCGCTGGCTCGTGCCCGGTCCGCTCGTTCGCCTGGGTGTCTGGCACGCCGTAGTCCGTTTTCAGCAGATGGTGGAGTCCACCTTCAGCGGGCAATCCTCGGCGGAGCTAAACCCGCCTGGTCCTCGGAGATTGCCTGATGACCAGACCGAAGTTAAAGGGGAGTCTGTGTGAAACCGATTCTTTGCCTGGAACAGCCGGGCGGCTCGGCCGGGGCGACCCTGGCGGAGCTACAGTACCCGGCTGTCTCCCGATCCATGGCCCTCTCCCAAGCCGAGCTTCTGGGCGCCCTGCCCGCCGTAGGGCTCCTCGTGCTCGTCGGGGAGGGGAAGGTGGCCGATATCGCCTCGCTCGCCTGGCGGCGGGCGGGGCTACGCTCATTGGTCTGGACGGACGATGTAGGGCTGGCGGCGCTCCTGCCGCTGCAGCCCTACCTGATCCTGGTGGATGGCGACCAGCTTGGCCGCATCACGGGGCGCCCGGCCACCTCCGCCCGGGAGGCGATGGTGGCGGCGACCGCACTGATTGAGACCGGGCCACTCGTGGCCGCCGTGGCACTGGAGGAGGGGGACCTCCTCTTGGTCTCCCCGGTCGGCGCCTGGCGGGCCGTGTTACCAGGTGCCCAGCCGGCGGCCGAACCGGCGCCCCTGACTGCCGAACGGGCCGGTCGCCTGCTGGCGGGCCTCGCCCGGGGCCTCCTGCAGGAACTGCCCCCAGCGGAGATCCTGCGCCAGAGTGTGGCCATCGCTGGGGGTCAGGAGGCCCAAGCGGTCCGGGTCGCAGCGGTGCGGTAACCCGGTCCGCTAGGGCGCTATCGCACTCGTACCAAAGGATGAGAGCGAATCGGCCCACTGCGCCTGATGGGCGCCCCCGCTCACTTGCTATCATACAAATCAAGCAAGCGATACGAGGAGGACCCCCCATGGCGCAGGTTCTGGCGGCCACCGCGGCCCCCTTACAGACTGACCGTCCCCTGCTCCGGAACCGCACGTATCTGGCCAACCTAGTCGGCCATTCCATCTCGATCATCGGTGACGGCTTCCACTCGGTCGCCCTCGGCTTCTGGGTCCTGCAGGCGACCGGCTCTGGAACGGCTATGGCGACGATCATGGCGGTCAAGGCGATCGTCTCCGTCCTGCTCGGGCCGATCGCCGGTACAGTCGCAGACCGGGTCGACCGGCGCCGGCTGATGATGGTGATGGACATCGCCCGACTCCTGCTGGTCGGTTCCATGATCCCGATCATCGCCCTGCCAAAGGCCCCGTTCCTTCTCCTGGTCATCATCTCGGCCTTGATTGCGGCTTCGGGCACCTTCGCCGGGCCAGCGTTCTCCGCCTCGATGATCAACATCGTCGGCAAGGAACGGATCGGCCAGGCATCGGGCCTCAACCAGATGATCTGGACCGCGGCGCAGATCATCGGTCCGCTTGCGGGTGGACTCGTCTATGCGACCTGGGGCGCCAAGCTCTCCTTCGGGATCGATTCGGCCTCCTACTTGGTCTCGTTCTTGGCCGTCCTGGCTGGCGGCCGGTTCGCCTCACCCAAGCGTGAGTCTGCAGGCCCCGCCTCCTTTTGGGGCGAGCTGAAGGAAGGGCTGATGGCGATCCGGGGGCACGGCCTGATCCGCTCTACCCTGGTCCTAGCGCCGGTGATCAACCTCTTTGGCAGCGCCCTTGGCGTGCTGATCCCGGTCTTGGCCGTAAAGGTCTGGCTGGTGAACGCCCAGCAGTTCGGCCTTTTGGAAGGTTCGGCCCCGGTCGGCTTCCTTCTCGGTGCTGCCTTCATCATGGCGATGCAGGCCAAGCTCAAGCGCCGCGGTCTCTGGATCGGTGGCGGTCTGGCCGTGGCAGGCCTCACGATCGCCATGGTCGGTAACGTTGGTTTCTACGTAGCCCTGCCGATCTCCATCGCGAGCGGAATCGCCCTGGCCGTGGTCAACGTGCTCTTCAGCATCGTGCTGCAGCAGGAGACACCGCCCGAACTGCAGGGCCGGGTCTTCGGCCTGTTGAACGCCGTGGCTGGCGCGATGGGCCCGATCGGCATGATGTTGGCGGGTACCCTCGCTGATGCCGCCTCGCCTGCCCTGCTGACCACCCTGAGCGGTCTGGGGATTGTCCTGGTCGCCGTCCTGGGCCTGTTGGGTCAAAAGGATCTGCGCCAATACAACTAAGATTGGAAAGACTCCCCAAGATGCAGGGGAGTCTTTCTTGTTCGATGAATATGAATACCCCTGATCAGAAGGAGTTGAGTTGATTGGCCGCTGAGCCGACCCAGGCCCGTTCGAAGCCTCTCTTCAAGAACCGTACATATCTGTTCATTCTCGTGGGCCACATCATCTCTGTCTTTGGGGATACCTTCCACTCGTTGGCCCTCGCCTTCTGGGTCTTGCAAACGACAAACTCGGGGACGGCCATGGCGGTCGTGACCGCCGCCAAGATCACCACGGGCGTCCTGGCGGGCCCCTTCGCCGGCGCCATCGCCGACCGTGTCGATCGCCGTCGGTTGATGATCACCATGGACGTGGCCCGCTTTCTCCTAGTTGGCCTGATGTTCTTCATGGTGCGTCTGCCCAATGTGCCGTTTGTGGTCGTTGTGTTGACGGCCTGCGCCATCGCCCTCTGCAACGCCTTCATGAACCCCGCCTTCTCCGCCTCCATGATCCAGATCGCGGGGCGTGAGCACGTGGGCCAGGCCCAGGCAAGCCTTCAGACCCTCTCCACCCTGGCCTCGATCGTTGGTCCATCCATCGGCGGTGCGGTCTTTGGGCTCTGGGGCGCCTCCGTCGCCTTCGGGGCGGACGCCGCCTCCTACCTGCTCTCGGCCCTCTGCATCCTGGCGGGTGGCTACTTCGCTTCCCCAAGGGCGGCCGGCAAGGGACCACGCACCTCCTTCTGGGCGGACCTACGGGAGGGCATCACCGCCCTGCGTAGCCAGCCGCTGATCAAGGCCCTCGTGGTGGCGGCACCCTTGCTCAACTTCTTCGGCAATGCGTCCGCGACCGTTGTGGCGATCTTGGTGATCAAGGAGTGGAAGATTGGGCCTTCGCTCGTCGGCCTGATGGAGGGATCGCTCCCCGTTGGGCTCTTGCTCGGTGGGCTTCTGCTCATGGCCCTATCGGCGAAGTTGCGACGCCGAGGTCTGATCATGGGCGCGGGGATCATCCTGATCGGCCTGACGATGTCCCCGATCCCGCTCGTCGGCTACTGGCCGATGCTCGGTCTAATGGCTATCGCTGGCGTCTGTATGGCCGTGACCAACGGCCTGTTGGCGATCATCCTGCAGTCAGAGACGCCGCCAGAGATGCAGGGGCGGGTCTTTGGTCTACTCGGATCGGCCGCCCAGGCTGTCGCTCCGGTGGGAACGCTCCTGGCTGGTAGCCTGTCGGATGTGACCGGTGCGGGCCCGATCGCAATCGCCTCGGGCCTTGGCTTCACCATTCTGGGCGTCGTCTGCTGGACGATCTTCCCGGCGCTTCGCAAGTACGACTAGCCCGGACCGCCCCTCGCGCAAACTAGGCGGTGTCCCATTCTTGCGCAGGGGGCGAGTTCATCATGCCAGAGCATAAGCAGTTGATCGCTGTGGATGACCACCTGACGAATGTCCGGGTGGCGCTGGAGCAGGTAGGCTATGAGACGACCAAGATCGTCAATGGCACCATGACCAACGTGGCGGCCTGCATCATCAGCGGGCTGGAGACGAACTACATGGGCTTTCATGACACGCATCAGAACAAGTTCCCGGTGATCGATGCCGCCGGTATGTCAGCCGAGGACGTGATCCAGGCGCTGCGACAGCACGTGCGGACCCAGAACATCACCTAAACAGAGGCACCCGGCTGGCAGGCCGGGTGCTTCTGTTTAAGGGAGACGGGACGGGTCCACTGTCTGGCTCCCTGGTGGCGCCAGTAACTCCTCTGCGGCGGCCACGGCATACTTTGTAAAGTTGCCTGCCTCCCTTGAGGTTAGCTCGCCGTAGTCATACGGGTGGACCCGGTCACCGGCGCCCTGGATGCGGGCTAGGTACTGCTTCGTCTCCTCAGATAGGAGGGAGTGGTTTCGCCGTGACATCAGCGCTACCCCCTTCCGGTCAGCTCTCTATCCGCTCAATCCCGTGTTTCGGTCCGTGATCGTGCGGGACAAAAGTCTCACAGAGCGTCTGCATGGAGTGCTGAGCGTGGGCGCCCAACTCGCCAATCTCGTAGTGCGCGCTGCGGAGCGTGGCCGGGTTCGGGTTGACCTGAATCTGAGAGGCCTTGCAGAGCCCACTCCCGTTGTAGAAGCAGCTACGAACCGAGCAGAGAACCTCCTGCTTGGTCACCTATCCCACCTCCAGGAACTAGTCTCCGCCTCCTGTCAGTCCTACATGCGCACAGGGGCTCATCTCAATTCATCTGTGCATACTGGGTCGTGAAATCTTCGTCAAACCTCTTGCAGACAGGGGGTTCATGCCGTATAGTGTGTCTTGGTTTGTAATCCTGTTGGGCAAGGTTGTCACGTTCGTCGCACCCACCAACAGAGCCAAGGTGAACAGCTTTCTGCAGTCCCAACACTTGGAGGGATTTTGCGCCAAACACATAGGAACCTAGTGCGCCTGAAAGGGTTGGGGCTTTCCAATGGAAGTGCCTGACTTTTCCCCCGTGGGCGTAACGAAGGTCCCGCCTCGCTTGAAAGAGCGAGAATTTGAAGCGAGGGGGAGTTCGCTGTGTCGTACTCGACGTTTGGTCGTCACGTTACCATGGATCTCCGCGAGGTTGCCTTCGACAAGCTCAACGACCTGGACTACCTGAAGGCAGTCATGACGGAGGCGATCAAGCGAGCCGGTGCCACGATCGTCGGCGAGAGCTTTGTCAAGTTCGAGCCGCAGGGCGTGACTGGTGTCCTGGTTCTATCGGAGTCCCACTTCTCGATCCACACCTACCCGGAGGTCGGCTTCATTGCCGTAGATTGCTATACCTGCGGGACGACGGTTGATCCGGAGGTCGCCTGCGAGTACTTCGCCGATCAGCTCGGCGGTCGCACGGTTGGCTACAAGGTGCTCCGTCGGGGCATGGGTGAGATCACGGACCTCCCGAAGCTGGAACTGGCCGCAGCGAACTAACGCAGGCGCAAATCAGCAGAGGAAAAGAGCGAAGACCACCGCTACGAAGCGGCGGTCTTCTTTTTTATGACCGATTGAAGGAAAAATAGGATAAGTGTTGAAATATAATCAATAGACCTATTTTTACCAGAATAGGTGATCATTGCTTTCAGGGGGGAGCGCATTGAGTAAGAGTACACGGGGGATACCTTCGCTCGGTGGGGATGAGCCAAACTGGCCGCGGCGGTTACTCTTACCGGTTGTCGTTATCTTGGTGGGACTCTATCTCTGGCGTAATCCCGGGGCGACCGGCTGGGTGGGGCGGCTATGGGATGCCGCCGTCATGGTGGTTGTTGCGGTGGGCGTTGGCTGGTGGGGTCACTCTGTCGCACGCGGTACCCTCCATCGCCTAGCCAAATCGGAGCAGGAGGGGCGGGAGCGCCAGCAGATCCTGCAGCGCCGCATTGATCAGCTTCAGACGGTCCTGCGGACCAGCCGGGCGATCGGGGCGGCGCTCGACCTGCACGAAGCGGCGGAGCTGACCGTTGAGCAGGTGGCCTCGGCGACTCGCTTTACACGCGTGCTACTGATCCTGGCCTCGGGTGATGGGCGATGCGAGATCGCCGGAGCGGCGGGCATGGCGCCCTCCCACCGTGAGGTGCTGCTGACGGCGCTCAACAGTAGCGCTGGTGGTTCCTCGCCGGTCGAGTGGTGCCGGGTCACTCGGCAGCCGGTCGTGATCGAGTCGCTCGCCCGGGACTTCCGCGCCGGTAAGCTCGCTCCGGCCCTGCAGGCGATCGGGGCGGACGGCCTGGTCGCAGTACCGGTCATGTCCGACGAGGCCTTCTTTGGCACGCTCGTCACCTATCTGGTCAAGGGGGACGAACGGATCTCAACCGCGGAACTCTCCCTCTTGGTTGCCCTTGCGGCGCAGGCTGCTGTCGCCTTGGAGGCCGGGCGCCGCTTCGCCCATGCGGCTCCGGATTGCGCATCGCTGGCGGATGCGGTCGAGTCGCTGACAGACGTCGTCTCGACCCTGGCGCAGACCCGTCAGGGGATCCGGCCGGTGCTGGAGGGAGCGGCCAAGAGCGCTGCGCGCCTAGCGGCACCAGCCCAGGTCGAGTTGATCGTACGGCACGCCGGTGCGGCGCCCTTGGTCGTCTCCGAGCGGTCGGGCGAGGCGGGGCGGGCGCCCTCGGGGACGCCTGACTTGCAGCTCCCGATCACGCTGGGTGGTGAGCCGGCCGGCTCCCTGACGGTCTATCGGCTCAGCGGCCAGCATGACTTGCCGTTTGAGACCCTACAGGCGTTGCAGACGCTCGTCCACACGGTGGAGGCGGCCCTGGCCAACGAAGCGAGCGTGACCGAGATGCGGGCGGCGGTCGATGAGGTGGAGCAGGCCTACATGGGCACGCTGGAGGCGCTGACGAAGGCCTTAGAGCTGCGGGATCATGAGACGCAGGGACACTCGCGCCGGGTCGTCCAGTACACGGTCGCCCTCGCCCAGATGATGGGCGTTGCCGAGCCGGAGTTGATTGCGATCATGCGGGGCGCCCTGCTGCACGACATCGGCAAGATCGGGATTCCGGATGCGATCCTCCGCAAGCCGGGCCCCCTGACGGCTGAGGAGTGGGAGGTGATGCGGCAGCATCCCCGCATCGGGTACGAGATGCTGAAGGGGATCGCCTTCCTGCGTCATTCCGTCCCGATCATCCTCTACCACCATGAGCGCTTCGATGGCGGTGGCTATCCGGAGGGACAGGTGGCGGTGGAGATCCCGCTGGGCGCCCGGATCTTTGCTGTGGCGGACGCTTACGATGCGATCACCTCAGACCGGCCCTACCGGAAGGGGCGGGGCCACGAAGAGGCGGTCTGGGAGCTACAGCAGCATATCGGGACGCAGTTTGATCCGGCGGTGATCGAGGCGCTGCTCCGCCTGCCCGTCGCCGAGTTGGAGACGATCCGGCTTCGACAGAGTGACTAAGTTTCGGCGGTTCTAGCCCCCCTAACCTGTCCATAGAGTGGACGGGGAGGGGGGCTCTCTGTATGGCCTGGACGAGCTGGCGGCTGACCTATGGCGGGGTCCGGCTCTCCGTCCATCCGCTCTATGTGGCAGCGCTCGCCCTGGCGGTCTGGCTTGGCTATGGCGTGGAGGCGCTGGTCATCCTCTTCTCGCTCTTTCTGCACGAATTGGCCCATGTCCTGACCGCCTGGTTCTTGGGGGTCCGGGTGGAGGAGGTCGCACTCACGCCGTTCGGGGGGCTGGCGCGGCTGGATGGCGCCCTGGAGCGTGACCCTCAGACTGAGGCGATCGTCGCCTTGGCCGGCCCCTGCCAGTCCTTCCTCCTGGCGGGGCTCGCCATCTTTCTCGTCGGCAGTGAGTTCTGGGATCAGAAGCTCCTACGCTTCTGCTTTGAGGCGAATGCCAACCTAGCCTTCTTCAACTTGATCCCAGCCCTACCCTTGGACGGTGGGCGGGCGCTGCGGGGCGTGCTTTCGCAACGCTGGGGCTACCGCCGGGCCAGTCACTGGCTGGGCTGGACGGGCCGCGTCTGTGGTCTTGGGATGGCCGGCGTTGCGGTGATGGTCTTCGCTTCGACCGGGCGGATCTATTTGACCCCGCTTTTGGGCGGTCTCTTTATCAGTTGGCAGGCGGGCAAGGAGGTGGCGGAGGCGACATATCGGTCCTACCGGCAGTTCCTCCAGAAGCGCCACCGGTTAGCTGAGCGGCGGGTGATGCCGGCGGGGCAGTTGGTCGCTCTGGCCACCACGCCGCTTGGCGAGGTGTTGGGCTACCTAGCGCAGAGTCGGTATCACCTGGTGTTGGTGGTGGATGAGGGGCTGGAACCATTGGGGTTGCTGACTGAGGCTGACCTGATGAAGGGGTTCCAGACCCTTGGCCCACGGATCGCCGTGGGTGAACTATTATAGCGAGGAGGCCCCGCTGAATGGCGCAATTGAAAGTCAGGTGAGATCTGTTGACGGGGGGAGGGGGATGCGGTAGGATAAGTTCCTGTCAGCCGGTAATCGGCGGCGGCACAGGCGCCCGTAGCTCAGCGGATTAGAGTACCTGACTACGGATCAGGTGGTCGGAGGTTCGAATCCTTCCGGGCGCGCCAAGGACGTGGGAAGGGGCCGTAGGCCCCCTCCCAATCTGGTGGGTTGGCGAAGTGGTAACGCGGCGGTCTGCAAAACCGTTATTCGTGGGTTCAAATCCCACACCCACCTCCATA
>DATGYC010000251.1:0-4814 GCA_035298385.1 Symbiobacteriaceae bacterium | reverse complement strand
TGCTATGCTTGTATCAAGGTTGAATCGATTGGAGGGAGGATGCATGGCCCTACGGAACCCCGTCATCCCCGAACAGATCCAGATGGCGAACTACCCGAGGTGCCTCAGCTTAAATAGTCGCGGCGAGCTCTACGCGAACCCACGAGCGCTCTTCGACCTAGAGTCATGCATTGCCCGCCCGACCGACTGGCTCGTCTACGATCAGCATGACGCGATGACCTTCGCCCTCCACTTCATTCCCAAGCAGGTCGACGGCGCCGTCCATGTACGCCGCTCCACGACCAAGACGACCGCCCTCTTTGGCGCTGGTCCCATCCTGGCGCTGCTTGAGTATCTGCGGGTCAAGCCTGGCCGGATCCGGGAGATCGACTACACCGTGCAACCAGTCGAGGGGGAAGACTCGCTCTTCATCCTTCACTGTGGGCAGCAGAAGAACCGCCCCGCCAAGAAGCGAGGGCCCCGGCCACCCAAATGAGACGTAGGGGGCGCCCGGCGAGGGGCGCCCCTTACCGCTTGTGCGGCTGCCGTAAAACCCGTACGCTAAAGCCCAGGAGGCGATTCACCATGAAGATCTCAGGCAATACCGTGCTGGTGACCGGTGGGGCATCCGGAATCGGGCTGGCCCTCGCAGAGCGCTTCGTGCAGGCGGGGAACCAGGTGATCATCTGCGGCCGGCGCCCGGAGAAGCTGGCCGAGGCGAAGCAGAAGCTGCCCACCCTGCAGACCCGCGTCTGCGATGTGGCGAGCGAGCAGGACCGGCTCGCCCTCCTCGCGTGGGCGAAGCAGGAGTTCCCGGCGCTGAACATGCTGGTCAACAATGCGGGGATCCAGAACCGGACGAACCTACTGGAGGCGAAGCCGGAGAACTGGGCGCAGTACCAGCAGGAGATCGCCATCAACCTGGAGGCGCCCATCCACCTGAGCATGCTCTTCCTGCCGCACCTGGCGGGCCAGGCGGGCGCGACGATCATCAACGTCACCTCCGGCCTGGCCTTCACCCCGCTCGCCTTCGCACCGATCTACTGTGCGACCAAGGCGGCGCTGCACTCATTCACGCTGAGCCTGCGGCATCAGGTCGCCGATCAGCAGATCGAGGTGATCGAGGTGGTGCCCCCGGCGGTGCAGACCGACCTAGGCGGCGCCGGGCTCCATACCTTCGGCGAACCGCTGGACGCCTTTGCGGATGCGGTCTTCGAGGGGTTCGCGCGGGGCGACCGTGAGATCGGGTACGGCAGGGCGGCCACGGCGATGCGGCTGTCGCGGGAGCAGATCGATGAGGCCTTTGTGCGGATGAACAGCCGGCAAGGGGGATGAGCGTCAAACTCGCCCAATAGGCAGCATGCGCGGAGCTGGTTCGAGCAACCTGGCCGTCTCGTGGGATCGTGGCTGCTTCCAAACGTCTGCACACGGAGGGCGCCCTCGGCGGGGCGCCCTTCATCATTGCCAGGCGAACCTCCAGCCCGCTTCCGTCGTCCTACTAGGTGAGAAGATTCAACCGGAGAGGGGTCATGCACCTGACAGGACGTGAGGCTTGGCACACTGGCTTCCGGACGCTGCGCCACCATCCCTGGCTGGCGCTCCTGCCCCTGGCTGCTGATCTGCTCTCACTCTGCCTCGCCTGGTTGGGGATCCCCCTGGGGCCGGTCGTGGACCTACCGCGCCTCCTCGATACGGACTACGGGTTCTGGCTCACCCCGCAAGCAGCGCCCCCGACAGGCCAGACGATCTCGTTCACGGGCTTCATCCCCCATGCCCTGCCCAGCCTGACCGATCTGCACCTGAGCCTGCAGCCCGCCCGCCTGACGCTGCCCGTCGGTCTGCCGCTCTGGCGGGTGCTGACCGCCCAGCTCCTGATCCCCGCCCTGGGGGCGCTCTTGACCGCCCTCTACCTGGGGCTGATCGCCGATGGGGTCCGGGGTGAGCTAAGGGCGGGGAGTTGGCGCCAGGCCCTGCGTGCGTTCCCTGGGCTCTTCGCTGTGTTGCTGCTCTGGCGGTTCGCCCTGAGCCTCTTCGGGATACCTGGCCTCATCGTTCTAACGGGGGGCGCCCTGCTCGTGCCGCTGCTGCAGATCGCCCTGGGCGCCGGTGGTCATCCACTCTTCGTGGCGCTGCTGGAGGGGGCGTCCCGCTTCTGGGGCCGGCTGGGGGCCTGGTTGGGCCTGGGGTTGCTGACGATGCTGAGCACCGGCCTCTTCACCCTGCTCTGGAGTCTGGCGGGGCGCCTGCCCTGGCTCGCCCTGCTCACGTACCCCTTCCTTGCGACCCCCCTGGTGGCGGGGGCGGTGGCGCTCTTCCTCTCGCCAGAGGTGGTGCCGACGACGGCGATGCCGGTGAAGCGCTTCCCGCGCCTCTGGATCCCGCTCCTGGCACTGCTCGGCGCGCTGGGGGGCGCCCGACTGATGCACGAGTGGGCGGGCTACGCGGCGACACCGGAGGCGGCGATTCGGACCTGGACGGCGTCCAGCCGGGGCGCAAATGCGACGGATGGGACGATCCTGCAGAGGGAGCGCCAAGGCGACCTGGAGTGGGACCTCATCCGGACGAACGCTGGCGAGTTGGTCCTGGCTGAACTGCAGGTGAACCGGTTCGGCTGGAAGCCACGCACCCAAGTCCACGGTGGTCGGTGGGGAGCGGGCGTCCAGCCGCGAACGGCGTGGGTGCACGTCTCTGGGCCCAGCATCAGCCCGGCTGACCGAGGGCGCCCGGCGGCGGTGATCTGGGGGGAGCTGACCGACCAGCAAGTCGCGGCCCTGCAGGTGGATGATGCGGTCATCCCCGTGGGCCAGCATGGGAGCGCCTTCCTCCTCCTATCGCCTCGGGAACCGCAGTCGATCTACACATTGGACAGCACTGGGCAACGCTTAGTCAAGGTGTGGTCACGATGAGGGCGCCGGACTGGATCGTTGCGCTCCTCCTGACGCTCCTGACCGGCGGCGTCCTGCTCTCCCCGCAGCCGGTGTTGCCGGAGCACCTCGCGTTCACGGTGGCGCAGCGGGCGCCGCAAGGCCCACCAGTGGCGACCGATCGAGCGGTGGTTAGCGTCTACGCCACCTGGCAGTGGTCGATCGATCCGCCCACAGGGGGGCAGGACTACCTCCTGGTGGTGGCGGAGTCGGAGGGCTGGGTGCCGACCGATGCATGGAATCGGTTGGAGCCAGGGCTGATCGAAGGACTGGGCATTCATGGTCAGGCGTGGGCCTTTCCGGTCAAGCCCGCCCGGGTGGGCGAGCAACAGGTCCAGCTCCGCCCCACCGGACAGACGTGGTCGACCGAGCTACCGCTGCGGGTCTACTACCTGCACCGTGGTCCATGGGGGAGCGGACTGGTTGGATCGACCTGGCTACGGGAAGTGTCGACGACGATCCCCGTGCCGCGCTTGGAGGCCAATAGAGCAGGTCCGGCGGGAGGCGCCCTCTCTGGTGAGGGCGCCTTCCGCCGGACCGCTTCACTTTGAACGCAAGAATCGGATAGCCTGCCCTGGGCGCCCGCGCTATCCTCAAGATGCGTCACGGTCCGTTGACGAAAGAGATCTGGGGGTAGATCGGGTGTCAGTCAAGAACCTTGGAGCGCTCCTGCTGCTCTCCGCCCTGTGGGGCGGTTCCTTCCTCTTCATGCGCATCGCGGTGCCGGCCCTTGGCCCCGTTCTACTCATTGAACTCCGCTTCCTGCTGGCGGGACTGGCGCTCCTGGGCTATGCGCTGCTCCGTAGACGTGTGCCGCCTCTGCGGAGTCACTGGCGGCAGTACGTGGTGATCGGGCTCGTCAACTGCGCCATTCCGCCTCTCCTTATCTCCTTCGCCGAGTTGCACCTGCCCGCCTCCCTGGCCGCCACGCTGAACGCCACGACGGCCCTCTTCACATCGCTGGTAGCGGCCGTCTGGATGGGGGAAGCGCTGACCCTCCGCAAGACGGCAGCACTCCTGATCGGCTTCGCCGGGGTGGTGACGCTCGTGGGGCTAGGGCCGCTCTCCCTGACGGCGGAAGCCCTGTGGTCGATCGGGGCATCATTGCTGGCGTCAGCCTTCTACGGGGTGGCTGCGGTCTACACCAAGGTGAAGGTTCAGGGCGCACAGCCCGAGGGGCTCGCCCTCTACAGCCAGCTCTTCTCCGCCTTGTGGCTCCTGCCGCTAGTCCCCTTCACCCTCCCGGCGGCGTTGCCCTCTATGACCGTGATCATAAGCCTGCTGATGCTCGCCCTTCTCTCCACGTCCCTTGGCTTTCGCCTGTACTTTCACCTGATCGTCGATGCAGGCCCTGCCAAGGCGACCATGGTCACCTACCTGGCCCCCGCCTTTGGTATGCTATGGGGCGCGCTCTTCCTGCACGAGACGCTGTCGGTGGGCTTTCTGCTCGGGTCTCTCCTGATCCTCGGCAGTGTGGCTGTGCTCTCCCCGCAACGGAGGACCCCTTCGGGTCGGATTCATCTGACGTAACCGCTTGTGCTACCAGGTGCCGGTCGGGCGCCCTTCGCCATTCGCCGACGGAAGCGACAAAGAGAGTCCCGGCAACAGGCGCGTTGCCGGGACTGCACGTCTATGGATGCGGATCTTCTAGTACTGAGAGTCTAGGTAGCGACAGACCTGAATGACGTGCGCATCCTGGCTATCCTGCTGGGCCGTCTGAATGCGGCCCTTGAAGACCTGGTCGCCTTGGATCAGGTAGATGTGGTTGGATGACGACTTTGAGTAGGTGACGAAATCGTTTCCGATATGAATGTGCGGATACTTATTGTTAGAAGGTACAAAGACGTCACCGCCCTGCTCCACCCGGTTACCCGCAAAGTAATCATTCGTCTTTACCCACGTCTTCACATC
>DATGYC010000250.1:0-13247 GCA_035298385.1 Symbiobacteriaceae bacterium | reverse complement strand
GTGCGAAACCGTCCCGAAGATGAGATCTCCCATTCCGCAAGGAAGTAAGGCCCCTGGAAGACTACCAGGTAGATAGGTCAGGAGTGGAAGCAGGGTAACCTGTGGAGCGGACTGATACTAATCGGCCGAGGGCTTGACCTTTGATGTTTGCGGCAAATCCACTGTACAGTTTTGAAGGTGTAAAGCCTTACTCAGTTTTGGGTGGCTATGCCGAAGGGGATCACCCGTTCCCATTCCGAACACGGCCGTTAAGCCCTTCAGGGTCGATGGTACTGGGCACAAAGAGCCTGGGAGAGTAGATCGCCGCCCAAATCCTTTATGAAAGACCACTGCGTGAGCAGTGGTCTTTTGCATTGATGGGCCTAAGTAGTCTGGGCAAAGGATTGCGGTCAATGAAAGGGATTCTTCGCCCCTCCGAACAGGAAGACTAATGTAGGCCCTCACGCTTGTACCAAAATCTGCCGTTTGTCGAACGGGGTGGGCAGGAAATGACGTGGGGAGCGGAGAATCGAACCAATCCACAAGCTGCGAACTTGGTATGTAAGCTAGGCGAAGGAGGGGATCACTTTGTCCCAGGGCCCAACTGGTTCAGGGGAACTGTGGTTCCTGCAGTCCCTTCTGAAGAGCGGCTTTGTGCAGCTTCCACGCATGCTCTTCGAGTACTCCGCCGATTTGGCGCTTGACTATGACACCATAGGAAAGTTGTCCGTACTGCTCTCGATTGTTGGGCCAAGTGCCACCAGCCCCTATGAGCAGTTCGTGGCTTCGCGCAAAAATCTACCGCGGGATTTCGAGCAGGTGAGAGCACTCATTGCCGATCTCGAGCAGAAGGACTTAGTTGAGAGTGATCTTGCACCCGATGAAGAAGAGGCCTTGGGATTCTCCTTCACACCGCTCTACGCTCGTCTGCGAGCGAACTGGGAGCAGTATCGCGAGCAACATGAAGCAGAGCAAAGTGGCCCCCATCCAGCGGTTGCCGTTGCGGAGCGACTCTTTGGGCGCCCCCTCAGCCCGAACGAGCTGGAGGAGGTCCTTAGTTGGGCGGAGGAGTACGGCTTCGACGCAGAGATGGTCGCTGCCGTCATCCAAGAGGGAAAGCGCCAGAACATCTGGCATATCGGTTACCTGCGCTCCATCGCTCGGCGGTGGCATGAGCAGGGTATTCAGACCCTGGAACAGGTGGAGGCCGACGCCCCCAACTATCAGCGGGGGGCAGCTCGCTACCGGCCGATCCTGCAGTATCTAGGGCTGAAGCGGCAACTGACGAAGCCTGAGCAGGATCTTCTTGAGAAGTGGACGACCGAGTGGGGCTTCAGCAATGAGGTCGTGATGCGGGCGGCAGACGAGGCTTCGGGCTCGAAGAACCCGATTCACTACATGAACCGGGTACTGGAGAACTGGCGCGCCAAGAACGTCAAGACCGTCAGCGACGTCGAGACGCTCCAAGAGGAGTACAAGCGGAACGTCCCGAAGAAGGAGGAGGGTGCCCGCAAGACGGCGGGGGCTCGCAAGCCTGCGCGTAGCAATGTCCTCTGGTCAAGCGGTGAAAAGAAGGACAAGGAGTATTATGCACACATCTATAAGAAATTTGAGAGCTGACCGGATGCGCCAGCGGGAGACTCGCATCCGCCAGCTCCAGCAGGAGCGGGACTCCCGGGAGTCCGCTATGATGGCGCACCTCCCGCGGTTGGCCGAGATCCGCACCATCCAGTCGGAGATTGGGTTGGACCTAGCCCGGCTAATGCTTGGACGACCGACGCAGTTTGGCAAGTCATTTGACGAACTGCAGCAGCGGTCCAAAGAGCTCACGAGTGAGCGGGAGAGGCTGCTGAAGGCCAACGGGTACTCCTTGCACGATCTGGATGTCTGGTGGGACTGCCCTTTCTGTCAGAATACGGGTTGGCTACCCGCCGAAGAGACAGAGCAGGGGACAGTCCTCCCGCAGCAGAAGTGCCAGTGCCTTCGCCGTGAAGAGATGGAGGATCTCTTCCGTTTTGCTGGTCTGACCGGACCGTTACGAGAGCAGACCTTTGAGCGGTTCGACCTCTCGGTCTATCCGTCGGATGATCGGCGCTACATGGAGCACCTTCTGCGTTTTTGCAAGGAGTTTGCGGCCGGGGTAGTGCGGGGAAGCCAGGAGGAATCGCTGCTCCTAGTGGGTAACGTTGGCCTGGGCAAGACGTACCTGGCATCGGCGGTCGGGAATGCGGTTCTGGAGACGGGCAAGACTGTTGTCTATCTCACCTTCGGTGAGTTCCTAGACCTGATTCGCCTGCACAAGTTCGATGATCAAGAGGCCTACATGGCCGGGATCCAACGTCTTTACGATGCGGACCTGATCATCCTAGATGACCTTGGCGCCGAGAAGGTGACCGAGTTCGCAGCCCAGGAGCTCTTCTCTCTGATTAACGCCCGGATGAACCGGCGGCGGCCTATGGTTGTCTCGAGCAATCTGGAGCCGGAGTCATTTGAGGGGACCTATGGTGATCGCATTGCCTCTCGCCTGTTGAATGGGTTCGAGGTCTGCCGGTTAGTCGGTGAGGATGTGCGGCGGGTGTTGCGGAACCGCCGGATGCAGCAATAACCCCCCTACCCGCCGGGTAGGGGTTTTGTGCTAGTTTAGCGAAAAGGGAAACGATGAGAGGGCGGCGAACTCTTTTGTTGCTGGACCAACAGCGCGCCCCGCTCTACGAGGCGGCCAGCCGCTATCGGGACCAGGTCCGAGGTCCCTTCCACGTCCCCGGTCACAAGCTGGGCGCCGCGGCCCCATCGGCTCTTCGGGCCGAGTTTGGCCGGGCTCTCGGTCTCGATCTGACCGAGGTACCCGGCTTAGACGACCTGCACGCCCCGGAGGGGGCGATTGCAGAGGCGGAGGCGCTTGCGGCTGAGGCCTTTGGCGCAACCACCTCGTACCTTCTCGTCGGCGGGACAACGGCCGGACTGCACGCCCTTCTGTTAGCTGCGGTGCAGCCAGGAGAGGCTATCCTTGTGCCGCGCAACGCTCACCGTTCTATCCTGGGAGCGATAATCTTGGCGGGGGCACGTCCGGTCTGGGCGCCCGTCCAGTTCCACCCGGAGTTAGACGTGGCCACAGGTGTCGATCCGAGGGCCTTTACCAAGCTCCTGCCTGGGGTCAAGGCCACCCTGCTGGTCCACCCGACCTACTACGGGATGGTCAGCGATTTGGCGCCTCTAATCGAGGCAGCGCACGGACACGCGCTCCCAGTCCTTGTTGATGAGGCTCATGGCAGCCACTTTCACTTTCACCCAGATCTGCCGCCGGATGCACTTTCGCTGGGAGCGGACGGCGTCGTCCAGTCGACACACAAGACGGGCGGCAGTCTGACACAGTCCAGCCTCTGTCATCTGGGACAGGGCGCCCGTCTCTCAGGCGCCCGCCTGCGCGAGATGCTACGGCTCGTGCAGTCCACCTCGCCCTCCTATCTGCTGATGGCCTCCCTGGACCTCGCACGCCGCCATCTGGCGATGCACGGGCGGGTAGAGTGGGGGCGGACGCTGGAACTGGCGAGCGGAGCGGCCCGTCGCATCGCAGAACTGCCGGGCCTGCGGGTCTACCCAACCGCTGATCCGACCAAACTCTTGATCGGGGTAGGTGGGCGCAGGCTCACGGGATTTGCAGCAGCGGAGCTTCTCTGGCAGTCTGGTATTGCCGTGGAGACGGCGGGCCAAGGCTACATGCTAGCTGTCATGACCCCCGGAGATTCGGTCGATACGATCGAATTCTTGGTACAAGCTCTGGCGAAGCTGCCCCAGGGCAATCAGGCTCCTCCCACCTGGGCGCCCCCACCGATCCCGGAGGCGGTGCTCCTGCCGCGGGAGGCCTACCTGGGCGCCAAGGAGGGCGTCTCGCTTACGGCCGCCATCGGGCGGATCGCAGCGGAGATGATCGCTCCGTACCCGCCCGGGATCCCCGTGGTGGTGCCCGGGGAGCGGATCAGTTCAGATCTTGTCGAATACCTCCAGGTGGGGCGTGGCCTGGGCGCCCACTTCCAGGGCCCCTCTGACCCAACCCTGACCCGGATCCAGGTTGTGAAGGAGTGACCCTCCCTTGTCGGTCTTTATCGCATTCGAAGGAGTCGACGGCGCCGGCAAATCGACGCAGTTGAAGCTCCTCTTCCAGTACCTGAACGAGCGTGGGATTGAGTACATCTTTACCCGGGAGCCGGGCGGCACGCCGCTGGCGGAGGAGATCCGCAACCTCGTGCTCTCTCCGGAGTACCAGGACGTCTCGGTCGTGACGGAGGCCTTTCTCTTTGCAGCCGGCCGTGCCGATCACGTACAGCGGGTAATCCGGCCCGCCCTAGCTGAGAAGAAGGTCGTCATCAGCGACCGGTACGTCGATGCCAGCCTGGTCTATCAGGGCTTCGCCGGTGGCCTGCCGGTCGAGTTCGTCGCCCAGATCAACGACATGGCGACGGGCTCCCTGAAGCCCCACCGGACGATCGTCCTGGACCTGCCTTGGTCGCTGGCTAAGGAACGGATGGGAACCGATCGGGACCGGATCGAGCAGAAGGCCCAGTGGTTCCACGAGCAGGTCCGGGAAGGCTACCGCGAGCTAGCGGAGGCCGAACCCCGGCGTATCAAGTTGGTCGATGCCTCCGGCACGCCGGATGAGGTGCAGGCACAGGTCCGGCGCTTGGTGGATGAGATCCTCCCCCGCCGCTAATCTGAAGGAGGTTGGTCCCCTATGAAACTGGTCATCGCCGTTATTCAGGATAAGGACGCTCCTCGCCTCTTGAGCGAGCTCGCTGCTGCCGGCTTCCGGTCGACCAAGCTCGCTTCGACGGGTGGATTCCTGCGAGAGGGCAACACGACGCTCTTTGTTGGCGTCGATGATCAACAGGTAGAGCGTGTGATTGGGCTGATCAAATCGATCTGCCGGGCCCGTGAGCAACTGGTCACACCGCTTTCGCCCGTGGGTGGGCCGGCTGATTCGTACATCCCGTTCCCCGTTGAGATTCTGGTGGGCGGCGCCACCATGTTCGTGGTCGACGTCGAGCACTTCGAGAAGATGTAGGAGTGGTTCTTTCGTGCAGTGGACCGAGGTCGTGGGGCAGCCGCTCGCGGTGCGCCTCTTGCAACGGGCAGTCCGGACGGGGAAGGTGGCGCATGCCTACCTCTTCGCTGGGCCATCCGGCATCGGGAAGCGGACAATAGCCCGCCTCCTGGCGCAGGTGATGCTCTGCCAGGACCCAACCCCGGCGGGGGCGCCCTGCGGGCAGTGTGGCCCCTGTCGGCGCACGACGGCTGAACCGCCGATGCATCCAGATCTGCACATGGTGGAGCCGGACGGTCGCTTCATCAAGACCGAGCAGATGAAAGAGCTTCAGAGTAAGCTCTGGTCCAGGCCGCAAGAGGGGCGCCGAGCTGTCGCGATCATCGATGGAGCGGACAAGTTGAATCCGGAGGCCGGCAATCGGCTGTTGAAGCTCCTTGAGGAGCCCCCATCCTACGTCATCTTGATCCTCCTGGCGGAGAATCTGTCTGGCGTCCTGCCGACAATTCTCTCCCGTTGTCAGGTCCTGAACTTCGCCCCCCTGCCGCTCGACGAGATGGCTCAGCCCCTCGCACGGTTGACCGGCAAGTCGGCGGCTGAGTCCCGGCTACTTGCCGCACTCTCCGGTGGCTCCCTCGGGCGGGCACTCCAGCTCGCTCAGGATGAGGCGGTCGCCGCCCGGCGGAGTGAGACGTACGATCTGCTTCTGAAACTGTCGGAGCTTGATGATCTGGCGTTGGTGAGCCAAGCCGAGGTCTTGGAGAAGGCGAAGGGTGACTTGGAGGACTGGCTAGAGATTATGACCGTCTGGCTACGGGATGCGCTCCTGCTGGCCCAGATGGGAGCGGTGACGCTCATCCTGAACGCGGATCGCCAGACCGAGGTTGCCGAACTGGTGCGTCGCTCTGGCACCGATCAACTCTTGCGGATGCTGACGGCCTTGGGCGATTTCCGGGCGGTGCATCGCCGGAACGTCAATCTGCGCCTGGCGCTAGATGTGCTCCTTCTGCGGTTGGCGGCGGCAGCCAAGGGCGCCCCTGAACTTGCGCTGAACCTTCCAACCCCGTTATAGTTGATATGACTCGGTTTCGATTGACCTGATGAAGGAGGTGACGTCAATTGGTCCGAGTGGTAGGCGTACGTTTTAAGACCGCCGGCAAGGTCTACTACTTCGATCCCGCCGATTTCGACCTGAAGTTCGGCACGAAGATCGTCGTAGAGACAGCCCGGGGGATAGAATATGGCGATGTAGTCGTGGGGCCCAAGGATGTCCCGGACGATGAGGTGGTTCATCCCCTCAAGAAGGTGATCCGGGTCGGCACCCCCCAGGATGCAGCTGTCGCCGCAGAGAATAAGCGGCGGGAGCGCGAAGCCTTTGGCATCGCCCTGAAGAAGATCCAACAGCTAAATCTCGACATGAATCTTGTCGATGTTGAATATACCTTCGATAGCGCAAAGAACATCTTCTACTTTACCGCCGAGGGGCGCGTCGACTTCCGGGAGTTGGTGCGTGAACTGGCTTCCGTCTTCCGCACCCGGATTGAGATGCGCCAGATTGGTGTGCGCGACGAGGCCAAACTTCTAGGCGGCATTGGCCCCTGTGGGCGCATCCTCTGTTGCACCAGCTTTCTCGGCGACTTCGCTCCGGTCTCGATCCGGATGGCGAAGGACCAGAACCTCTCGCTCAACCCGTCCAAGATCTCGGGCCTTTGCGGTCGTCTCATGTGTTGCCTGCGCTTTGAGCAGGATACCTATGAGGCGGCTAAGAAGGACCCCACCCTGGCACCGAGTTACGTCCCGCCGTCGGTCCCGGCTGATGCGGCCGACCTCAGTGATCTGGATGAGGCACCTGTCCCGGCGATCGGGGTGCGGGGCGCCTTTAGCCCCCGGATGCAGCAGGCGATCGAGGATCGCCCCCGGCGCCCGGAGCCCCCTTTCGGGGATAAGGGGCGCCCTGGCGGGAGCGAACGCCCGATTGGACCGATTGGCGGGCGCCCCCCGCAGAAGCAGGATGGCCCGCAGAGCGGCGGCCAGCGCCCGCCGAGGGCACAGGGCCAAAGTGGCACGCCCCGCCCCCGGTCTGAGCAAGGGCCCGCGGGCGCACCTCGCCCTGAAGGGCGGCGTGAGGGTGGCAGGCCGGATGGCCAGGCCCGCCCGGACAACCGGCAGCAGCGGCCGGGCGGTGGTCGCCCTGAAGGTGGGCGCAACGAGGCCGGTCGCACCGGGAATCGCCCGGATGGCAACCGTGGCCGCCAGGATAGCAATCGGCAGCGCACAGATGAGAACCGCCAGCGGCAGGATGGCCGCCGGGAGGGCGGGCGCCCGCAGCGGCCGGTTGAGGCTGCTGAGTAGGAAGTAGGAGGCATATCGCCATGGAGTTGCGCTCTGGTGAACGACTGGACGATCTCGGCCGGGGAGGCCTGCGGATCATCCAGCACCCAGAGCGCTTTCCGTTTGCCATCGACGCGATTCTGCTCGCCCACTGGGTACGGGTTCGACCGACCGACCGGGTGATCGATCTGGGGACCGGCGGGGGGATCATCCCCCTTCTCCTCGCAGCGCTTCATCCAGCAATCAGCCTAACCGGTCTGGAGATCCAGCCGGTGACGGCGGAGATGGCGGGACGGAGCGTCACCCTGAACGGCCTGGGCGATCGGATTTGCATCGATTGTGGGGACTGGCGTTCGGCAACGGAGCGTTATGGGTTTGAGTCGTTCGATCTGGTTACGATGAATCCGCCCTACCGAGAGGTGGGAACGGGTGGGGTCAGCCCCACCCAGGGCCGAGCGACTGCCCGCCACGAACTGGAATCCTCTCTAGGTGAGGCGGTGGAGGCGGCTGGTCGCCTGGTGCGCTATGGTGGTCGGGTCGGGTTGGTCTTCCTGGCTGAGCGGCTGGTGGACCTGCTGGGCGCCCTCCGCACAAGTCGCTTGGAGCCGAAGCGGATGCGGTTAGTCCTGCCCCGGGCGGGGCGCTCGGCCAACCTGGTTCTAGTCGAAGCGGTCAAGGGTGGGCGCCCAGGCCTCACCTGCGAGGCACCGCTGGTCGTTTGGGCCGAGGGGCAGTGCTACACGCCCGAGATGCAGGCGATCTACGACGGGGCGGTGGAGCCATGAGTTGGTGGGTCTACTTGCTGGAGTGTGGGGACAGCACGCTCTATACCGGTATCACCAACGATGTTGAGCGTCGCCTGGCGATGCATCAGGCGGGGCGGGGCGCCCGCTACACCCGTGGTAGAGGACCGCTACGATTGCTCTGGTGCGAGCCCTGGCCTGACCGAGCGAGCGCCTCTCGCCGGGAGCTTGAGCTAAAGCGGCTCCCCCGGGTGGCCAAGCTAGCGCTTATCTCCGCGGCCAAAACAGATGAGGTAGGCGTGGCCGGAACGGACGAGTAGAGGAGGAGATCGTTTGAGCACAGGAACGCTCTACCTGGTCGGTACCCCGATCGGAAACCTGGAGGATATCACCGCCCGGGCGCTGCGGATCTTGCGTGAGGTAGCCGTGGTGGCCGCGGAGGATACCCGGCAGAGCCTGAAGCTCCTCCGGCACTTCGAAATCCAGACGCAACTGGTTAGCTATCATGAGCACAACCAGCGGACGGCGGGTCCCGCTTTGATCGAGCGACTCCAGGCTGGCGACTCTGTCGCCCTCGTGACCGATGCCGGCATGCCAGCGATCTCCGATCCGGGTGAGGACCTAGTCCGGCTTGCCCTGGCAGCTGGGGTGCCGGTCATCCCGATTCCGGGGCCGACGGCCTTTGTCTCAGCCCTGGTGGTATCGGGCCTGCCGACGGTCCGCTTCGCCTTTGATGGCTTCCTGCCGACCAAGAAGAAGGAGCGGGAGGCCGCCTTGGCTCGCTTGGCCACAGAGGAACGGACCGTCATGCTCTACGAGGCGCCGCACCGGGTGCTCGAGACGCTTGCAGACCTGGACCGGGTCTTGGGCGCCCGCCCGATGGCGGCCGCACGGGAGTTGACCAAGCTGCACGAGGAGGTCGTCCGGGGCACTCCGGCTGATCTGCTCGCGCACTTTGAGGCGAAGGCCCCCCGCGGTGAGTTCGTCCTGGTCATCGGTGGGGCGCCTTATGTCGAACCTGAGATGGAGGGCTGGACCCCGGAGGGCCTGAAGGTAGCGGTTGACGCATTAGTGGAGACCGGGCTTCGCCCAAACGATGCGATGAAGCAGGTGGCAGAGCGGTTTGGCCTTACCAAGCGCGATGTCTACCAAACGCTACTCGACGTGAGGAATAAGGAAGGCCTGTCCGACTAACGGACAGGCCTCATCTTTCGTGGCAGAGGATTTTCGCTTCCAGGAAAAGAAGAAGCACTCCTAGGTAGGAGTGCTCCGCTTATTAGCCGACGTGAACGCGCTGGGCCATGGAGGTCAGGCAGGACTGGCAGACGTTCTTGCCCTTAAAGTTCTCCACGTTGGCGGCGTTGCCGCAGAAGACGCAGGCCGGCTCATACTTACGCAGGATGATCTTATCACCATCAACGTAAATCTCCAGCGAGTCCTTCTCTTCAATAGAGAGGGTCCGGCGCAACTCGATCGGAATTACTACACGACCAAGTTCATCTACTTTGCGAACAATACCGGTCGACTTCATCATAATAGTCACCCCCAAATATAGAGTCACTGCTGGCTCCGCTCATGTATTACTCTAACAGTTGTGCCAGAAAAAGTCAACGGAGCAGCCCGTCTATTTGGCTACAATCTTTTGTATTGCTCTTGTTTTACCGCTATAGCGTCCCTAGGAAAACCATAACTGGAATCGTCTCCTAAGTCAAGACGGTTTTTCACAGAAATCCCCAATCCACGGAGGGTCAGCCTAGATGGATGAATGGGTATCTCAACTTCAACAGTTGAACGGTCGAATTACAGATGCTTTCTCAGAGAGCCGCCTTGGTTCCACGTCAGAGCGTCGAGGGTGGCTCGAGGAGCATGTGGGTCCGATCCGCCGTCTGCGCCGTCTAGAGGGGGCGGAACTGGCCGGATTTCTGGGCGGGCGCCCGCTGGTGGGCGTCGATGGGACGCTGAACACATTTGGCGGCGCCTTCCCGCACTACCTGGACCTGATGCGGGCGATCGCGAAGCCGTCTACCGGTGAGCCCCTGGTGCTGAAGACGATGCACTGCCCGCTCCCGCCCGGCGACCTGACCGATGAGGTGGTCGCGGTGCAGAAGGACCATGAGTTGCGTCAGCAGAAGCTGGCGACGTTGGAGGCGCAGGTCGCCTTGGAGGCGGCCCGATCCCTTCGGCCAGCCATCCTGTTAATGGATGGGCCACTGGTAAGATTCGACATGCGTACCAAGAATACCTTCTCCATTCTCCAACGAGACGTATTAGATGGAAAAATTATGCTCGCTGGTTGCATTGAGAATATCGAGTCACGGGTGATCCCAACCATGATGGAGGAGGCTACGCCGCCGGGCTGGCAGAACCGGTACGACCGGGATATCCTCTGGGGTGTGTTGGAGATGGGAGAGGTGCTCGAGGTGCGGCGCCCGGTGAAGGGCCTCTCTGCAATTCCCGAGGACCGTGCGAGTTTAGCGCCGCAGGGGATTGCAGCGAGAAAGACCGGGGCGGCGAAGCCGGGTGAGCCCGAGCCGACTCCAGTCCGGACCTGGTTCATGCGGACGGCGACTGATCCGGGTGTGACCGGTCTGGAGATGCTGGAGGCGCAGGCGGACCAGATGGGCGCCCTGGCGGACTACCTCTATACCATTACGCCGCCAGATGGGCGGGGAATGCCGCTCTGGCTGGACATCGTTGACCGGGAGGTCCGGCTGACCGACGTGGAACTCTCGGCCTACTTGGACTTACTGGATCCGCAGTGGAAGCGGGTCTTCATGACCAAACGCTCTGCCCGCATCTTCTAAGGGAGGGAATCTGACGTGCAGGTCGTCGGCTTAACGAATGAGCAGGAGATCACGGTAATCGACCAGCGCCGCCCCTTCCAGATGAATGAGTACTTGGTGATTGAGGATGGGGCCCTGGGCTACCCCCGGGGCGAGGTCGTCGAGACCCAGTCCTTCAACCGCTACCGGGATTTCAATCTGGAGAAGGGGATCGTCGGGCCGGAGATCTTCCAGGCCCTGATGGCGTCGGCCCAGTACGATGTCGCCCAGCATGACATCCACATCGCGAAGGTGCGGCTGCTGGAGCGGTTGCCGGTCCCGGTTCGCCCAGGCACCTCTGTGCGCGAGCCCGCCTTTGATGAGGTCGCACACTACCTGGTGAAGGGACAGCCCGACAAGGCGATGATCCTGGGCGTAATCCAGGCGACGGGGAAGCTGGCGGCGGGGATGCCGGCTGAGCTCCAGGACCGAGTGCGCCTCTTGGAGGATGGTTGGGTCAAGCCGCAGAACGGTGTCCCCTTCCTCTTCGACCCGCGGGCGATGCAGCAGTACCCGCACATCGGCATCTTCGGTGGCTCGGGCTCGGGTAAGTCATTCGGCCTCCGGGTCTTCCTTGAGGAACTGATGAAGCTGAAGATCCCGACCCTGGTCTTTGACCCCCACTTTGAACTGACCTTTGCTGAGACCCCGACCAACTGCCCGCCGGGCTACCGGGATGTGAAGTACGAGCAGCGCTTCAAGGTGATGGCGGTAGGGCAGGAGGTTGGTGTCGACTTTACCCAACTCAATACCCGCGACGTAATCACCCTGCTGAGCGCCGCCTCGTCGCTCTCGGAGGGGATGGTCAACGCCGTGGAGGCGCTCCACCAGCGGAACGACTCCTTCACCTCCTTCCTGGGCCGGATCGATGACTTGGTAGCCGCTCTGGAGAACGGGGAGAAGGGCGCCGAGAAGGAGGCCCGGGGCATCCCGCTCTCGTCGGTCAAGGGCGTGCAGTGGCGCCTGAAGCGGCTCGATCGGGCTGGTCTCTTCCAGAAGGATATTCGTCCGATCGAGGCAACGCTTCGGGAGGGGAAGCTGGTCGTCGTCCAGGGGCCGATCTGGATCCTGAACGTCTTCGCCTCCTACGTCACCTCGACGCTCTACCACAAGCGGCGGGAGTACAAGGATGCGCAGTTCAAGCGAGAGACGGGCGAGTTCTTCCCGCCCTTCGTGATGGTGACCGACGAGGCGCATAACTTTGCGCCGAAGGCGTACGATGCGCCGGCCAAGGGGATCATCAAGGAGATCGCCCAGGAGGGCCGCAAGTACGGGGTCTTCCTGATCCTGGCCACCCAGCGGCCGACGCTCCTGGACGAGACGGTTGTGGCGCAGTTGAATACGAAGTGCGTCTTCCGGACGGTTCGTGCTTCGGATATTGCGACCATTAAGGAAGAGACGGACCTGAACCAGGAGGAGGCCCGGCGGCTGCCCTTCCTGCGGTCGGGTGATACCTACATCTCCTCGGCGATCTTTGGGCGGACGGTGCCGGTTCGGATTCGGATGGCCAAGTCTTGTGCGCCGAATACGGAGAACCCGTTCGATGAGTTGGGGACCGAGGCGGCGCAGGTGGAGGACGCCTGGGTGAAGGTCCTCGTACCCGTCGTCGAGGAGATGGGCGCCCTGGACTCCGGTCGTCTGATCGAGGTGGCCCGGCTGCTCGCGAAGCGGGGGACCTCCGTGACGGTGGAGGCTCTGCAGGGCCATCTGGAGCGGCTGGCGGAGGATGGGTACCTGGCCAAGCGAGAGCTGTTTGGCATGGCCCAGTACTGGGTGGAGAAGAGGGCGGAGTAGCGGTACCGGGAGGAGTCGCTCGTTCGACTAGGGTTGGATGGTCGCCAAGCGCTTGAGACGCTCTGCCAAGGGCGGACCGATTGGGGTAGTTTGATGCACAAGAATCGGAGGGCGGACTAGGCTCATGTCGCTTAGACTGGAAGAAGAGGAGGGAGAGCGATGGAGGCTCGGTGGGAGGCTGTTCTGGCTCGTGACGTATCGCAGGATGGGTGCTTTGTTTATGCAGTGCGGTCTACCGGTATCTATTGCCGCCCCTCCTGCCCATCCAAGCGCCCTCGACGGGAGAACGTTGATCTCTTCGATGAGCCTGCTCAGGCCGAGGCGGCGGGCTTTCGGCCTTGCAAGCGATGCCACCCCCAGGGGGATTCGCCTGACCCAGGGGCCGAGATCGTTGGGCACATCTGCACCTACATCCGGGAGCAGGGCGCCTCGTCCCTGACGGGCCTGGGCGCCCAGTTCCACCTGAGCCCCACTCAC
The DNA here is from genome assembly GCA_035298385.1 of Symbiobacteriaceae bacterium. Taxonomy (GTDB): domain Bacteria; phylum Bacillota; class Sulfobacillia; order Symbiobacteriales; family Symbiobacteriaceae; genus DATGYC01. Next base: position 63 of record DATGYC010000250.1, on the reverse strand, counting down.
CTGCAGAGGCTCTTCAAGCGAGTGACCGGCCTCTCGCCCCGCCAGTATGCCGAGGTCTGCCGG
>DATGYC010000249.1:0-4777 GCA_035298385.1 Symbiobacteriaceae bacterium | reverse complement strand
GTAAACGTTCGTTATGCTAAGGATCAGGAGGACTACACAAATGGTCAACAAAGTACAAGCTATCTACCAGCGCCACAGCCCCACCGTCTGGCTCCTCGCCTGTGGGCGCCTCGTCGACATGACCACCCTCTGGATGGCGATCCCCTTCATGGCGATCTTCGTCCAGCGCGCCGGTGCTTCGGCCACCATCACCGGCATCGTCCTCGCTCTCAACCCCGTCGCCCAGTTGCTCGGCAACCTGATCGGCGGCCAGTGGTCCGACCGCAAGGGGCGGCGCCCCGTCATCCTCTTTTCGATGGGCTTCCGAGTCTTCGTCCTGCTCAGCTACGCCTTTGCAACCCAGGTCTGGCAGTTCGCCCTCCTCTCCTTCTGTAACGGTCTGGTCAACGCCCTCTTCAACCCCGCCTACATGGCTGCGATTGCGGACTCGACCGAGCCGAAGGAGCGGGTAGAGGCCTTCAGCCTCTCCCGGGTGATGTCCAACCTCGGTGTCGGCCTTGGGCCGCTCTTGGGCTCCGCCTTCGGCGTTGAGGCCCAGCGGCTGATCTTCTCCCTGGCAGCGCTCTCCTCGTTCATCGTTGGGACAGGCTTCTTCCTCTACCTAAAGGAGCCGATGAAGGTCCGGGCCCAGATTGCGAACGGGCAGAGCCGGCTGAAGCAGACCCTGGAGAACTGGTCGACCGTCCTGACTGACCGGGCGCTCTTCATCTTCATCGCTGGCGGCATCTTGAGCCAGATCGCCTACGCGCAGATCCACTCCTCGCTCTCCATCCACCTGAGCCACACCATGGCGGACTACGAGCACGTCTACAGCCTGATCTGGACGCTGAACGGCGCCCTGGTGGTGCTGCTCCAGTTGCCGATTACAGCGCTCTTCCGGCGCTCACGGCTCGTCGTGCCGGCCGTGCTTGGGCCGATCGCCTTCGCCGTGGGGTATGCCGCCTTCGGCTTCGCCAGTACGGCCTTCTGGATTCATGCAGCGACGGTGATCTGGACGATCGGTGAGATCATCCTGGCCGTGCCAGCCACGACCTTTGCGACCGATATCGCCCCGCCGGATCTACGGGCCCGCTACGTGGGCGCCGCCGCCCTCGACAGGGCGGTAGGCGGCATCGTGGCGCCGATCCTGGGGACAGCGGTCCTGCAGGCCTTTGGTGGACAGGTCGTGATGCTGGGGGCGTCAGGCGTAGTGCTCTGTGCTGGACTGCTCTTCGCCATCGCCGAGCGGGAGCGGGCCCGGCGCTTGGCCAGGCAGCCATTCAACGCGGCTTAATACGAAACTGCCGGAGGCCTCCCTTGGCCTCCGGCTTTTGTTGTATAAATTAAAGTTCGTAGACCGAAAGGATTTGGAGTCCGCTGTGCCAAACCTTCACTATCGAGACCAGAAGGAGGCGCAGTCCAGATGGAGCAATGGCGGAAAAACGCGTACGTTCTGTGGGTGGCCGTCTTCGTGGCCGCGGTTGCCTGGACCATGGTGATGCCATTCACCCCACAGTATTTAGAGGATTTGGGCCAGAAGAGTGGGATTGAGATGTGGTCGGGCGTCATCATCTCGACCGCTGCCGTCTGCAGCATGGTGATGTCGCCAGTCTGGGGCGCTGTTGGTGATCGCTTTGGCCGACGCATGATGATGCTGCGAGCCGGCCTCTTTCTCGTGCTTGGCAATATCGCCATGTCGTATGCGGTGGGACCGATCTCCCTGTTGCTCGTCCGGGCGGCGATTGGCGGTCTGACTGGGTTCGTGCCCATGGCGATCGCTCTGGTCGGCGTCTCAACCCCGCAGGAGCATGTCGGAAGAGCCCTTGGACTCGTGCAGACCGCATGGCCCTCCGGGGCGATCATCGGTCCGGTGATCGGCGGCATTGCGGCTGACACTGTCGGCATTGGCCGGTCGGCCTGGGTCGCAGCAGCGATGGTCGCATTCGCCACCCTCTTGGTCTTTGTCACGGTCAAGGAGGAGTTCAGCCCGCCGAAGACGACCCAGCCGAACATCTTAGCTGACCTGAAGGCGGCGGCCTCGGACAAGGGACTGATGGCGGTCGTGCTCATCACCCTGACATCATCGGCAGCGGTCATGGCCTTAGAGCCGGTCTTGGTCCCCTTCGTGAATGAGATGGTAGGCTCCAATGCACCCGGCTGGGTCTCTGGACTCCTCTTCTCGATTCCGGGTGTCGCTTTTATTGCGATGGCCTCCTGGTGGGCGAGGCGCGGCGAGCGCGTCGGCTATCTGCGAACGGTGGGGATGGGCCTGATGGGTTCGGCCGTCCTGTATGGACTGCAGACGTTTGCCGGCGATCCCTGGCAACTCGGTGGCCTTCGGCTTCTATCCGGGGTGACCGGTGCGGCGATTGGTCCGGGTGTGGCGGCGCTCCTGGCGACGACGGTCAGCAAGGAGATGCGGGGGAGGGCCTTCGGTCTCAACCAGTCGGCTAGCTCGGCCGGGACGATCTTGGGCCCGCTCCTCGGCGGATACATCGGCTCGTATCTGAACCCGCGCGGCGTCTTTGCACTGTCGGGGTTACTCTATCTCGTGGGCGGTCTCTGGGTCTATCTCGTCGTTCAGCCGATGCAGCGCCGGACTGACGTGACCAGTTCATCGGTTTGAACGGCCCCCCTCCACCGAGGGGGGCTCCTTTTGTGCCTTGCGCCAATGCATATGATACAATCCAGGGCAAGTGCCTAGATCGTTCGACCCGACAGAGGAGGAATCCAGGCTGCTCCCCAAGGGCCACCTCAGAAAGATTGCCAAACGGATCGCGGGGCTGTTACAGGACCTTCCGCCGGAAGAGACCGTGGGTCGCATCGACATCGCACCGTATCTCTCCCCTGGTATCCAATACTGGGAGGAGTTGAACACCATCCTCGAGCGGTTGGCGCAGCTCGGGTACGACTGTTTCGCCTCCGTCACTCTGCAGCAGGGCGCCCGCGAGGCTGCCAAGGCCGCACGGGAGCAGCGCAAGCTGGAGGCCGCCGAACGCCTTCAGAACCGCCTTGGGCAGAGGATCAGCTTCAACCTGATCACCCCGGGCGTGCGCGCCGTCCACCTCCATATCGGCCCGACCAACTCGGGCAAGACCCACCATGCACTCGAGCAGCTAAAGACGGCTGACCGCGGGCTCTATCTGGCCCCGCTGCGCCTTCTGGCCTGGGAGGCGGCCGATCGGCTGAACGAGCAGGGCTGCCCGACCGACCTCGTAACCGGCGAGGAGTCGGTCGAGGTGGAGGGCGCCCGGGTGATCGCCGCCACCACCGAGATGTTCCCCGAAGGGGTCTATGATGTAGTCGTGATCGATGAGGCCCAGATGGTCGCCGATCCCGACCGCGGCTGGGCCTGGCTCCGGGCGATGACCCAGGCGAAGGCGGGTGAGCTACACGTCTGTGCGGCGCCCCAGGCTGAGCCCTTCCTGCGCCAACTCTTCGAGACCCTGGGCGATGAGTTGACAGTCACTTGGTACGAGCGGCTGGTCCCGCTGCGCCCCCATCATGAGGCGATCCCGCTCAAGCGGCTCCCGCCGCGCTCGGCCGTCGTCGCCTTCTCGCGCCAGGCGGTCCTGCAGTTGAAGGCGGAGATCGAGCAGGTCCACCGGAAGCCGTGTGCGGTGATCTACGGCGCCCTGCCGCCCGATGTACGGCGGGAGCAGGCCCGGCGAGTCCGCTCCGGCGAGGCGCCCTTCGTCGTCGCCACGGATGCGATCGGCATGGGGATCAACTTCCCGGTCGACCACGTCTTTCTCTACGATGTGGTCAAGTATGACGGGCGGAGTGAGCGGCCCTTGCGGACGGAGGAGGTCCGGCAGATCATCGGGCGGGCCGGTCGGTTCGGGCTGTCGGAGGCGGGCTGGTACGGCGCCCTCTCCCGCGAGAACCACCATGCTCTGTTGGCGATCGCTGCAGAGGAGCCCGCCCCGATCACACACGCCTACCTGCAGCCCTCCATCGACCAGTTGCAGATGCTCACGGGCCGCCTCGCCAAGCGGCTGCAGCTCTGGCAGCTGCTGGCCGAGCCCGTGGTGCCGGAGTTCATCCGGATCGCCCCGCTGGAGCAGATGATCGAGTTGGCCCGACTGCTGCCCCCGCAGCTGGAGGAGGATCTGAAGACCGCCTATATGCTGATCACGGCCCCGGTCACCCGGGAGAGCCAAGCCTATTGGAAGGCCGTCGTGGAGGCGCTGGTCGCCAACCGGCGGGCGCCAGCCCCCTCCGGGATCACGGGTCAGATCGGCAGCGATGCGGAGCTGCAGACGGCGGAGGGCGCCCTGCGCCAGCACGAGCTGGCGCTCTGGCTGATGCGTCGGGGCGTGGATTGTCGGGTGAATGAGCGCTTCCTGCGGCGTACGCGGGAGTACATCGCCGATGCGATGAACACGGCGCTCGCCCGAGGACTTACGATGGGCGGTTGCAAACTCTGTGGTCGAAGGCTGCCGCCGGGTTATCGATTTAGGATCTGCCAGGCCTGCTACGAGGCCTCTCGAGATATCGGCGCTCCCCGGCGTGACGTCTAACCTCCGAAGAAGCCTTGGGAGGAAGAGCGATGCAGCTCGGTCTCCAGAGCGTGCTGAAGGGGCTGACCCGGGAGCAGCTTGCAGCGACGGCGCCGGGCTTTGCCAACTCCATCGCCACGATGGGTGCTGGGGCTGCTCTCCTACCACCAGAACGAGCATCTGGGGCAGATGCTCCTGCTGAAGAAGCTGGTGACGCAGGGATAAGAGGGGAAGCCGGGGGCTGTTTGGCGCTCTCAGGCTAGACAAAATGGGTAGCCGTGGTCACGGCTACCCAT
>DATGYC010000248.1:0-2297 GCA_035298385.1 Symbiobacteriaceae bacterium | reverse complement strand
GACCAGCCAGTTCGACTCGTTCACCTGCAGCTTCGCCAGCCGGACCTTCGCCTGCTCACCACCGGAGAGGTTGAAGATCTTCGAGTTGATGTGATCGGCGGTCAGGCCGCACGAGGAGAGGCGCCCACGTACCTCGTTGTTGCTGAGCCACGCGAAGGTATCCCACATCTCCTCCAGCGGGGTCTTCTCGTCGTCCATCTGCTCTTCCTGCGCGAAGTAAGCCGGGATCAGCGAGTCGCCCCGCTCCGCCGTGCCCGAGAGCGGCTGGATCAGCCCCAGCATCGTCTTGAGCAGCGTCGACTTGCCGACGCCGTTCATGCCCGTGATCGCGACCTTCTGGCCACGCTCCAGGACGAAGTTGAGCTTCGGCAGGAGCGGATAGGAGTAGCCGATCTCCATCGCATCGCACTTGAAGACGTTCTTGGCCGAGTTGCGCCCCGTGGTGAAGTTGAAGGTCGGCCGCGGGTACTCGACCGGCTTCTCCAGCCGCTCCATCTTGTCCAGCATCTTCTGGCGGGAGCCGGCCATGCCGCGCGTAGAGACGCGCGCCTTGTTCCGGGCGATGAAGTCTTCGACGCGGGCGATCTCCTGCTGCTGCCGCTCGTAGGCCGAGTCCTGCTGGGCCCGGCGCTGCTCGTAGATGCGCAGGAAGTTCTCGTAGTCACCGCTATAGCGGGTGAGATCGCCGCCCTCCAGGTGGTAGACCAGGTTGACGACGTCGTTCATGAAGAACGTATCATGGCTGACCAACAGGAAGGCGTAGGGGTAGCTCTGCAGGTACTCGGTGAGCCACTCGATATGCTCCTGGTCGAGGTAGTTCGTCGGCTCGTCGAGGATCAGGACGTTCGGCTGCTGCAGGAGCAGCTTGGTCAGCAGGACCTTCGTCCGCTGGCCGCCCGAGAGCTGGGAGACGTCCTTGTCCAGGCCGATGGCGTTCAGGCCCAGGCCACGCGCCGCCTCTTCGACCTTGGCATCGATCGTGTAGAAGCCCGAGGTCTCCAGCCGGTCCTGGATGTCGCCCATCTCCTCGAGGAGGCGCTCCAGCTCGTCCGGATCGGCGGTCGCCATCGCCTCACCGATCGTGGTGATCTCGTTCTCCATCTCGTAGAGGTGCTTAAAGGCGTCACGCAGGACGTCGCGGATCGTCATGCCGGGGACGAGGCGAGTGTGCTGGTCCAAGTAGCCGACCGTGGCCCGCTTCGCCCACTCGATCGATCCCTCGTCCGGCTGCGTCTGGCCGGTGATGATCTCAATAAAGGTCGACTTGCCGGTGCCGTTGGAGCCGACCAGGCCGACATGCTCACCGCGGAGGAGCCGGAATGAGACGTCGTGGAACAGAGTCCGGGCGCCGAAACCGTGACCGAGCTTAGTTACCTGCAAGATGCTCACGACAGCATACCCTCCTGCGGGGATGTACATTAGTCATACTGTCATATCCTACAGGATGCTGATCCGATGTACAACCGGTAAGGAGCGACTAACGATGGCAAAGACCGGGAGGAATCATCCTCCCGGCCTTGTCATGTCTGTGGTTTGGCGAAAGTAAAGCTAGGGAGGCTCTTCAGCGGGGGAAGCTCAACGCTCTCTACCTTCTGAACGGTCGCCTTCAGCCCCCAGCGGGCGAGGACATCCTGGACGCCGCCCCGGAGCAGAATCGCGGCCTCCAGCACCTTTGGATCGCCGATGGCGACCACCTCGACGGGGGCCGAGATCAGGGTCTGCCCGACCATGATCCGGTTGCCGACGTTGCGGATGGGGGTGAGCGGCCCGAGTCGCTGGCCGCTGACGGCGATGCCCTCGGCACCAGCGGAGAGGAGCTCGTTGACGACGCGCCAGATATCCTCGTCCGAGACACGAGCCTTGGTGGAGGACGTGTCGGAGACGCTGACGGTGACGGCGACGCCCGGTCCCTTCAGGGTCGTCGCGCCAACGAGCCCCTTTAGATGCTTCTCCTCTGATGGCGGCGGCGTGACTGTATTGACGGCTTCTTGCAGCCTCTTGTTTTCGCTCTCGAGCTTCTTCCGCGCTGCTTCAGATGCCTTGAGCGCTTCCTCCGACGCCTTAAGAGACGCAGAGAGTTCCTCTGCGCGCAACTTGGAGGGATCGGTTGACTGTTGGGTGGTGGTCGTCCGGAACTGCGTGGTTACCAGCAGCCCGAAGACCGTCATGACGAGACCAAGAGCCCACTTCGTTCGGTGCACAGCGGTCGCTCCCGTTCCAAAGACTGCCTTCCAGTCCAGTGTAGCAGGAGAAGGGCGGCGGGGCTAGGGGGAGAGGGGCGATCGGAGGAAGTGGCC
>DATGYC010000247.1:0-4551 GCA_035298385.1 Symbiobacteriaceae bacterium | reverse complement strand
TGCGCCGCTCGTCAGCGCCATGAACACGTCCAGCACGGACGGATCAAAGCTGAAGGAGATGACCTGCAGCACGCGGCTCGCCGGGCCCAGGCCAAACAGTTGGACCGATTCAGCCACCACGTTGCTCAAGCCCCGGTGGTGCAGCAGCACGCCCTTGGGCTGCCCCGTGGACCCCGAGGTGTAGATCACGTAGGCAGGATCAGCGGCGCCCCCCTCGGGCACCGGGCTCGCCGCGCTCTCCTGCGCGATTCGCTCCTGGTCGCCGTCCAGGCAGATCACCTGCGCTCCGTGCTCCGGCAGCCGTTCCAGCAGGTGCGTCTGTGTGAGCAGCAACGGCGCCTGCGAGTCCGCCAGCATGAAGGCCAGGCGCTCGCGTGGGTAGTTCGGATCCAGCGGCACGTAGGCGCCGCCAGCCTTCAGCACGCCCAACAGCGCCACCACCATCGCCGTCGTCCGCTCTGCACAGATGCCCACCAGTCTGTTCCGACCGACCCCCCACGCGCGGAGGCGCTGAGCCAGCTGGTTCGCCCGCTCATTCAGCTCCCGATAGGTCATGCGCTCGCTGCCGCAGACCACGGCCACGGCATCCGGCGCCGCTGCCGCCTGCGCTTCGAACCGCTCATGCACACGGCGCTCGTCGACCGCCGCTGCCGCCGGGTGCCAGTCCGCCACCACCTGGTTCCGTTCGGACTCCCCCAGCAGCGGCAGGTTGGCCACTGGCGTCTCTGGGTTGGCCACTACCGCCCGCAAGAGGTTCTGGTAGTGCTCCATCAGCCGCACGACCGTCGCCCGGTCGAACAGCGCAGTGTTGTACTCCAGCTCGCCGAAGAGCCCCTCCGCCGTCTCTTCCATCGACAGCGTCAGATCGTACTGCGACGTTCCCCGATCCACCGTCACCCGGCTCAGGGACAGGCCGGCCGCCGACGGCATCGGCGCGTTCTGCAGTACGAACATCACCTGGAATAGCGGCGTATGGCTCAGCGAACGCTCCGGCTGCAGCGCCTCCACTACCTGCTCAAACGGCACGTCCTGATGGCTATATGCCCCCAGGGTACTCTCCTTCACTCGCTGGAGGAGCGCCCCAAAGGTGGGGTTTCCTGCGAAGATGGTCCGTATGACCAGCGTATTGACAAAGAAGCCAATTAACCCTTCCAGCGCCTCCTCATTCCGGTTAGCCACCGGCGTGCCGACGCAGATCTCCTCTTGGCGCGAATATCGCTGCAACACTACCTGGAAGGCTGCCAGGAGAGTCATGAACAGCGTTACCTGCCGGGAACGGCTCAATGCCTGCAGCCCATCCAGCAGTTGCCGTGGGAACATGATGCGCTCCATGGCGCCCTCAAACCGGTTCACCCGGGGGCGGGGGCGGTCCGTGGGCAGCTCCAACAGGGGCGGAATTCCCGCCAATTGCTGCTTCCAATACCCAAGCTGCTGCGACAGAACCTCACCCTGCAGCCACCGACGCTGCCATAGCGCCACGTCCGGATACTGGACCGTCAGTTCCGGAATGGCCCGCCCCTCGTATAGGGCGGCTAGCTCCTGCAACAACACGCCGGTCGACCAGCCATCGGACACAATATGGTGCATCACCAGCATCAGGACGTGCTCTGTCTCATCCAGCCGCAGGAGAGTCCCTCGCAGCAGAGGGCCGCACTGGAGGTCAAACGGCTTGCGCGCCTCCAGTGTCGTCAACCGCGCCAGCTCTGCCGGCCGCTCAACTGGCGAGAAACCGCTGAGATCTACAACCGGCAGGCTGACAGTGAGCTCCGGGGCGATGCGCTGCACAGGCTGACCATCGACCGTGCCAAACGTGGTCCGGAGGGCCTCATGCCGCGCCACCACACCATTCAGGCTCGCCGTTAGGCGATGGTGGTCCAGCGCACCCTCGACCTGGATCGCGTCAACGAGATGATAAATGGGGCGCCCTGGCTCCAACTGCTCCAGGAACCAGAGGCGTTGCTGCGCATAGGAAAGGGGAAGCAAGCTGCCGTTCCGGGGGACGGGAGCCAGGGGCGGAACGTCAGCAATGCGGGCCGTATGCCGGGCCTTCTCCACCTGCTCGGCAAACGCGGCCACGGTAGGAGCGTTGAGGACGTCACGTACGGTCAGGTCAATCTTGAGGATCTTGCGCAGACGGGATAGTATCTGGGTCGCCAGCAGCGAGTGGCCGCCCAGTTCAAAGAAGCTGTCGTGAATGGAGACCCGAGGCAGGTCAAGGACCTGGGCCCAGACGCTGGCGACCAGCTCCTCGGACGGGGTGCGGGGCGCCACGTAGGCCTTGCCCTCATCCAGACGGGAGAGGTCTGGCGCCGGGAGCGCCCGCCGGTTCACCTTGCCGTTCGGCAGTAGCGGCAGCGCCTCCAGCGTGACAAAGACCGAGGGGATCATGTACTCGGGGAGCCGCTCCTTCAAGAAGTCGCGCAGTTCGTTGGCGCTGGGCATGGCAACGCCAGCCGGGACCACATAGGCCACCAGCCGCTTTGTCGCTCCTGACCCATCCTGGCGGGCCACGACTACGGCATCGCGCACCGCCTCATGCCGGCCCATGACCGACTCCACCTCACCCAGTTCAACCCGGAAGCCGCGAATCTTTACTTGGTCATCCGTGCGCCCCATGAACGAGATCTCGCCATTGGGCAGCCAGCGGGCCAGGTCGCCGGTGCGGTACAGCCGTCCGAAAGGCGTGTCGAGGAAGCGCTCCGCCGTCTGCTCAGGCCGGTTCCGATAGCCCCGAGCCACGCCCGGGCCGCCAATGAAGAGCTCACCGGGCACCCCGACCGGCACCGGGGCGTAGGTCTCCGCATCGAGCAGGTAGACCTCGTACCCGGGAAGCGGGCGCCCGATCGAGGGCACCCAGACCCCATCCGGCCCCGGCAGGATTCGGCAGGCAGTGGCGATGACCGTCGCCTCGGTAGGGCCATAGGTGTTGGCCAACTCTACGCCGGTACCCACATGCTTCAGCCAAAGCGCCGCCCGCTCCGGCAGCACCGCCTCACCGCCGATGATTACGCGGCGGACCGATGCCGGCAGCGTGTAGCCATGCTCGGCAATCTGCAGGGTCAGTTCATGCCAGTAGGCGGTGGGCAGGTCGAGCACGGTGATACCCCACTCGGCCACCTGCGCCAGGAAGACGTCCACCGCCGAGAGCACCGTCTCGGTGCGAAGCACCAGGGTTGCCCCGTGCGTCAGGCTGCAGAAGATCTCCTCCACAGCCGTATCAAAGTTGATGGTCGAGAACTGGAGCACCCGTTCGCCCGGGTGAATCCCATGCTCGGCCCCGCCACCCAAGGCGAAGGCGACCAGGTTTCGGTGCTCCACCTGTACGCCTTTGGGCTTGCCGGTGGAGCCGGAGGTGTACATCGTGTAGGCCAAGTGCTCCGGGCGGGCGACGGGGCCCAGGTTGGCCGCCTCATTGCCGGCCACGGCGCCCCATTCGGCATCCAGGCAGAAGACGGCGCCCGTAAAGCCGAGGCCTTCAAGCTGCGACTGCAGACGCTCCTGGGTCAGGACCATCGTCGCCCCGCTGTCCTCGAGCATGTAAGTGAGACGCTCGGCGGGGTAGGTCGGGTCAAGCGGCACATAGGCACCGCCAGCCTTCAGCACAGCCAAAAGGCCCACAATCATCTCGGGGGAGCGCTCCACGAAGAGGCCGACCGTCAGATCCGGACCTACGCCTTGCTCGCGCAGGTGCCGGGCAAGCCGGTTCGCTCGCTCGTTCAGTTGCGCATAGGTGAGCAGTCCGTCGGCGAACTGGACCGCCACCACCTCAGGCTGCTGCGCCACCTGCGCCTCAAACAGGTCATGAATGCACAGCGCTTCGGACGGCAAGGCCTCCGTGCGGCTCCAAGCCCCCAGCACCTGCTCGCGCTCCGCCTCCGTCAGCAGCGGCAGGGCGCCGACCGGCTGATCAGGGTTGGCCGCCATGGCCACGAGCAAGGTTTGTAGATGACCAAGCATTCGCTCGACAGTGGCGGTGCTGAACCGCTCCATCTGGTAGATGATCCGGATGGCCAAGCCACGGCCCGATGCGGCAACTACCGTGATCGGGTAGAGCATGCGCTCGTGACTGGATACGGCCTCGATCCACTCGGCCCCTCGAGACGAGTCGTCCATGGAACGATGCTCGAACGCCGTCATGCCTTTGAACAGGGGCTGATCGCCGGTCATATCGCTCCAACTCTGCACCTGCTGAAGCGAACTGTGCGCAAACCGGTGCAAATCGGTCTGCTGCTCCTGAATCTGCGACAGCCAGGGCAGAAGCCTGACGTCGGGCGGGACAGTGAGACGCAAGGGCAGGGTGTTGGCGAACAGCCCCACAATGGCGTTCACGCCGGGTAGGTCCGCGGGACGACCGAACACCGTCGATCCGAAGACGACCTCCGGCTCGCCGCTGTAGCGGGAGAGCAGGAGCGCCCAGGCGCCCTGCAGCAGCGTGCTCATCGTCAGGCGGTTCTGCTGGGCCAGCGCCTGCAACTGTGCCGTCAACTCTTCCGGTAGTTCCGCCTCGATCACACCAGCACCGCCCTCAGCCGTGCTCAGGGAGCCGCGGTC
>DATGYC010000246.1:0-6066 GCA_035298385.1 Symbiobacteriaceae bacterium | reverse complement strand
CTACATCCCATCCGCAACCTCACGCTTGGCACAGCTATTGCTTAATGAAAGGGTGCACCCAGAACCGCCCCTGTCCCGGCACCCGAGTCCTATTCGGCGCTGTCAGCACAGAAGGAGGGAGTCCGGGCGCCCGGTGGGTGGCCCGGCGAACATCGGATGGGAAACCAGACGGTCTTTGAGCAGATCCGCGCCCAAGGGCATGAACAGGTTCTCTTTTGCCATGACCAAGCCACCGGGCTGAAGGCGATCATCGCGATCCACGATACGACCCTTGGCCCCGCACTCGGCGGCTGCCGGATGTGGAACTATGGCTCCGAGGCGGAGGCCCTCGCTGACGCCCTACGGCTCTCCCGCGGCATGACCTACAAGTCGGCCGTGGCAGGGCAGAACTTCGGTGGCGGCAAGGCGGTTATCTGGGGCGACCCGAAGACGGAGAAGTCCGAGGCGCTCTTCCGGGCCTTCGGCCGCTTCGTCGGCTCCCTGGCCGGGCGGTTCTACACCGGCACCGACGTCGGGACCGCCAAGGAGGACTTCGTCTGGGCCAAGATGGAGGCGCCCTACTTCGTCGGGCTGCCCGAATCCGAGGGTGGCTCCGGGGACTCGGCGATCATCACCGCCTTCGGTGTCTGGAAGGGCCTCAAGTCGGTGGCGCAGCATCTGTGGGGCGACTCGAGCTTGCGTGGGCGCCGCATCGCCCTGCAGGGGCTCGGCAAGGTGGGTTGGCGCGTCATGGAGCATCTGCTGGAAGAGGGGGCGGTCCTGACCGTCACCGACATCCAGACGTCGGTTGCCAAGGAGGCCGCTGAGCGCTTCGGCGTCCAGGCGGTCTCGCCCGAGGCGATCCTTGATGTGCCATGCGAGATCTTCTCGCCCAACGCCCTCGGAGGGGTGATCTCCGAAGCGAGCTTGGGGCGGCTCTCCTGCCAGGCGATCGCTGGCTCGGCCAACAACCAGCTGGCCACCGCTCACGTGGGGGACGCACTTCATGCCCGCGGCATCCTCTACGCCCCTGACTACGTGATCAACGCTGGCGGCCTGATCCAGGTCGCTGATGAGCTCCATGGCTACAACCGTGAGCGCGCCTACGCCAAGACGGCCCAGATCGAGGGCACGCTTGGGGCGATCTTCCGGGCCAGCCAGGAGCGCAACCTCCCGACCCATCAGGCGGCGGACCGGCTGGCGGAGGAGCGAATTGCGTTGATCGGAAGGGTGCAACGGACCTTTGTGCCTCGGTAGACAGGACGAGTTCCGCGGACTGTGCGATTTTGGCCCTGCAGGGAGTCGTTCAGGCCTTGACCCGATTGACTCAGGCTCCGGATTCGTTTAACACTTGAGTAGTTGCTACATTGGACGCCGTCCACTGGCGCAATCACCAGTGTGCGCCCCAGCTTCACGGACCAGAATCGAGGGAAGTGGCTCAGATGCAGATACTCGTCGTTGTACCAGCCGCTCGCTCGACCGCTCTCTATCACTTTGACGAGGGCGTTTGCCGCCACGCGGCCCACCTCGAGCATGATCCGGCGGCGCTTGCTCGGTTCCCCGGGGTCTGGGATCAGTTCCCGCTCCGGTTCCAGGCGCTCTCCGCCCATCTGGCCCAGACCGGCATCGATCCGCAGTCGCTCGCGGCAGTCGCCGCCCCCGGCGGCCTCCTCTCGCCCCGTCCTGGCGGGCTCTATCCCGTTGACGGTGCGCTCTTGGAGGAGCTCCGGGCTGCGACACGTGGCGAGCACCCGTCCAATCTGGGCGCCCTGCTGGCCTACCATCTTGGTCGCCAGGTTGGCTGTTCCGCTTACATCGTCGATCCACTCTCTACGAATGAACTGTGCCCAGAGGCGCTGGTGACCGGTGTGCCAGACTTGGTACGCTGGCCATTGCACCACGCCACGGGCGCCCGCGCTGCCGCCCGCACGGTAGCCGCAAGACTGGGTCAGCGTTATGAGGAAGCGAACCTAGTGGTCGCGTTCCTCGGCGCTGGCATCTCGGTGGGCGCCCACGCCGGTGGGAGAATCGTCGATGTGAACAACGCCCTTGAGGGCGGCCCATTTTCTCCGGAGCGGGCGGGAACCCTACCCACGGGCGACCTGCTCCGGCGCTGCTTCAGCGGCGAGGTAACGGAGCGTCAGCTGCTCCGGCAGTTGACGGCCGAGGGCGGGCTCTTTGCCCACCTCGGCACGAAGGACTGGGGGGAGGTCGAGCGCCGCATCGCCGACGGTGATGCGCACGCCCGACAGATCTATGAAGCGATGGCCTATCAAGTCGCCAAGGAGATTGGCGGGATGGCCGTTGCGTGCCGGGGAAGGGTAACAGCTGTCGTCTTGACTGGTCCGCTCGCCAGTTCCGCCCTGCTACCAGGGCTGATTGGTGAACGGGTCGCCTGGATCGGTCCGGTCGTCTGCCTGCCTGATTCCGGGGAGGCGGCACTGGTGGCCGAGACAGTTACGCTGTGGCTCTCATCGCAGGAGGAGGCATCCAGGACCCTATGAAAAACTTCGACGAACTCTTGAAGGCTGCACAGGCGAAGGCTAGCCAGAAGATGCCGGTTCTATCGGTCGCGCAGGCGAATGATCATCACGTGGAGGAGGCCATTGCCCACGCCGAACAGCTCGGTCTGGTCAAGGCGATCCGCATCGTGAAGGAGGATCCGGCGGAGGCCGCTGCTGAGGCGGTTCGCCTGGTCAAGGAAGGAGAGGCCAACATTCTGATGAAGGGCCTGCTCCAGACCGCTACGATCATGAAGGCTGTGCTGAACCGTGAGACCGGCCTGCGGACGGGCCGTGCCCTTAGCCACGCGTGTGTCTTCGAGGTACCGACCTATCACAAGCTGCTCTTCATCTCGGATATCGCCCTGAACGTGGCGCCAGACGCGGCTCGGCTTGCGGATATCACCCGCAACCAGGTCCAGATGGCGCAGGCGCTAGGTGTGGCAAAGCCGAAGGTGGCGGCGCTGGCTGCGGTCGAGACCGTCAACCCGGATATGCCGGCGACGGTCAATGCCCGCCAGCTCCAGGAGATGGCCGAGCGTGGGGAGCTGGGCGAGTGCTTCGTCCAGGGCCCGCTGGCGCTCGACCTGTCGATCTCGCCGGAATCGGGCGAGACGAAGGGCGTGAAGGGTCCGGTCGTCGGTGATGCTGACATCCTGATCGCCCCGGATATTGAGGCGGGCAATATGCTCTACAAGGGCTTGGTCTATCTGGCCAAGGCTCGCCCGGCGGGGATCATCATGGGCGCCAAGTGCCCGGTCGTCCTGCTCTCGCGCGCGGACTCCGCGGATGCGAAGCTGATGTCGATCGCCCTGGCCGTCCTGACCGCCGAATAAAGATCGGTCCACCCGGTCCCCCGCCTTCAACCTCTCTGCCTAAATCGGAGGAGGTCGATTGCACATGGGGATCTTCGAGACAATGTCGCAGTTTGGTCACGAGATGCTCGTCTTCTGCCACGACAAGGAGACTGGTCTGAAGGCGGTCATCGGTGTTCATGATACGACCCTGGGCCCGGCCCTCGGTGGGACCCGGCTTTGGCCCTATGCGACCGAAGAGGCGGCGGTGACTGATGCCCTCCGCCTCTCGCGTGGCATGACCTATAAGAACGCCTCGATGGGCCTCAACCTGGGCGGTGGCAAGGGCGTGATCTGGGGTGATCCCAGCATCAAGTCCGAGGCCCTCTTCCGCGCCTACGGCCGGTTCGTCCAGGCCCTCGGTGGCCGTTATATCACCGCTGAGGATGTCAATACGACCGTTCCGGATATGAAGTGGGTGGAGATGGAGACCGAGTTCGTCGCTGGGCGCAGCGAGGGCAGCGGCGATCCCTCTCCGGTCACCGCCTGGGGCGTTCTGCGCGCCATGCAGGCCGCTGCCCAGCATAAGTGGGGCAGCGATTCGCTGAAGGGCCGCAAGGTCGCCGTTCAGGGCCTCGGCAAGGTCGGCTACCACCTGTGCGAGCTCCTCCATGAGGAGGGCGCCAACCTGGTCGTCGCCGACGTCAACGCTGATCGGGTCGCCCGCGCGGTTGCGCAGCTGGGCGCCGAGGCGGTCGAGCCGTCGAAGATCCATGCCATCGAGTGTGACGTCTACGCCCCGTGCGCCCTTGGTGGCGGCCTCAACGACGAGACGATCCCGGCGCTGCGCTGCCAGATCGTCAACGGTGCGGCCAACAACCAGTTGGCGGAGGAGCGGCACGCCAAGGCGATCGCCGACCGCGGGATCCTCTACTGCCCGGACTTCATCGTCAACGGCGGTGGTGTGGTCAACGTGGCGGAGGAAATGCATCCCGGTGGGTACAGCCAGGAGCGGGCGATGGCTGCGGTCGATCAGATCTACGGCAAGCTGCTCGCGGTCCTGAAGCGGGCGGAGGTCGAAGGGATCACGACGGCGGCTGCGGCTGACCGCATCGCTGAGGAGCGGATCCGGCAGATGCACGCCGTGCACCGCCTCTGGGTGAAGCGGTAATAGTTGCCGCCCTCTCCGGTATCTCCGGTGGGGGCGGCTTCGTCTCTTTTTCACGGATAGCTGTCCCGGAAAGGATGAAGCGCCTGTGGCCCTCATGCTGATCATCAACCCTGGTTCGACCTCGACGAAGATCGGCCTCTATCGGGATGACGAGCCCGTACAGATCGAGACCCTGCGCCACTCCGCGGCCGAGTTGGCGCAGTTTCCCCGTTTGCTCGACCAGTTCCCCTTTCGGCGGGACCTGATCCTCGCCTGGCTGTCGGACCAGGGGGTCGCCGTGACGGACCTGGACGCCGTCGTGGGCCGTGGTGGGCTGCTTCGCCCGATCCCTGGTGGCACCTATCAGGTCGATGAGGCGATGCTTGCCGATCTCCGGGTTGGCGTTCAGGGCGAGCACGCCTCGAACCTGGGCGCCCCCATCGCCGCGGAGATCGCTGCGGCTGCGGGGGGTTGCCCATCGAAGCCGGCCTTCATCGTCGACCCAGTCGTGGTCGATGAACTGGAGCCGGTCGCGCGGATCACCGGCCGGCCCGAGATCGAGCGGCGCTCCATCTTCCACGCCCTGAATCAGAAGGCGGTGGCCCGGCGGGCGGCACGGGATTTGGGGGTACCCTATGAGCGGCTCAACCTGGTCGTCGTGCACCTGGGCGGCGGCATCTCCGTGGGCGCCCACCGGCAGGGGCGGGTGATCGATGTGCCGAACGCCCTCGATGGCGAGGGGCCGATGTCGCCAGAGCGGGCGGGGACGGTCCCGAGCGTCGGGCTGGTCCACCTGGCCTTCTCCTGGCGCTACACCCTGCCGGAGCTCTCCCGGATGATCGTCGGGCGTGGGGGTCTGGTGGCTCACCTGGGCTCGAACGATGCCCGGGAGGTGGAGGGCCGGATCCAGGCCGGGGACGCAGAGGCGGAGCGGGTCTACCGGGCGATGGCCTACCAGGTGGCAAAGGAGATCGGGCGGGCTGCGACGGCGTTGTCTGGCCAGGTCGATGCGATCGTGCTGACCGGTGGTCTGGCTCACTCGGGGATGCTGACGGGCTGGATCCAGGAGCAGGTGGAGTGGATCGCCCCGGTCAAGATCTACCCCGGCGAGGATGAGCTGCAGGCGCTAGCGGAGGGCGCCCTGCGGGTCCTGCGCGGGGAGGAGGAGGCCCAGGTCTACGCCGAGGCGGCCGGAGGGCGGTGAACTGGCACCGAGGGGTGACCGTGGGGCGACCGTGGGGTGACCGCATGTCGACGTGGGGCGACCGTGGGGCGACCGTATGTCGACGTGGGGTGACCGTGGGGTGACCGAGGGGTGACCGTATGTCGACGTGGGGTGACCGTATGACGGCGTGGAGCCGCCCCAGATCCCTATCCCCAGCTCAGAAAGGATGACCCATCCATGGAACGTATCAAGCGCGAGGAGATCTACAAGGGCCACGTGATCGACGTCTATCGGGACACGCTTCGCACCCCTGACGGCCACGAGCTACGTCGTGACCTGGTATCGCACAAGGGCGCCGTCGTGGTCATGGCCATTGACGGCGAGGAGCTACTCTTCGTGCGCCAGTACCGGTACCCCACCGAGCAGGAGCTCTTGGAGTGCGTCGCCGGCGGGCTTGAGCCCGGTGAGGATCCCGCC
>DATGYC010000245.1:0-1606 GCA_035298385.1 Symbiobacteriaceae bacterium | reverse complement strand
GCTGGTTAAGCAGGGCGCCCGAGCTGGGGTGATCATCCTGACCACCTTCGATGATGACCAGTACATCTATGAAGGGCTCGCTGCGGGCGCCCGGGGCTACCTCCTGAAGGATGCCGAGTACGATGAACTCTCCCAGGCGATCCGGGTGGTGGCGAAGGGGGAGGCGCTCCTGCAGCCCCAGGTCACCCTGCGGGTGCTGAAGGAGTTTGGGC
The DNA here is from genome assembly GCA_035298385.1 of Symbiobacteriaceae bacterium. GTDB lineage: Bacteria > Bacillota > Sulfobacillia > Symbiobacteriales > Symbiobacteriaceae > DATGYC01. Next base: position 1,394 of record DATGYC010000245.1, on the reverse strand, counting down.
GGCTGGCGGGGCAAGCCCCGGTAAAGCCGGTGAAGCAGCAGCCAGCAGCCATCTCGGAGCCGCTGACCGACCGGGAGCAGGAAGTACTTCAACTCCTGGCCTCGGGTGCCTCGAACCAGGATATCGCCTCCAAGCTCTACATCGGGCTGGGGACGGTCAAGCACCACGTCCGGGCGATCTTCAGCAAACTGGGCGCCCGGGACCGGGTGCAGGCGATCTTGATTGCACAGGAGTTGGGCTTGGTCTAGCGCAATGGTCCATCCGGACCATGTCTACAGGTACACACAGCGAAGGCAGAGGGGCGCCCCTCTGCCTTTTGGCGTTGCTCGCCGGTGAGATGTGACCGATCTCACGCTGGGGTACGCTGGTAGTAACACGAAATGACCACGAACAAGGAGGGGTCCAACCAACATGCACGACCTCCATACTGCCAGCTACTACACCAAGAAGGTAACGCCGAACCTGCCCAAGGAGGCGTTCAAGGCTGCGCCGATCCGCTTGCTGGGCGGTTTAGCCTATACGGTGTTCTTCATTGCCAGCGCCGTCTTGATCGCCAAGGGGTTGCCCTGGTACTACTGTCTGCCGCTCTCCATCCTGATGGGCCAGGCGCTCTCTGGCGTCGGCTTCCTCAGCCATGAGATTATGCACGGGCACGTCGTCAAGAACGCCCGGCTGCGCGACATCTTGGGCGCCATCTTCTTCTCCCACTTCGGCCTCGGTCCACTCCTCTGGCGCAAGTGGCACAACATGACCCACCACGCCCACACCCAGCACCCGCATGATGACCCGGACGCCATGGCCACGCTCGATGAGCTCTTCCAGAAGCCCGGCCTGCAGGCCTTCAACCGGATGCCGCAGTGGGTCCGCTCCACCATCCTCTTCGGCTCCTTCCTCGGCTTCTTCTCCGTCTTCTGCATCCTGAAGCTGAAGGAGTTCTGGCCGGAGTCGACCCCGGCTGAGCGCCGTACGATGCTCCGCCAGGCGATTCTGCCCTACCTCTTCTGGATCGGCCTCGGCTTCGTCGTTGGCCCGGTCGCCTGGTTCTGGATCTTCCTGGTCCCGGCAGCGCTCTCCAACTTCACGGTCATCACCTACATCACCACCAACCACCACCTGAACCCGCACACCGAGATCAACGACCCGCTCGCCAACTCCCTCTCGGTGACGGTACCGCGCTGGGTGGATGTACTGCACTTCAACTTCTCCTACCATACGGAGCACCACCTCTACCCGGGTATGAGCGCCAAGTGGGCGCCCCTGGTCAAGGCTGAGTTGAAGAAGCATTTCCCGGGCCAGTACCATGAGCTGTCGCTCTGGAAGGCGATGGTCCTGATCTGGAAGACCCCGCGGGTCTATCACAACTCTACCGAACTCGTCGACATCAAGACGGGTGT
>DATGYC010000244.1:0-65853 GCA_035298385.1 Symbiobacteriaceae bacterium | reverse complement strand
GCTGGTTAAGCAGGGCGCCCGAGCTGGGGTGATCATCCTGACCACCTTCGATGATGACCAGTACATCTATGAAGGGCTCGCTGCGGGCGCCCGGGGCTACCTCCTGAAGGATGCCGAGTACGATGAACTCTCCCAGGCGATTCGGGTGGTGGCGAAGGGGGAGGCGCTCCTCCAGCCCCAGGTAACCCTCCGGGTCCTGAAGGAGTTCGGGCGGCTAGCGGGGCAAGCCCCGGCAAAGCCCGCGAAGCCGGTGGCAGCCCTCTCCGAGCCGCTGACCGACCGGGAGCAGGAAGTACTTCAACTCCTGGCATCGGGCGCCTCGAACCAGGATATCGCCTCCAAACTCTACATCGGGCTGGGGACGGTCAAGCACCACGTCCGGGCGATCTTCAGCAAGCTGGGCGCCCGGGACCGGGTGCAGGCGATCCTGATTGCACAGGAATTAGGCTTGGTTTGAACACAGAACAGGCGCCCTCGAACGGGGGCGCCTGTTCTATTTAGACTAAGAGCATGAGGAACTACTTACTACCTAGAGATCCACCTAAAGAAAGCGAATAGACTGCCCCGCTCGGATCTAGCTGAACAACAATGACCAGATCACCCTGTGTTGATCTATAGAATAATTTCCCGCCAACCGTTTGATTAGGACGCCCATACGCTTCGAGCAATGCAGCCAATGTATCACCAACCCTGATGCCACGTCCTGAGGCACCCTCCGATGTTGCTTTTAGAGTGATGGCCCCCACCTGTCCCTGGTGGATCAGAGCAAATCCCTCCAGACGAGGACTCAGGAACAGGGTCTCGCCATCTAATTTAGTCTCGGTACATGAGACTTTTGCCTTTTCGAGCGACTGACCAAGCTTTAGACAGCCAAGAACGAGGTCGCTCTCGTCTAGGGCACGCACTTCTTGAGCCATTCGAATTGCATCCTCACTATTTGTACCACTGGGTGGGTTTGGCGAGGGCTGCGGGGTGGATGGGGAAGTTGATGGTGTCTCTTCAGACATTCTCGAGGAAGAGTCACCGCTCTCAGACGATGGCACCTTTATGGCACTACATCCGTACGTGATTAACACGACAGCTAGCAGGGTAGAGAAGATGACAATTCTCAAGTACCTAACCTCCAAGGGTAACAGCAAAAGTATACGAACAGAGCAGAGACCAGCACAACTAGCTGGACTATTGCGATAAAATTAACATAACATAAATTCAAATAGTTATATAGAACAATATCATACCATCTGCAAAAGAACATGGGACCAAAGTTATGTGACCGAGAATTCCGGTTTTTTGCGAGAGTGGTCCATCTGGCCCATACCTACAGGCACAGATGACGAAGGCAGAGGGACCCCCCTCTGCCTTTTGGCGTTGCTCCCCGGTGAGATGTGACCGATCTCACGCCGGGGTACGCTGGTAGTAACACGAAATGACCACGAACAAGGAGGGGTCCAACCAACATGCAAGACCTCCATACTGCCAGCTACTACACCAAGAAGGTAACGCCGAACCTGCCCAAGGAGGCGTTTAAGGCTGCGCCGATCCGCCTGCTCGGCGGTCTGGCCTACACCGTCTTCTTCATTGCCAGTGCCGTCCTGATCGCCAAGGGGTTGCCCTGGTACTACTGCCTCCCGCTCTCCTTCCTGATGGGCCAGGCGCTCTCCGGCCTCGGCTTCCTCAGCCATGAGATCATGCACGGGCACATCGTCAAGAACGCCCGGCTACGCGACACCTTGGGCGCCCTCTTCTTCTCGCACTTCGGCCTCGGTCCGCTCCTCTGGCGCAAGTGGCACAACATGACCCACCACGCCCACACCCAGCACCCGCATGATGACCCAGACGCCATGGCCACGTTGGATGAACTCTTCCAGAAGCCCGGCCTACAGGCCTTCAACCGGATGCCCCAGTGGGTTCGGTCCAGCATCCTCTTCGTCTCGTTCTTGGGCTTCTTCTCCGTCTTCTGCATCCTGAAGCTGAAGGAGTTCTGGCCGGAGTCGACCCCAGCCGAGCGCCGCACCATGGTCCGCCAGGCGGTCGTCCCCTACCTCTTCTGGCTTGCCGTCCTTCCGGTAGTCGGGCCGGTCGCTTGGTTCTGGATCTTCCTGGTGCCGGCTGCCCTCTCCAACTTCACGGTCATCACCTACATCACCACCAACCACCACCTGAACCCGCACACCGAGATCAACGACCCCCTGGCCAACTCCCTCTCGGTGGCGGTGCCGCGCTGGGTGGATGTCCTGCACTTCAACTTCTCCTACCATACGGAGCACCACCTCTACCCGGGTATGAGCGCCAAGTGGGCACCCCTGGTCAAGGCTGAGTTGAAGAAGCATTTCCCGGGCCAGTACCATGAGCTGTCGCTCTGGAAGGCGATGGTCCTGATCTGGAAGACCCCGCGGGTCTATCACAACTCTACCGAACTCGTCGACATCAAGACGGGTGTCGCCTATCCGACGCTCGGTTACGGCATGACGGCCAACAAGCTCGAAGCGAAACCGTTCGAGGTGCCCTGGCCGGCGCATCTGGCGCCGCAGAAGCCTCAGGCAGCTACCGCCCGCACGACCCAGACTCCTGGCTTTGGCGACTAAGGCAGAGGCCCCCCAGCTGGGGGGCCTCTGTTTTTAGGTGGGCCGGAACTGGGTGATCTGCGGAAGCACCTTTCGATGCAGGAGCCGCTCGAGGCCGACTGGTCCGAACGCCGTTGTACAGAACCGGGCTGGCATATCGGGTCCCGGGGCGCCCAGGCAGAGCGTTAGGTCCGGCCGCGCCGCCACGATCTGCCCACCGGCACTTTCGATCAGGAGTTGCTCTGCCGCTCCCCACTCCCCTTGCAGGGCGATTCGGAGCCCTGCCAACGGCAAGGCGCTGGTCTGGGCCCTAACCGACTCGGCGAAGGCGGCCTCGACCCTGGCGATCTCCGCTGCCACGTGATCCAGTTGTGCCTGGTGTTCGGCCTGCAGAGCGGTCACTTCTGCCTCATTCTGGTGCAGGGTCGCAATCAATTCCCCCTCCGCCGCAGCCACCTCTTGGCGGATGCTCTCGAGATAGGCGGACAGCGTACGATCCTTTGCCTTCCGCCAACGCTTTTCACGCGCAATCGCCTCGCGTTGGCGGGCCACCTCTCGCTTGACTTGCGCAGCCCCCTTCGTCTTTTGGCGCAGTTGTGCGGTGATCTGATCGGCGCCCTGCGCGCTCTCCGGCGTCGGCTGAGCGACACCGTCCACAATCCGACGAAACATGAGACGCCCAACATCCAGGTAGAGGTTGTACTTTGATTCGGCATATTCGTCCAGCATAGCCAAGAAGTCCGGAATCTGATCTGAGCGGTCGGAGAGACGCAAGAGATGACAGAGCCAGACTACCATGTGCCCCTGATAGTAGGCCTCGACCAGGTCTTCGATTGGCAGGCTAGTGGTGACCTCGTTATCCGATCCCAGGCCTTTCATGTACACATTCCCACGAGCCATCGTAAGCAGTTCTTGTGTGTGTGGTTTGTACCAAGACTTTAGGATGATCAATGTCGCCTGTCGCCGGAACGCTCTGTTCGTTGTCTGACCTCGAAGGCCAAACGCCCTAGCGAACGCAGCAAAAGTACTTGGGGCTGCGAAGGCTAGGTGATAGGCGCTAACCATAAAAGCCTCGGCCTCTTCAGTACGAATCTTTCTGGCGTCAGGATCGGCATCAAGCCGCGTCTGAATGATCGCCTGTGACTCTGTGAGGGAGGGACTTGGAATTTGGAAGAGCCAGTTAGCGTGCATCTGGTGCACCTCCCTGATCACTAATGGCTGCTTGGCGGGCGATCAGGAGGGGCAAGAGTTCCGACCGGATGACCCGGTCCAGACTGGCCCGTCCAGCCCGTGGGCAGTACAGAACAGGAACCCCGACTGGCACAGTAGCTGTAAGCAACGCCCCGGCGGAATGTTTGATCGCCGCCGTGATCAGGATAACGGCATCTGCCTCGGGTGCTACTTCGCGAATCCGACCGAAGCGGTCCAGGCCATCCACGACGACCGGGCGCCCGCCAAGGGAGGTGATAACGTCCTGGTAGGCCTCAGCGTGGCCGAGATCACCGATGACCACCACCGTCTGGCCGGTTAGCGGCTGGGCCTGGCTCCAGCATCTACGTTCCGCGAGCGCCTCTGCCAGGGTGCGGCGATGCTCTTCCAGGTAGGAGCGCAAGCCACTAAGGGCCTCGGCGTGGGTGGAGCGTAGATAGACCAGATGATTGGAATGGGCCAGTTTGACAGCCTCTAGCTTCGACTGCAGTTCCTCCTGCCGGCGGATCAGTTCGTCAAGTGCCTGGCTGGCGCCCCGCTCCGCCTCCCAGGACATCCGGACCAACGCCTTGCGATTCTGATTCAACTGGTATAGCGAGTGCTGCAGGTGCCGAAGCGTGACGTTTCGCCGCTGAATTCGTTGCATGAGTTCCCGCCGCTTGCGTAACGGGAGCGCTTGGGGCTCCGTCTCACGCCAGAGCTTGTAACAGACCATCTGCCCCCTCAGGACGTCGACCCTGTAGTAGGCGAGCCCTTCTTCGTCAAGCATGGAGAGGAGCGCCTCCGCCTGCTCCTTTAGGCCGAACTGGTGCATGACTGCAAACATATTCATGGGAACTAGCTTACGTACCAACTGGTTCGCCTTTGCCGGTGTTAGGTCGACTAACTCCCGCTTCAGCCGCTCCACACCTCGAATGATCGTCGCTTTGGTCAGAATCCGATTCCGAATGACCGGGTCGTGCCAATGGGAATAGAAGTACTTGATCAGCGAGTACCTGTCGTGGCGCAGCGTCGGCGGTACCGGTAGTCCACAGTGACGGATCAACCAAGCGGTGTCGGCTGCAGGTTGCGTCTCTAGGCCATGGATCAAGGCACCGACAAGCAGGGCCTCATCTGCGGGCCACTCCGTGCATCCTGGGCATTTGCGAGCCATCTCCTGAAGCAACTCCTCCAGGTAGGCATACGAGGGTACATAGGTCGGGAGCAAGGGAAAGAAGGAGCGCTGTCGGCGCATAAAGATCCCCTCCACCGCGCGTGTTTGGTACTCCTAACACGTTGGTAGAGGGGATGGCGATACGCCTCTTTGTGTGAAGTTTCTATTAACTACAGGGCGTACGTTTCGCCCGGCTTAAGAACGTGCACGGTTGGCCCGCCCAGTGCCGTCACATGTGCTTGGAATGCCTCGGCTGTTCCCGTCAGCACCCCGGGGAAGGAGCCGTAGTGGATCGGGATGACCGTCTTCGCCCCAATCCACTGGGCGGCGATGGCGGCATCCTCTGGGCCCATCGTGTAGCGATCACCGATCGGGAGCATCGCCACGTCAATGCCGGGTTGCTCGATCACGCCGTTGAGCAGCTTCATGTCTGAGTACAGGCAGGTGTCGCCCGCATGGTAGAATCGCTGGCCATCCAGATGGATCACAAAGCCTGCTGGATGGCAGGTGGCCATGCCGGAGCCGTGGAAGGCCGGGACCATCCGGACCATGCCCCAATCGAACTGCCACTTGCCGCCCAGGCCGAGGGAGTGGACCTTTAGCCCCTTCGCCTCTAGCTGCAGGCCGGTGTCGTAGCCGCAGATGATCAGGGCGCCCGTCCGTTCCGCCAGGGCGGCGGTGTCGCCAACGTGGTCACCGTGCCCATGGGTCAGGATGATCACATCGGGCTGGAGCTCTTCGGCCTTGATCGGGCAGACCGCATTTCCCGTGATGAACGGATCGATCAGGATTCGGACCTTCTCCCCTACAACCTCGGTCGCCGAATGTCCCAGGAAGCGAATCTTCAAGTGGAGCCCTCCTCGTACGGTTGATCAATTGAAGATTCGTACAGTTTCGGCTCGAACCCTTCTCTCTACACGATTCCTGCGGGGCTACTCGTGCCACTCAAGCTTGAGCCCGTACCAGGCAGCCAGGCGAGCGGCCGCAGCCTTGATCGGGCGGACTGCAGTGCGCCGGAATGGGTGGAACTGAAAGCGCAACGCCTTCGTCGTGGGCTTTGTCGTCCAGGTTCCAACGACCCAACCATCGACGAGGACCGTCGCATCGACGACGGCGGCGGGCTTGAAGACCTTCTTGACGTCCTCTGGCCGCAGGAAGCGATCCTTCACTTGGTGGACAAGCAGGAGGGAGTCGAAGCGGGGGAGGAGGTGGACCGGCGCCTCCTCCTCGCCAGTCATGGCGAGCAACTCTGGCAGGAGGGCGGCGGGGAGGTAGTGCTTGCGCTTGGAGCCCTCCAGTTCTACCTCAGCCAGTTTGGGCGCCCTCCGGGCGGCAACCCCTACCTCAGCCAGGTTGGGCGCCCTCCGGGCGGCAATCCCTACCTCAGCCAGGTTGGGCGCCCTCCGGGCGGCAACCTCCTGCGGCGCTAAATCAACCTCAGCCAGGTTGGGCGCCCTCCGGGCGGCAACCTCCTGCGGCGCTAAACTCGCCGTGTCCTCGGAGGTTGCCGCCCGGTCGAAGATCGCCTGGGCCCGTCCGACCGGGATCGTCAGGAAGTGGGCGAAGTCGTGGACCGTGGCCGGACCGTATCCGGCCAGGTAGTCAGCCAGCAGGCGATCCTCCAGTACCTCGATCGGTTCCGCCGGCAGGGGCGCCCCCAGCCACTCTTCGATCCGGACCAACCGCACATCTCGACCCTCATCCGGTAGGTGAACCGTATGCCCGGACCGGCCCAAGTAGTGCAGAATCCCGCCCCACGGACCAAACAGGTGGGCGGCACGCTCAGGTGTTACCAGGCCCCGCTCCACGGCGATCCGGGCCAGCTCCTGACGGCTGGCCGGCCGCTCTGCCAGCAGGCGAAGGACTAGGTCGGCCTCAACCGCCAGCTGGGCGGAGTCAGCCTGTAGGTAGTGCTCATAGCCGTCTAGCCCGTTGCGGCGTAGCCGGATATATTGGGCCAGCCGTTCCGTCGGCAGGGTATGTACCGTGCCGCGCATCGCCCAGGTGCGGACCAGACGCTTCTCTTGCTTGAGGAGCCGGTCGTAGTCCGCACGCGTAAAGCCTGAGACCCGTGCCCGCAGGGAGAGGGCGGGGGTGGAGGGGATCTGTGCCTGCAGGCCACAGGCATCGATCGCTGCCTGAATCGGATCGGTAATTGGCTGAAGGAGATGCTGACGCGTAAGCAAAAACCGGTTCGCCTGCCGCAGGGAGATCGGCACAAATGTTCGCCTCCTGGGGGTATCTACGAACAAAGATTCGTCCTTCAAAAACTTCGTACATGAGGGCACCGGCTCCTGCTCCCGCTGCGGCGTGACAAGCCTCTGCGGCGCTAAACTCGCCATATCCTCGGGATTTGTCACCTGCCTGCAAGTGGACCAGTTGACCGAATCCGGGTATAATACTTCCCGCTAGTCCTGTGACAGGAGGTGGCCGCCGTGCCGCTGTTTGAGCTTGCCCCTATTCAGGTAGGCCGCCTGACGATCGACTTCCCCGTCTCCCTGGCGCCAATGGCCGGCGTCACCAACTGGCCCTTCCGTCTGCTCTGCAAGGAGAAGGGCTGTGGCTTTGTCGTGACCGAGTTCGTCTCGGACAAAGCCCTGCTCTTTGACTCGAAGCGCACCCAGGAGATGATCCAGCTGCTACCCGGCGAGCGCCCGGCCGCCGTCCAGATCTTCGGGGCAGACCCAGAGACGATGGCGAAGGCCGCCGCCAAGGTGGTTGAACTGGAGAATCCCGATTTCATCGATATTAACATGGGTTGCCCGGCGCCCAAGGTGACGAAGGGCCGCGGTGGCTCCTCGCTCCTGAAGGAGCCGGACGTGGCCGAAGAGATCGTCCGTCAGGTAATCCGGGAGGTAGGCCCCATCCCGGTCACCGTCAAGATGCGGATCGGCTGGGATTCCAGCACCATCAACGCCATTGAGATGGGCCAGCGGGTGGAGGCGGCGGGCGCCCAGATGCTCACCATCCACGGCCGCACCCGCGAGCAACACTACAGCGGGAATGCTGACTGGGATGTGATCGACTCGGTCGCCCGTGCGATTACGATTCCCGTCATTGGCAACGGGGATATCACGACGCCGGAGCAGGCGCTGCACCGGCTCAAGACGACGGCGGTTCGGGGCCTGGCGATCGGCCGGGGCGCCATGGGCAACCCCTGGCTCTTCGGGCGCCTCCGTCACTACCTGGCCACGGGCGAGCTCCTGCCCGAACCGGCCGCCCGTGAGCGGATCGAGACCACCATGCGCCACTTCGACCTGATGATCGAGTATCGGGGCGAGTATATCGCCACCCGCGAGATGCGCAAGCATGCGGCCTGGTACCTGAAGGGCCTCTGGGGCTCCGCTGAGGCCCGGGCCCAGATCAACACGGCCGAGACATCGGATGAGCTGCGCTCGCTCCTCTGGGCCTACCTGGAGCGGTACGAGGCCTATAAGGCGACCGAGCCTGAGGCCCTGGTAACCACCGAAGAGGGACCCGAGGCGCCCCAGTCCTGCGACGCATTCGCTGATGAAGAGAGTTGCGCCCGATAGTCAATATGAAAACCCTCCCCAAGTTCGGGGAGGGTTTTTGTTGCAGGCAGGAAATACCACGATCATTGTGGTAATGGCATGAAAAGTTAGAGTATCGATTGGAGGAGTGCACGTTGCGGAGAGAGTCCAGGTGGCTTCTAGCGGTCGTCCTGCTGGCCGGGGTTCTGAGTGGCTGTGCCGGGGTAACATCGAAGTCGACGGAACCGCAGGGATCAGGCCGGATAGGGTCGACGCCACAAAAGGCTGCTGGTCAGCCAGCGGCGACACGCCAGGAGTCGCCTTATGGCTTCTCGTGGGGGGAGTACGGCCTGGGCATCCCCGGCGCCTCCTTCCAGATCGACAACGGTGACACGGTTACCCAGGTGACTGGCTCGGGCGCCCAGACCGCTTCGACCCTGAAGCTGAACGCTGACGGTACCTACGTCTGGAACAGCCAGTGGGACGGGAAGACCTACAAGGGGCAGTGGCAGAAGGGGAGCGGAGACTACCCGATCACCATCCCGGGCGCCCAGGAGGGCAAGACGTGGCACGTGGGCAAGGAGAAGGACGGCGATATCTACGTCTATGACGGCAATTCCATCTACTATATCGGTAAGTGGGTGCGCCCCTAAGCCAAAGACCCTCCCCGGGTGATCGGGGAGGGTCTTGCATTACACCTTGATTGTGCGCCATTTGCCCAGCCGGAAACGCCAGGCCGCGAAGCCCATCCGGAAGAGCCAGTCGAAGATCATCGCTGTCCAAGCGCCTGCGAGCCCCCACTTTAGCCCGAAGATCAGCAGAGCGGCCACGGAGAGCCGGACCACCCAGACGCCAGCAGCCGTCACCAGCATCATCGGCATGGTATCGCCGGCGCCCCGAAGCGTGCCACTTAGGGCGAAGGTGATCCCCATGGGGATCTCGGAGAGGGCGGCGATGCGGAGCATCTGGACCGCCAGGGCGCCCATCAACAGATCACCCGTATAGAGCCGGATGTACGGCCCGCCGCCCACAACGAAGAAGGAGGCGGTGAGGGCCATCGTCAGGGCGGTCAGGAGTACGGTCTCTTTGGCTACCTGCGTGGCGCCGTCCGGCTCCTTGGCGCCCAGACGCATCCCGACCAGAGCGGTGCCAGCGGCAGCCAGCGCCTGAGCCGGCATGTAGGCGATCGACTCCGCATTCATGGTGATCTGGTGGGCGGCGATCGCGACCGTACCCAGGGAGGCGATCATCCGGGTGAAGGAGATCATCCCCAGGGAGCCCAGGACTCGCTCGCCAGCCGTGGGCAGACCTACCTTCAGGATCCGGCCGATGAGGCCGAGGTCAACCTGGAAGAGCGTGTGCCAACGGAGGCGGACCGACCCCTCACTCCGGAAGAGAAAGAGCGCTACGAGGAGGGCGCCCACTGCAAAGGCGCTCGCCTCGCCGATCGGGCCCCCCTTTAGCCCGAGGGCGGGCAGGCCGAACCGGCCCCAGATCAAGGCGTAGGAAAGAAGGCCATTTAGGATGTTTACCACCAGGCCAATCTTGAGCGGGGTCAGCGTATCGCCCCGACCGCGCAGGGCGCCGTACATCACCTGGGACCACTGCATGGGCAGGAAGCCGAGGGCGGACCAGCGCAGGTAGGTGACACCGAGCGGGGTGACCGCTGCATCGGCGCCCATCACGTGCATGATCTGCGGGGCAGTGGCCCAGTAGAGCGTGGAGACCAAGAGGGCGGCGACCAAGCCCATCCAGAAGGACTGGCGGGTGACGGCCTCAACCTCGGACTCCTTCCCCGCCCCCGCCGCCCGGGCGATCAGGGCGGTGGTGCCGATCCCTAGGCCCAGAAAGAGGGCGATCGAGAGGTTGAACGGCGTGCCAGAGAGTCCAACTGCGGCCGTCGCCTCTCGACCCAGGCGGCTGACCAGCATCATATTGACGATGCCAACTAGCGTGGTCAGGAGCTGTTCGGCGACCATGGGCAGGGCCAGACGCAGAATCGAGCGTCGTAGCGACCGACGATCGGGGGACCAGATCCGCTGCGTCCCAACCAAAAGAGGGGCAAGCATCGGTTCACCCCCACTTTATTTAAGCATATACCTGGACCAACCTAGCACAGCCAAAGGGCCGGATCAACCACTGAGTTTTACCAGTTTACTGACAGAAAACACAGAAAAAACTAGATTCACCTGTTGACGTCCAGAAACGGTGACCATATAATGGGTGAAACGCAAACAGAATGGTCTGAAGGCGTCATAGAGCCGAAACAACCCCTCGTATACATCGGGTACCCTGGCCTGGTTCGTAGGGGGCCACCGGTGACATCCCAGTTCGAAGGAGCGGACGCGCATGGCAGAAAAGGAAGTCCTTCTGTCCGTAGAGGGGCTCAAGCAGTTGGAGCAAGAACTCTCCCACCTGTTGACGGTCAAGAGGCTCGAGGTGGCGGATCGGATCAAGCAAGCGCGCGACTACGGGGACATCGCTGAGAACTCGGAGTATGAGGACGCCAAGAACGAGCAGGCCTTTATTGAGGGCCGGATCTTGGTTCTGGAGAAGACCCTCCGGAACGCGCGGATCATGGATGCACCGGTGAGCGGGGCGAGCGCCGTTGGACTGGGCAATACGGTCCTCTTGCGGGACCTGGAGTTTGGTGATGAGATCTCCTACGTGATCGTTGGCACCTTGGAGGCCGACCCGATGGCCCATCGCATTTCGAACGAATCCCCCGTCGGCCAGGCGATCCTTGGCAAGGCCGTGGGCGCCGTGGTCGAGGTGGAGGCGCCCGTGGGCATGCTTCGCTACGAGGTGCTCGACATCCGGTAACAACGAAACGGAGCGGGGGAAACCCCGCTCCGCTCATTTGGTGCCCGCGTTGCCGCCAGCATGTTGCTCCCGGTGGGCCTTGCTGACCGGCAGATCCAGGCCGATCTTGACCTCCTGGGCGTCCATGCCGTGCTGTCCGGGCGGCGGGTTGGACGGCTCCGTGTGGTGCCAGATTGGCACCGTACCGGCGGTTGGGCCGTCAAAGGTTGGTGAGTCGTAGCCGGGTTCCATGTGGCGCAGATTGGCGTTGTAGGCCTCAGTGCCAAGGTCACCGGCGGTCGGGGCGATCTGCGGCTGGGCGTAGTGCTTCACTCGGCGCGGCATCGGCAATCCCTCCCGCATCTAGTCTGCGCGGGCAGATGGCGCCTTATGAAAACAGAACCGGGCAGCCAAACGGCTGCCCGGTTCTGTTTCGTAGCTTTGTAGCTTAGTTAACCTTCAGGACGCCTTCCATGCCGCCATCCTTGTGGCCAGCGACGTCGCAGTGGAACTCGATCTCGCCAGTCTTGGAGGCGGTGAAGGTGACCTCCTTGGTCTGGTTAGCAGCCACGTTGCCGGACTTGACGTTGAAGTCAGCAATGACGAAAGAGTGGGCCTGGCTGTCCTTGTTGACCAGCTTAACGGTGACCTTCTCACCCTTCTTAGCGGTGAACTGGGGCGGGTTGAAGGCCATCTCGCCATCCTTGCCCATCTCGATGGTGACGGGGGTGCTGCCGCCGGAAGAACCGCCGCAAGCGGTCAGGGCGCCGAGGGAGAGGACCGCAACGAGGCCGAGCATCAGAGTCTTCTTCATATTGGTTTCCTCCTACGCAAGCTTATTTCATCATACATCTTGCCAAACCGGATCCCGATCGCCAATCGGTCTTAGCCACTAGTTCTATAGCCCGAAAGGGCTATGAACTAGGGCTTACACCCTAAGAAAAAGAGATATGACGCCCGGAACTGGTTAAATACCATCACGATACTAGCATTATGAATACCGTCCTGTCCATATGGTGTTGAGGTGGCAATTTGGCGCCCCTAGGGTGAAGACCCTATACCACCTAGGCTCATCACCCGATAAACGTGGAGGATTCTGGCTTGTTACCATGAAACTACCCCTTGCTGGGCGATTCTACCCTTTTGTTACTTCCCTCCCATTTTCGATTGATGTGCTATAGGTTCAAAGCTATAATTATGATGTTGTTTCGTGTATGTTGATAAAAGCTTAGCTCCGTAGAATCCAGGGGGGATAGATTTAACCAACTGGAAGCTGTCGATGCCCGCTCTCAGCGTTATTGGTCCGGAACCGGAGCCTTGGCTCCCCATTCAAGGGAGGTGCACGTTCAGTGAGCCTGTGGTCCAAGTTTAAGAACACTGCGCTGTACAAGTCTATCTACCGGAATGATTACCCCGACACGCCCCGTAATCAGGTCCTTGTCATTCTGAACAGCGTGGTCCTCCACCTACACCCGGTAAAGCTACCGCGGCGTGCGGTGCGGGTTAGCTACACCTGGGGTCTTGGTGGTATTTCGCTGTTGATGTTCCTGATCCTGACCCTGACGGGCGTCTGGCTGATGTTCTACTACGTGCCGGCCGTTCCGCATGGCTACAATTCGATGAAGCTCCTGGAGACCAACATCATCTTCGGCCAGTTCGCCCGAAACATGCACCGTTGGGCGGCGCACGGCATGGTTATTGCCGTCTGGCTGCACATGACGCGCGTCTTCTACACGGGCTCCTACAAGGCGCCCCGTGAGTTCAACTGGGTGATCGGTGTCCTGCTCTTCCTGGTCACCGTTCTGCTCTCCTTCACGGGCTACCTGCTCCCGTGGGACCAGCTCGCCTTCTGGGCCATCATGGTTGGTTCGAACATGGCGAAGGTCTCCCCGGTCGTCGGTACCTACGTGCAGCAGGCGCTGCTTGGCGGCTACGACATCGGTCCGGCTACCCTGATCCGTTGGTATACCCTCCACGTCATCCTCCTGCCGCTCGCCTGCATCGCTCTGATGGCCATGCACTTCTGGCGGATTCGTAAGGACGGCGGCATCTCGACGCCGATTCCGTACGACGACGAGGAGCTCGACGTCGAGCAGATCTAGGAAGGAGGGGCAACCCGTGGCTGACGTCTCTGAAAAGTATCAGCAGGCTGGCCCCAAGGTCCAGTCGCAGCAGAAGGAAGAGATGGTCTACACCTGGCCGTATCTCGTCTCGATCGAGGCGATTATGGCCGTGGCGATGACGCTGGCGCTGACCATCATGTCGACCTTCGTTAATGCTCCGCTGCTGGACCTTGCCAACCCCGAGAAGACGCCAAACCCGGCGAAGGCGCCGTGGTACTTCCTGGGCCTGCAGGAACTCCTGCTTCACATGCACCCGGCGCTCGCGGGCGTTATGGTCCCGACCGCTGCCCTGGTCCTGGTTGGTCTGATTCCCTACATTGACAAGGACCGTCGCGGCACGGGCATCTGGTTCTCCACCAAGCGTGGTGTGCCGATCGCCATCTTCGCGGCGATCTACACCGCCATCACCGAGATCTTCCTGGTCGTCTTCGACGAGTTCTTCTACGTGAGCGGCATGCCGGATGGCTCCCACGGCATTGGCCCGTTCGTGAAGTGGATTCTCCAGTCGGTCCCGAAGCTCTGGGGCGGTCAGGTGATCCCGGCTGATATGGTCTCTTGGGTCGGCGAGATCCTGATCCCGATCATCTTCATGATCGCGATCCCCTGGATCCTTGTCCGGATGATCCAGAAGCGATACAAGCCGAACATGCGGGAGATCATGATCGCTCTCTACACGTTCTACTTTGTCTCCTTCGTGGTGCTCTCCATCATCGGCACCGCCTTCCGTGGCCACTCCATGCATCTGATGTGGCCCTGGAACGTCGAGCCGCCGGTATAACCGCAGTCAGTTCGGAAAGGGTGAACAAAATCATGGCAGATAACGCCAAGATGCCAGCCGGTGCTGCGGTTCCGCCCACGGCAGACGCCCCGGTTGGACAGGACGGCGTAACCCGTCGCCAGATGCTTCGCGGCTCCATGTTCGCCACCATCGGCGCCTTCTTCGGAACGGTCGCCGGCGGTGCTGGCGGCATGTTCTGGCCGATCAAGCTCTCCGGTTTCGGCGGTGTGGTCAACGTGCCGACCCCGCTCTCGGAGATCAAGGTTGGTGACGTGGTCAAGGTCCGTGAGGGCAAGTTCTACTTGACCCGCTCGGAGGAGGGCTTCAACGCCCTCTACTGGAAGTGCGTCCACCTGGGCTGCACGGTCCCGTTTGATGAGGCCCAGCACAAGTTCGCTTGCCCCTGCCACGGTTCGGTCTATGACATCAACGGCCAGAACGTAGCAGGCCCGGCGCCGCGCCCGCTTGATCAGATGGAGATCCAGATCACGGGCGACAAGATCTCGGTCAACACCGGTAAGATCACGGAGCGGACCAAGTACGACCCGTCGATGTCGACCAAGGTTTAGAGGGGAGGCGAGGAAACATGAACGCCATGCTGGCGCAGCTGGCTGAGACGGCAGGTGCCATTGAAGTGCACATGCCCTGGTACCATGGTATCCACGTCTCTGAAGCGATGGAGCTCCTCCTGATCTTCACGCTCTTCATGGGCGTCCTCGTGACCGTCTACTTCATCCAGCGCTGGATCGGCGACTACTAGGCCGGTACGCCGCAAGGAAAGGAGTCCAAGGACTTGCGTAACGCGAGAAAGTATAAGATTATCACGCTGCTCTCGATGTTGCTCTCGTTCCTGCTCCTTGGCAACTGCGTGCGCGAGTACTGGCGCATGGAGGCTGCTGAGGCTCGGCAGGACGAAGAGTATGTGCTGAAGGGCGCCAAGATCTATGCAGAGAACTGCATGACCTGCCATGGCCCCGCCGGCGAGGGCTCCATCGGCCTCACCCTGAACCGGCCCGATTACCAGGTTGATTACAAGTCGTCTGAGGGCGGCGAGGTCTACACCTTCCTCTCCAAGACGATTGCACAGGGGCGCCCCGGTACCACCAACCCGCACTGGGTGAAGATGGCCGACGGCAACTATCTCTCCTACACCGCGATGCCGACCTGGGGTAAGGAGAACGGCGGCCCGCTCGACGATCACTTCGTCAAGGCGGTTACGCTCTTCATCATGGACCCCACCGGTGAGCAGTGGAACGGCATGGTGGGCCAGTTCACTCCGGACAACGGCGTCGCAGCCGTGACGGACAAGAACAAGCTGCACTTCCCGAACCAGGACGACTCGAAGAACGCGGCGGCCATCGCCCTCCTGAAGGACACCAAGAAGTCTCAGTGCCTGAACTGCCACTCCCTGGGCGTTACCAACAACGGTACGCCGGTGGGCGGTAAGGTCGGCCCGGACCTCGCTAAGGTCGGCCTCTGGGGCGTAGACGAGGCGTTCCTGACCCGCTGGATCTCCTATGCGAACCAGCCGGTTAAGAAGGACACTGACCAGACCCCGGCCGTCCCGCACAACGAGCGCATGCCGCTCTACTGGTGGTCGAACCGCACCACCAACAAGCCGGACGTCAAGGGCGCGCCGGCGCTGGATCTGGGCAAGCAGACCATCGCGCCGAAGGGCACCCCGTACAGCATGCCGCGCTTCAAGGGCAAGCTGACGGACGACGAGATCAAGACGATCGCCCAGTATCTGCTGACCCTGGGCGTTGAGGCTCCGAAGTAGGGTGTGGGAGGGGCGCCCCTCCCTTCCCCGACAGGGGGACTCATGATGCGACGGTACCTAATGACTCTTGGTCTGATGGCTGTTCTGATCGGTGCACTCTGGAAGGGCGGGGAAGTGACGGGAATCCGTCAGTTCCGCGAGTTCGCCTCCGTGGGCGCCCTCTTCTTCGCCTTCTTCGGCTCTCTGGCCGCCGGTCGCTACCAAGCGAACGCTGGTAAGAAGAGCCTGGAGGAGGCGCTGAAGGCGCTCGAGCCGGAGGCCCTCCTGACGGACTGGTCCACCGAACGGGACGACCGTCCCGACTACCTGGTCGTTGGACCGGGTGGCCTGGTCGCTGTGGTGGTGGATGATGTTGCCCAGACGGCCTTCAAGGCCCGTGCGGGCAACAAGGTGATTGCGGCCCGGTTCAAGGCAGAGGATGCGGTGCGTTGGCTACGGGATCGGCTCTCTGCTGATGCTGTAGCGGCGCAGGGCGCCCTTGATGGCGCCCCGTTAGCCGTCACCCCGGTCGTCATTCTGACCCGCCGACGGGCTTTGCCCGAGTACTCGGGGGACGGGGTGAAGGTCTTGAACACAGAGGAGTTGGCTAGCTTCATTCGTTCGACCTGGACGGAAGAGGTGTTGGACCAGCCCCGGCGCAGGCGTCTCACCCGTCTCTTCCGGCAGGAAGGGACCGCCCCCACCAAGAGCGAAGTGAAGACTCAAGTTTAAGTGAGAACCGTCCCCTCGGCTGCGAAGGAGGGAAGAGAACCGTGGCTCACTTTATTGACGACAAGTGCATTGGCTGCACCGCCTGCGTAACGGTCTGCCCGACTGAGGCGATCAGCGGCGAGCGGAAGGCCCTGCACTACATCGATCCGAAGCTCTGCATTGACTGCGACGCCTGCGTCCGGTCATGCCCGGTCCTCGCGATCGCGGACGAGTTCGGTGTCTTTAAGCCCCGCATCCCGAAGCGGGTTGACTGGCCCAAGCCGGTCATCGACCCGGTCTCTTGCTCCGGCTGCGACTTCTGCATTGAGATCTGCCCGTTCGACTGCCTGGAATTGGCGGGCGAGGGTCAGTTCTTTGGCGTCGCCGTCCTGACCAAGCCGAACGCTTGCGTTGGCTGCAAGGAGTGCGAAGAGGTCTGTGCGAAGGGCGCCATCCTCGTGGTGGCCACCGACGAGCTGCACCCGACCGCCACGGCAGAGGGTCGGGCCTAGGAAGCAAACGAAGAGCGAACCCGCTTTGGGTTCGCTCTTTCTATTTTTAACCGCGGATTACGCGGATGAAAAACAAATCCCATATTAAAGATCGGGACCTGCAGGGAATCACCAAGTATCCGCGACATCCGCGTCATCCGGGGTTACTTTTTGTCTTTCTCGTCTTGGCCTTCACTGCCCAGACTTCGATCGTCGGCTGCATCCGCCAGGTCAGGTACATCACCGCTGGCATAAAGACTAGCCCCAGGGCCACGTAGACCACGGCGTTGTAGGTCATCACCGGAAAGTCGATCGCCAGTCCGGTCAGGACCGCCCAGATGATCAAGCAGAGCGTCGCCATCCGTTGGACCATCGGCACATCGTCTGGGTTGGTGCCCAACGCTTGTCCAAGTGAAGCCAAACGGTCATAATAGACCGCAAACGCCAGAAACTCGGCGGCGCCCAGGAGTTGACCAGCCATAAAGGACGTCGACCACCAAGACCACAGGTTCACCGGTGGAATGATCCCCCAGACCGAGAGGGGCCAGAAGAGATCGACGGGGCTAAACCAGATCAGAATATCAAACAGGATATGCCCCACAATCCCCCAGGCCAGTCCATAGCCAAGGAATCGCGCGTACTGGTCACGCAGCAGCAGGGCGATTAGCTCAAAGCCGACACCCACGGCAAGGGCTGCCAGCAGGCTGTGGCTAAAGGAGCGGTGCAGGTGCATCGCCAGGGTCTGGTCGACCGGGTAGGTAGCTACCACGGCCACGTAGTCCAGGTCGGGCACCATGTTTCCCACCACGAACCCCCATAGAAGGGCGCGGCGAGCCACACGGCTCTTTACGAATCGGGTTAGAATGCGCTCGCCAATGACCAGGCCAGCCAGGCCGTGGAGTCCCACCTGCGCCATCTGATCACCCCCGCTAATCCCTCTTCGCCACGCCGGTAGGGGCGCCCTTTGCTCCCAGAGCGAACACGTCAGGAGGTCTCCCATGCGCTTTTCGACTGTACTCTTCGACCTTGATGGGACCCTCATCAACACCAACGAGTTGATCATCGCCTCCTACGACCATGTCTTCCGTACATGCTTGAACCTTACGATCCCACGGGAGACGATTCGGGCCCACATCGGTGAGACCCTGATGAACACGATGGCTAGCTACGATGCGAATCGGGCGCAGGAGCTCTGCGACTTCTACCGCACCTTCAATCTGGAGCATCATGACCGGTTGATCGAGCGCTATGAGGGAGTCCAGGAGGCGATCCACCAGCTCCATGCCGCCGGGGTAAAGCTGGCGGTTGTGACATCCAAGCATACGCAGCTGGCCAGGCGGGGGCTGGAACTGGCCGGCCTTCATCCGTACTTCGATCTCTTGATTGGTGTGGATCAAGTCGAGAAGCCCAAGCCTGACCCGGAGTCCATCTACGTAGCCTGCGAAAAGCTAGGCGTCCAGCCCGGACCGGAGATCCTGATGATGGGCGATACCCACTTCGATATTCGCACCGGGCGAAACGCTGGCGTCAAGACGATCTGCGTCGGCTGGACGATTCAAGACCGCGCCGAATTGGAGGCGCTAAAGCCCGACTTCTGGGTCGAGCAACCGCACGACTTAGTCCGGCTAGTCCTGGGCGAGTAGTCCGCCGCAAAAGAACGAACCCCCGGTCATCCCGGGGGTTTTGCCATCCCTATTCGCCCGATTCCGTTCGTCCACCCTTGTAACCGTAGAAGTAGACGCCATCCTGCCGCACATCAGGCCCCGGCTCGGAGTTCTCAAACTTCTGGCGCTCCGGGTCCTGGTCGCTGTTGTCGTAGCCAGTCCGATGGGCCGCCTGATGGTGGCCCTGCGGGGAGGGATCCTTTCCCGCTTGGTGATCGGTATTCAGCCCGGGGACGTTCACGTGCCGCTTGCTCATCGCGCTCACCTCGACCCCTAGCTTTCCCGTCAAATGGACATAGCACGCGTCTCGCCTAGATAAAATTCACCAGAGGCGGCAGGAGGGCGGAAGGATAGAGTCGAAATCTTTAGTCCCCCACATATATCGATCGGCAACTTCCTTCGGGCCTGCCATCACTACGTCAGCGGAAGTCGCCGATCTCTCCAGTCAGCAATCCCCTGCGGGCGCGAAAATCGCAGCGTCCTCGGAGATTGCTAACCGGCCGCAAGTCTTTTCACTTGAGGAGGCGGTTGCCGTGAGAAGGTATCCGACTGCGCAGTTGCGGAACCTGGCACTCGTTGGGCACAGTGGCGTGGGCAAGACCTCGTTGGCAGAGGCCATGCTGTTCACGTCCGGCGTCACCGATCGGCTTGGACGCGTGGATGAGGGTCACAGTCTGCTCGACCATGAACCCGAGGAGATCCGGCGGCAGATCTCCATTGCTATGGGCATTGCCCCATTGGAATGGAGTGAGCGAAAGCTTACGCTGCTGGATACCCCTGGGTTCTTTGATTTTGTGGGCGAAGTGGTCGCCGCCCTGCGTGTGGTGGAGTCTGCCCTGCTGGTGGTTGACGCCTCATCTGGTGTGCAGGTGGGTACAGAGTTGACCTATCGGCAGGCCGTGCAGGCGGGGGTGGCCATGGGCGCCGTCGTCAACAAGCTTGACCGCGAGCACGCCTCTTTCCAGAAGGCGGTCGAATCGCTCTATGCAGCCTTCGGCCGGGGCGTCGTCCCCTTCCACCTCCCAATCGGCAAGGAGGCCAACTTCCGGGGCGTTGTCGATGTTGTGCAGGAGAAGGCATACCTCTTCGACGGGCGGGAGTTAACCGAGAGTCCCATCCCGGCAGACCTGGTGACCGAGGTCGCTGCCTTGCGTGAACGCCTGACGGAACTCGCTGCGGAAGCAGATGATGATCTAACGATCGCCTTCCTGGAAGAGGGCGCCCTCAGCCAGGCTGACCTGCTCCGTGGCCTGCAGCTCGGCATCAAGAAGGGGCAGATTCTACCAGTCTTTGCCACGGCGGCCACCAAGAATGCCGGTGCCGCCAGTCTGCTGAACGCCCTGTGCGACTACTTCCCAGCGCCGACCGCCGCCGAAGAGGGCGCCCCCTTCCAGTCGCTCGTCTTCAAGACGATGGCCGACCCGTTCGTCGGGCGCATGTCGGTGATGCGGATCTATCAGGGCACGGTCCGGCCTGACTCTACCGTCTTCAACGCCACCAGCGGGAAGTCTGAGCGCCTAGCCGCCCTGTTCATCCCGAAGGGCAAGGGGCAGGAGTCGGTGACAGAGGCCGGCCCAGGCGACATTATCGCTGTGACCAAGCTGGCGGCAACTAGCACGAATGATACCCTCTGTACGGAGGCGCATGCAGAGACGCTTGCGCCGGTCGAGTTCCCGGCACCTGTCTTTGGCGTCGCCGTCTTCCCCAAGTCCAAGGGCGACGAGGAGAAGATCGGTTCCGGTCTCCTGCGGCTCACGGAGGAGGATCAGACCTTCACCGTTCACCGGGACCCAGTCACAGCAGAGACGATCGCTGCCGGTATCGGTGAGACACACGTGGACGTGATGATCGAGCGGCTGAAGCGGAAGTTCGGCGTCGAGGCGACGCTCCAGGCGCCCAAGATCTCCTATCGGGAGACGATTCTGGGCAAGGCGACGGCCGAGTACAAGCACAAGAAGCAGTCTGGCGGCCGTGGTCAGTATGGCCACTGCAAGATTGAGATTGAGCACCACCCGGCCGGGGAGTACGAGTTCGTCGATCGGATCTTCGCCGGTGCGATCCCGATCAACTACCGGCCGGCGGTCGATAAGGGCGTCCAGGAGACGATGGCTGATGGCGTGCTGGCCGGTTACCCGGTACACGGCATCCGCTGCACCTTGCTGGACGGGTCATACCATGACGTGGACTCCTCGGAGATGGCCTTTAAGATCGCGGCCCGGAACGCCTTCCGCCAGGCCTTCCAGAGCGCCAAGCCGATCCTACTGGAGCCGGTGATGCAGGTGGAGATCCGCGTCCCCGAGGCCTACATGGGCGAGATCCTCGGTGACATGAATAAGCGCCGGGGCCGCATCATGGGGATGATCGCTACGGATGGTGAACAGGTGATCCAGGCGATCGTCCCGCAGCCGGAGATGCATCGGTACGCGATCGACCTGCGCTCGATGACGCAGGGGCGAGGGCGGTTCAGCATGGCGTTCGATCACTACGATGAGGTCCCCGCCGCCCACGCTAAGCCGATCATCGAGGCGGCAGCGCACCACGGCCGGGCTGAGACGGAGTAAAGGGAACGGCCCTGGGGAGTTGCTCCCCAGGGCCATCCTCTTACTTGCCGGATCTCCCGCCTTGCTGCGAACCCGTGTGCGGGTGGTCAGCGGCCGCTTGGGCGCCCGGCAACCCATCCGTCGTCGCAGTCTCCTGGTGCGTCCGGTCATAGATGGTCTCCCGGACTGCGTGCCCGATCTCCTTCAGGTCAGAGGCGGCCTGTAAGGTATGACCGGTGGCGTAGTTGCCGGTGTTATCCACGCTGACCGACTCGCGCTGTCGATTCTTCGTCATCTCCATCCCTCCTTGCGGAGGTAGGATACCCGTACTTAGCCCTACTCCACCTGCTCGAGCTGCAGACCGTAGGTGGCCGGGGCGCCCTCGATCGGTGCGCCGACCGCCTCAACCTTCAGGACAAGCGGGTTGTTGGCGTCATCCAGCACCCAGAGACGATCGCCATTGGGCGTCAAGACCACAAGGGCCGGCACAGCAACGCGCACGCCATGGAGCGTCAGCACAAAGGTGGTCGACTCCTCCAGCGACATCATTGCCGGCTCCTGAGCCTGCTGAGCCAGGCCGCCCAGAGTAGCCGTCGCCCCCTGGCTATCGTTGACGAGCGTCCGGAAGACCGCGCGGGAGATCCAGGGCGCCGTCTCCGAGCCGTCGATCGCCAGATTGGTCGGGAGAAGCTTGCTAGAGTCGGCCAGTTGGTTACGCTCCAGCCGAAGGGCCAGTTCCGGCTGCGCGGGATCATAGATCTTGATCAAGGCGGCGCCCGGGAAGGCTTCCCGCTGCTCGATCTGTACCGTCAGTTGGCGCTGCATCGCGAGCTGGACCATGGTCAGCCGGTAGTGCAACTTGGTGCCATCGGCAAGATCCAGGGTCGGCAACCGCGTGCTGGAGGAGGTAATCGAAGCCTTCTGCTCCCGCGGGTCCCAGTTGACGGAGGCGTTCAGCGCCTCGGCCACGAACCGGAGCGGGACGTAGGTCCGTTCTTGCTGGATCGCCGGTGCCACGTCCATCGGCCGGGCTACACCATCGACGTAGGCCACGTTGGAGCCGATTCGCAGCTGAATCGCCCGGTCACCGCGTGTCGCTAGGATCGTCTGCGTCTCCGCCACCCATTCGACCTGGGCGCCCAGCGACTCAAAGAGTCCGCGCATCGGGACCATCGTCCGACCCGGCGGCGCGATGTACGGAGCTGGATCATACTGCAGGTCAATGCCGTCGATCCGGATCTTCACGCCACCCTCCGTGTAGGTGCTGGTAAAGAGGTCATGGGCGAAGCTGATTGCTGGCAGGATGGCCAGCAACAGACCGGTAACGAGGAGCAAGAGACCGCGCCAACCCAGTCGCTTCACGGGTACCACCCCTTTTGCGCAGAGTGACGTTTGGAATTCGGGTGCCTACCCTGACTACCCTTGACGCCCTCAGGAAAAACAAGGATTATAGGTGGGTATGGAAAGAGGAGGACGATTCAGCTATGGCCGTCGTTAATCTGGCCCGGGGCCGCCACGAGCGGGTGCTCCATGGTCACCCCTGGGTCTTTCAGTCTGAGGTAGAGAACATCCGGGGCGACTACCAGCCCGGTGATATTGTCAGCGTGGTCGGCAACCGAGGAATGTTCCTCGGCAAGGGCTACATCAACCCGAAGTCCCAGATCATCGTCCGAATGATGACCAGCCACGATGAGCCGATCGACGCCGCCTTCATTCGCCGGCGGATCGAGCGCGCCTGGCAGTACCGGCAGCGCGTTCTGAAGGATACCGACTCCTGCCGGGTCATCTTTGGTGAGGCCGACTTCCTCCCCGGCCTGATCGTCGACAAGTTCGGCGACATCCTCGTGATCCAGTCGCTCGCCCTCGGCATCGAGCGGTGGCTGGACGAGATCGTCGAAGCCCTTAACGACGTGATCCAGCCGCGCGGCATCTACGAGCGCAATGACGTTCCGGTCCGTGAGCTGGAGGGCCTGCAGCAACGGAAGGGCTTCTTGACCGGCGAGTTTGATCCGAAGCTCGTGATCACGGAGAATGGCCTGAAGATGCAGGTTGACGTAGCTGAGGGCCAGAAGACCGGCTACTTCCTGGATCAGCGGGAGAACCGCTTTGCGATTCGCAAGTTCATCCGGCCGGGCGACCGGGTCCTGGATTGCTTCTCGAACGTGGGCGGCTTCGCCCTCAACGCCGCTGCGGCTGGCGCGGGCGAGGTCCTGGCGGTCGATGCTTCGGCCGAGGCGCTTCAGGCTGTTCGGGCGAACGCGGAGCTGAACGGGCTGCAGAACCAGATTCGGCTTGAGGAGGGGAACGCCTTTGACATCCTCCGCCGGCTGGAGAGCGAGCGGCAGCAGTTCGACCTGATCGTCCTGGACCCGCCCGCCTTTGCCAAGAACAAGGGCGCCCTCGAAGGTGCCGCTCGCGGCTACAAGGAGATCAACCTCCGTGCCATGAAGATGCTGCCGGAGGGCGGCTTCCTGGTCACCTGCTCCTGCTCCTACCACATGAACCCGGACCTCTTCCAGGCAGTAGTGGAGGATGCGGCCTTTGATGCTCGCCGGCGGCTTCGCCTGGTCGAGGTGCGGGCCCAGGCCCCGGACCACCCGATCGTCGTGGGCTACCCGGAGAGCCACTACCTGAAGTGCCTGATCTACGAGGTTCTCTAGCAGACAAATGAGGGCGCCCCCGGCGGAAGGGGGCGCCCTCTTCGCATTTTCTTCAGTTTAGGGTCGTACAGATAGGCATACGGGTGCCACGACTCCTGTGCCGCGGGAGCCATGAGCAACGTGCAGAGAGGAGACATATTGCAGGGATAACCGTCGTATACCTCAGTACAATCTCATCTGGCGAATGAGGCGCTTGATCTCGTCACGATCGTACCGCCGTTGAGAACTGGGGCTACTACCGATTCGATAAACATGAAGCTTCGAGCCATAGATCCGGACAAACCTGCCTGAATGATCCTCGTACGATCGCAAGGTGGTTGGTGAGATGCCAAGCATGGCTGCGGCAACGCGGCTGTTGACAAGATCCATGAACGTCAATAACACCAACTTTCGAAAGGAAGGGGCGCCAGTGGCCAACCGAAAAGACCAGGCGAATAAGAAGAGGGGCGGGAGTCTCCGCACCTGGCTACGAGAGAACCCCGGCATCCAAATCGCCCTGATCGGGCTGGCCGGCACGTTGATTACGGCAGCGGCTACGGTCATTGCGGCCTTCATTCGGGGCTAGAGACGGGCCGTCATCCGTCTACGTAGCTGCAAAACTTCCGTCCGGCTGTACCGTCGCTGCCAATTCACGCCCTGACGGATCCGCCAGACTCGAATGTAGGAGCCCATAATCGCGCAGTAGCGCCCATCTGGCGTCTCGTTTCGTCGCAGCGTGTTTGGGCTACACTGCAGAAGCCCAGCCACCTCATCGATCGAGATCCAGTCCACGGCGCTCATCACCTCAACCGTTGAGTATAGCCAAGCAGACATAACCTAAACAAAAGGGAACAAGCAGACGGGGCGCCCCATCCAGGCGCCCCGTCTACAACAAACAACGTCAAAGAAGGTCAGAAACTCGCGATTCATCGCCTCCGGCCAAGAAAACCGAACAGAATCGCGCAAAATAGCCCATGATAGCCGTTGCAGATGTCGGAGTAGCGGGTTACATTAAGGTCAGAGAACGTCAAACGAAGGGGGCGGATCATGGCCAACCTCGCGGACGACATTGAAGCCTTCCTGAAGCGACTGCTCCGAGAGAGCAGCACCGTTGAGATCCAGCGTGCAATGCTCGCCTCCAAGTTCAACTGCGCCCCGTCCCAGATCAACTACGTCATGACCACCCGCTTTACCCCGGTCCACGGTTACGTAGTCGAAAGTCGGCGCGGTGGCGGTGGCTACATTCGCATCGTCCGGTTAAACATGGAGAAGGGCGAGGCGCTCCATACCTTGGTCCACCAACGCATCGGGCAACGGCTCACCCAAGAGGATGGGTACGCCATGCTCTCGTTCCTCCTGGAGCGGAAGTTGGTGACCGAGCGGGAGGCCAGCATTATGGCTGCGGCCCTCATGCAAGAGAGTCTTGCGATGGACCCACCCTACGCCGAGCGAATCCGAGCCACGGTTCTGAAGGCTATGCTCTTGGCTCTTTCACGTCACTAGCAGGGGTGTGAAGAAGATGCAGTGTCAGCGGTGCGGGAGCCGTCCCGCCGCGTACCACCAGACGGTGATTGTTAACGGACAGAAGCAGGAGAGCCATCTCTGTGAAAACTGCGCCACCCAAGGGGGCGCCACCGGGCTCCCCAACCTCTCGATTCAGCAACTGCTCGCCTCCTTCCTCGGTCAGGGCGCCAACCCGTTTGCAGGGGGCGGCACCCCGGTCCGGCAGGCTGAACCGACCTGCTCCCACTGCGGCATGACCTATAGCCAGTTCGCTGAGACCGGTCGGCTGGGTTGTGCTCGTTGCTACGACGAACTTGGGCCACACCTCGCCCCGCTGATCAAACGCATCCACGGCGCAGAGACCCACCAGGGCAAGGCGCCCAAGCGGACGGGGGGCCTGGTGCGGATGCAGCGGGAGCTCTCGGGCGCCCGGGTGGCGCTCCAACAGGCCATATCGGCTGAGAAGTTTGAGGAGGCCGCAAGGCTCAGAGACCGAATCAAGGAGCTGGAGACCCAGCTTCAGGCAGGGGGGAAGTAGGGTCATGTGGAATCAGCTGGTAACGAAGCCGGCAAGCCGTTGGACCGAGGCCACCGGGCCCTACCCGGAGGTCGTCCTCTCCAGCCGAATTCGCCTGGCCCGGAACCTCGATCAGGTCCCTTTCCCACATCGACTACCGGACTCCCAGGCTGAGAATGTGATCAAACAGGTCGAGACAGGGGTAAAGGAGATCAACCTGATGGGGCTACCATCGAAGGTCGAACTCTACCGCCTAGCCGATCGCCCCTCGCTCGATCGCCAGGTCCTGGTCGACAAGCATCTGATCTCCCCGCAGCAGGCGGGGGAGGTCCAGGGCAAAGCCGTCGCCATCTCTGGGGATGAAGCGGTCTCGATCATGGTCAATGAAGAGGACCACCTGCGGATTCAGTGCCTGGCCCCTGGCCTGCAGCTCGAGGAGACCTGGCAGACTGTCAACCTGGTGGATGACGCCCTGGAGCAGAAGCTCTCCTACGCCTTCCACCCGCAGCGGGGCTACCTGACCGCATGTCCCACCAACCTGGGTACCGGGATGCGTGCCTCCCTGATGGCCCACCTCCCCGGGCTTGTTCTAACCCAGCAGGCCGGTCATCTCTTCCGCCACCTCGCCCAGCTGGGTCTCGTTGTTCGGGGCCTCTATGGTGAGGGGACCGAAGCCTCCGGCCAGATCTTCCAGATCTCCAATCAGAACTCCCTTGGCAAGTCGGAAGAAGAGATCGTCCAGGCCCTTCAGGTCGTTGGGGCCAAGGTTGTCGAGTTGGAGAAGGAGTCCCGGGCCCACCTGTACCGAGAGAACAAGCTCCACGTTGAGGATCAGGTCTGTCGCTCCTATGGGGTCCTGGCTAATGCCCGGATCATCACCTCGAATGAAGCGATGCGCTTCCTCTCCGACGTTCGATTGGGCGTCGATCTCGGTCTATTCCCGGAACTGAATGTCCGCCTGCTGAATGAGCTGATGATCCAGATGCAGCCCGCCTTCCTGCAGAAGCAGGCAGGGGAGGAGCTGGACGCCGTCGCACGCGATGTGCGCAGGGCACAGTTGATTCGGGAGCGGTTGGCAGCCCACTAGGGCGTATCTCCGTGCAGTTCTGAAGAGACGTACAAGTACCAAGCGCTGCAGGAGCGCATTCACGTATAGTAAAGAGATCAGAAGGGGGTTATGACTCATGTTCAGCCGGTACACGGAGCGGGCGCAGCGGGTGATTGTCCTCGCCCAGGATGAGGCCCGGCGCCTTAACTATGACTACGTAGGCACGGAGCATCTGCTTCTCGGCTTGATTCGTGAGGGGGAGGGGCTCGCCGCCAAGGCGTTGCAGGCCCTCGGTATCTCCCTGGAGCAGGTGCGCTCCGAAGTCGAGAAGATGATCGGCAAGGGGACCGCCTCCACCCGTGGCGAGATCACCTTTACGCCCCGAGCCAAGAAGGTGACGGTCGAGCTAGCGATCGAGGAAGCCCGCCTCCTGGGCCATAACTACGTAGGCACAGAGCATCTGCTCCTCGGCTTGATCCGTGAGGGCGAGGGCGTCGCTGCGCAGGTCTTGCAGAACCTGAACGCCGACCTCGAGCGGGTCCGCAACCAGGTCGTCCACCTGCTCGGCGGTACCCCGACCCCAACGGGCGGTAGCCCGGCGCCGTCGGGCAGCAAGGGGCAGAAGTCCGGTAAGACGAACACCTCCACGCTCGACCAGTTCGGGCGTGATCTGAACAATCATGCGCGAGATGGCAAGCTGGATCCCGTGATCGGCCGTGAGAAGGAGATCGAGCGGGTGATCCAGATCCTCTCCCGCCGGACGAAGAACAACCCAGTCCTGATCGGTGAGCCCGGCGTCGGCAAGACAGCGATCGCCGAGGGCCTCGCCCAGCGGATCACGGACGGTCGTGTCCCGGAGATCCTGAAGGAGAAGCGGGTCGTCTCGCTTGACCTCGCCTCGCTGGTCGCCGGTTCGAAGTACCGCGGCGAGTTCGAGGAGCGGCTCAAGAAGGTGATGGAGGAGATCCGCCAGGCTGGCAACGTGATCCTCTTTATCGATGAGCTGCACACGATCATCGGCGCTGGTGCAGCCGAGGGCGCCATCGACGCCTCCAACATCCTGAAGCCCGCCCTCGCCCGCGGTGAGATGCAGGCGATCGGTGCGACCACGATCGACGAGTACCGGAAGCACGTCGAGAAGGACTCCGCCCTGGAGCGTCGCTTCCAGCCGGTCAAGGTTGACGAGCCGGACGCTGATGATGCGATTCAGATCCTGAAGGGTCTGCGGGACCGCTACGAGGCCCACCACCGGGTCGAGATCACGGACGCCGCCATCGAGGCTGCCGTCCGCCTCTCCGATCGCTACGTGACCGACCGCTTCCTGCCGGACAAGGCGGTCGACTTGATCGACGAGGCCGCATCCAAGGTCCGCCTCTCCACCTTCGTTGCCCCGCCCGACCTGAAGGAGCTCGAAGCTCGGTTGGATGAGGTGAAGAAGGAGAAGGAGGCCGCCGTCCAGGGTCAGGAGTTTGAGAAGGCAGCCCGCCTCCGTGACAAGGAGACGAAGCTGAAGGAAGAGCTGGAGCGGCACAAGCATGAGTGGCAGCAGAAGAAGGTGACCAACAAGTCCACGGTGACGGAGGATGATATCGCCCATATCATCGCCTCCTGGACCGGGATCCCGGCCGCCAAGCTGACCATGGATGAGTCGAGCCGCATGCTCAACCTCGAGTCGATTCTGCACGAGAAGGTCGTTGGTCAGGATGAGGCCGTCAAGGCGGTCTCCAAGGCGATCCGCCGGGCCCGTGCGGGCCTGAAGGATCCCAAGCGTCCGATCGGCTCCTTCATCTTCCTCGGCCCGACCGGTACCGGTAAGACCCACCTGGCCCGGGCCCTGGCAGAGGCGCTCTTTGGCGACGAGGACGCGGTCATTCGGATCGACATGTCCGAGTACATGGAGCGGCACACCACCTCTCGTCTGGTTGGCGCCCCGCCTGGCTACGTCGGGTACGATGAGGGCGGCCAGCTGACGGAGGCGGTCCGGCGGCGCCCCTACTCGGTCGTCCTGCTCGATGAGATCGAGAAGGCGCATCCGGAGGTCTTCAACATCCTGTTGCAGGTGTTGGAGGATGGCCGGCTGACCGAGGCCAAGGGCCGGACGGTCGACTTCCGGAACACCGTGATCATCATGACGTCCAACGCGGGCGCCCAGGTGATCCGCGGCGACAAGCAACTCGGCTTTGCTACGGCTGAGTCCTCGGAGGCCGCGCATGACAAGATGAAGTCCCGGGTGATGGAAGAGGTGAAGAAGCTCTTCCGGCCGGAGTTTATCAACCGGCTGGATGACCTGATCATCTTCCACGCCCTGGATAAGGAGCACCTGAAGTCGATCGTTGGCCTGGAGGTCAAGAAGGTGGCCGTGCGGGTGAAGGAGCTCGGCGCCACCCTGACGATCTCCGAAGCTGCGCTGGAGAAGCTGGTGACCGAGGGCTACGACCCGACTTACGGCGCTCGTCCGCTCCGCCGGGCGATCCAGCGCCTGCTGGAGGATCCGCTCTCGGAGGAGATGCTGCGCAAGCCCTTTAAGTGGGGCGAGCAGGTCCATGTGGTCGTCGACGAGGATGGCACCATGGTCTTCCAGCGGACGGAGCCGAACGCCCAGACGGTGGGCGCCCTGGAGGCTACCGCCAGCGAGGCTACCGCCAGCGAAGCAAAGAGCGAGTAAAGCGAAAGGAGCCACCCGGTTTGGGTGGCTCCTCCTTTTAACGGCTAGACGAGCGATTACAAGGGATGGCTACCGCCATCACCCAACTCGCGGATGATCCGGGCTGGGTTCCCCGCCACGACGACATTGTCCGGCAGATTCTTGGTCACGACAGACCCGGCGCCCACGACCACGTTGTTTCCGATCGTCACGCCCGGCAGAACGATCGCTCCGGCGCCTAACCAGCAGTTGTCACCAATCTTGATTGGCTTGCCATACTCGAGGCCAGAGGTGCGTTTGGTAGCATCCAGCGGGTGAGTCGCTGTGATCAGTTGGACCTTCGTGGCCGCCATGAAGTTATCGCCAATCTCAACCGGCGCGACGTCCAGGATGACGCAGTCAAAGTTGAGGAAGCAACCCTTGCCGAACCTGATGTTCGTGCCGTAATCGCAGAAGAAGGGCGGCTCCATATACGGGACATGCTCAGAGCGATCAAAGATCTGTCGTACCAGGGCAGCCCGGCGTTCATGGTCCGGTCCGGTCTGGTTGAACTCGACAAAGAGATGGCGAACCCGTTCACGCATGGTCACGAGCTCAGGGTCCATCGCGTTGTAGAGTTCGCCCGTCACCATCTTCTCCCGTTCGGTCATACCAGCATCACCTCGAGTAGAGCGTAAAGTTCACGAGCGCCCCAGCTAGGCAGAGGGCGGAGAGGATCAACCGCCAGTCGGTCAGTCGCTCTGTCCGGGTGGTAGCGTAAAGCAAAGCACCAGAGCCCAGAATGAACAGGATGAACATGAAAGGGCCAGTAAACTGCACGAAGGTGAGGAGCAGGCCGCTCCAGCGCAGACCCGTGGAAAGGGCCAACATGGCCGAGGCGGTCAGGAAGGGCAGGGCTGTCAGAATCAGGGCTAGGGTAGCCGGGGTGAGGGTGCGGCGACTGGTCTGGGGCATGAAAACGACCTCCTGAGGGAACTCTCTCGGTCAGTATTCCCGTAATCCTGATATTTTCCTGCACGAAATTTGCGAGATACTGTATAAAGGGGCTTGACAGGAGGGCATACTTGTCCTATACCCGGCGGGTTTACAGTCACTCCCGCGCTGCGGTATAATGAAACCATCGTTCGTCCGGGAGCGGGTTGGCTTTGCAGAGAAGCTGTCTTCGTGCACTGGAACACGATAGTAATTGGTGAGAAGGAGCACGAAGAACATGACCAAGAATCTCTACTTCGGCAACCTGCCCTGGACCGTGACCAACCAGGATCTCGAGTCCGCCGTCACCCCGTACGCGGAGGTTATCTCCGCTCGGGTTGCGACCGACCGTGAGACCGGTCGCTCCCGTGGCTTCGGTTTCGTCGAGGTTCCGGCCGACAAGGCTGAAGAGGTCATCAACGCCCTGAACGGCGCTGAGTGGGGCGGCCGTGCCCTGACCGTCAACGAGGCTAAGCCCCGTGAGGATCGTCCGGCTGGCGGCGGCGGTGGCCGTGGCGGCTTCGGTGGCAACCGTGGCGGTGGCGGTGGCGGCGGCGGCCGTCGCTTCTAATCGACGCTGATTTGACGAGGCCCAGTGCTCTAGAGCACTGGGCCTTTTCGCTATGATGGGTAGAGCTAGATCTTGAAGAGGCTACGGGTCTCCTTTGGACAGGTGTGGGGAAGCTGTGAGGGGAACCTTCCCTACAGGGCGACTTCTAAAGCAGGCCATGTAAAGAAGGCACAGGTGATCGAATCGGATGAGCACGAAGAAGAAGACGGTCTACGTCTGTCAGAACTGTGGCTTCGACGCACCCAAGTGGCAGGGGCGTTGCCCTGGCTGCGGTGAGTGGAACTCCATGGTGGAGGAGACGCTACGAGCGGAACCGGCAGGCCGGGTGGGAATCTCGCCGGGGCTCTCCATGGGTGAGAAGCCGGTCATTATTAGCGAGGTGCAGGTAGCGGATGCCCCACGGTTCGCCTCCGGCTCCGGCGAGATGGACCGGGTGCTGGGTGGCGGAATCGTGCCTGGGTCCCTTGTCCTCGTGGGCGGTGATCCGGGCATTGGCAAGTCGACGATCCTTCTCCAACTCGCTAGCCAGGTAGCGGTGGGACAGGGGGCGGTCCTCTACGTCTCGGGCGAGGAGTCAGCTCGGCAGTTGAAGCTGCGGGCGGATCGGTTGGGTGTGGGCGGTGAGCGGCTCTACGTGCTAGCAGAGACGAACCTGGACCTGATTGAGGAGCACGCCCGGCAACTTCGCCCTGCCCTCTTGATCGTGGACTCGATCCAGACGGTCTACCGGCCGGAGATCCAGTCCGCGCCGGGTTCGGTCAGCCAGGTCCGCGAGTGTTCGGCCCAACTTTTGCGTCTGGCCAAGGGCGAAGGAGTGCCGACATTCCTCGTAGGTCATGTGACGAAGGAGGGCGCCCTGGCCGGTCCCCGGGTTCTTGAACACATCGTCGATACGGTGCTCTACTTTGAGGGCGACCGTCATGCCCAGTTCCGCGTCTTGCGGGCGGTCAAGAACCGCTTTGGCTCCACCAACGAGATGGGCCTCTTCGAGATGCGAGAGTCTGGCCTGGTTGATGTCCCGGACGCTTCAGCCCTCTTCTTGGCGGAGCGGCCCGTCGACGTGGCCGGCTCGATCGTCGTGCCGACGGTAGAGGGAACGCGTCCGGTCCTGGTCGAGGTTCAGGCACTCGTCTCCTCGACCATCTTTGGCACCCCTCGGCGGACTGCGGACGGAATCGACCTCAAGCGGGTTCAATTGGTCCTGGCGGTGCTAGAGAAGCGGGTAGGGCTCCTCCTAGGCAACCATGATGCCTATGTCAAGGTAGCGGGCGGGATTGCTGTAGACGAGCCCGCCGTCGACCTGGGTCTGGCGATCGCCCTAGCCTCGTCCTTCCGGGATGTTCGGGCCGATCCGACAGCCGTCGCCTTTGGTGAAGTCGGACTGGCCGGTGAGGTGCGGGCGGTCTCCAACGTTGAGCAGCGGGTGCGAGAGGCCGAGAAGATGGGCTTTAAGCGGGCGATCCTGCCGCAGGCTAATCTGCGCGGGATCTCGTTCAAGACTGACCTGCAAGTAGTCGGGGTTGAGACGGTGATGGAAGCGCTGGGCTCCGCCCTCGACTTCTTCTAACAAGGTTCAGCAAGGTTCGGACTGATGGGGGATTTCTTGCGTCCCCGCGTCCGCACCCGTAAAATGGGAAACGAAAACGTTGCCTAAGAAGGAGGTGAAGGGATGGACGAACGGGAGCAATTCTGGAAGGTCCTGAGGCAGGTCGCCCCAGGTATGCCCCTGCGGGAGGGGCTGGAGTCGATCCTGCGGGCCCGGACGGGCGCCCTGATCGTACTCTCCAACTCCTCGCAGGTGATGCAACTCGTTGACGGTGGGTTCAAGATTGACACGGAGTTCTTGCCGGCCTCGCTCTACGAACTGGCCAAGATGGACGGTGCCCTGATCTTGACCCCGGATGCCAAGCGCATTCTGTACGCCAACGCCACCCTCTTGCCGGAGAACACGATTTCGTCTGTGGAGACGGGCATTCGACACCGGACAGCAGAGCGTGTGGCCAAGCAGACCGGGGAGCTGGTCATTGCCATCTCGCAGCGACGGAACGTCATCTCCCTTTACAAGGGGCCGATGCGGTATGTCCTGCGTGACGTCTCGGTGATTCTCACCAAGGCCAACCAGGCGCTGCAGACCCTGGAGCGGTATAAGGCGGTCCTGGACCAAGCGCTGAACAACCTGTCTGCATTAGAGCTTGAGGACCTCGGCACCGTGATGGACGTCGCTCTGGTCGTGCAGCGGACAGAGATGGTCTTGCGCATTGTCGCAGAGATTGAGCGCTACATCTCAGAACTCGGCAATGAGGGTCGCCTTGTCTCCATGCAGTTGGAGGAGTTGGTCACCAACGTGGCTGAAGAGGGCGGCCTGATCATTCGGGATTACATGCAGTTGGGCGAAGGTCGAACAGCGGAGATGGTCCGGGAGCAGATGGCCAATTGGCTGAACGAGGACTTGGTCGACCTGACCACCATCACGCGCATGCTCGGGTATGGCGCAGCCCCCGGGGTTCTGGAGACCCCGGTTTCGCCGCGTGGCTACCGGATTCTGCGCAAGATTCCACGCCTGCCGGTGCCGGTGGTGGAGAACCTGGTCACCCAATTTGGCGCCCTGCCGAATATCCTGCGTGCTAACATCGAGCAATTGGATGAGGTCGATGGCATCGGTGAGGTCCGAGCCCGTGCCATCAAGGAAGGACTCCGCCGCTTGCGGGAGCAGGTGATGCTGGAGCGTCACATGTAAGAAAGCTAACAAAAAATAACGGGACGGCCATCACTGGCCGTCCCGTATGCTTCTTCCTAACCGATGGTGAAGATCCCCAGCGTGGAGATCCGCTTCTGCTCTTTCAGCAGAATGTCGTACAAGCTGAGATCAAAGATGTTGCAGAGCGCCGCCATGTAGAAGAGCGAATGCCCAATCTCCTGCTCCACAATCTCACGGCACTGCTCACAGAGCGCACCCTGAACATGGTGTGTCAGCATCTCTCGGGCCTCTTCGAGCGAGGCATCTACAGGGAACAGTTGCTTCTCCGCCGTAATGCGAACACACCCGCAAGTAGTGACCGCCTTCGTGACTGCCCGGTTCGTCCGAGCCGTCGTCTCCTGCACCTTGGCCATGACGTCCAGCACAGAGCGATGGCGAATTAGTGTTTCCCCTACGGTCTCTTGAAATTGATCACACAGCAGATCCTTCATCGACCTTCCCACCCTTCCGTACCACGGTCAGTGACGAGAACGCACGATTGAAATGAGGTCAGGCTCTTTCGTGAACCTGTCATACCCCATTCTAACAGAGAGTCTCTGACGGGACAAATCGGGGGGAGCATCCTGGTTTGTGCCGCAGTTTCTTAGAATCATAAGGTTGTTGACGCCACACGTCAAGCCGTTGACCAGCCATGTACAGTTGCGTAGAATATTTAGTTTCGTAGACCGGATTTAGCGTCGAGGAAGCGCAATAAGTGTTAACTCGTTATGTAGTTAAATTCCGAGTTTCTTGACAATTAGTCACCCAAGTGGTACGGTAGGGTTGAACCGCCCCCCCAGGGGAGGCGTCGGTTGCCGACTGGAGGTGGGAACCCATGTTTGAGGTGGGAGACAAGGTGGTCTACCCCATGCATGGTGCTGGCGTGATTGAGGCCATTGAAGAGCGAGAGGTCTTTGGGCAGACCAAACGCTACTTCATTATGCGGTTGCCAGTCACCGAGATGCAGGTGATGGTCCCCTGTGACAACCTGGAACAGACGGGGCTTCGCAAGGTAATCTCCGAGCCTATGTTGCTAAAGGTGATGGAGGTTCTTCAAGCCCATCGGTGTGCCATGGAGAAGAACTGGAACCTGCGCTATCGGGCGAACATGGAGAAGATCCGGAGCGGCAACATACTCGAATTGGCAGAGGTCGTGCGCAATCTCTCGCACTGGCATCGGGAACGTGGGCTCTCGGGCGGCGAACGAAAGATGTTGGAGAACGCGCGGCAAATCCTCCTCTCAGAGATCATCCTGGCGCGTGACTTGGATCTGAAGGCAGCCAACCACCTACTTGACGAGGTCCTGGCTAACTGAGGCGCTGGCTTTGCCGGCGCCGTTTTCGTCTCGGTTAGAACCTTTTCCGCCATCTGGACCGTCATAATAGATAGGGATCCACGGAAGTAGCGGAAGAGAGTGCCGCATCCTAGTAAGAAGTCTGAGTTTCGGAGGTGACGCGATGTTGCGGCGTAATTTGCGAGCGATCCTGACGGTGGCAGGTAGCCTGGGCGGACTTTCACTGACGTCCATTGTTCTGGCAGCCATAACCCGGTTTGTGGCTGGTGGACTTGGCTTAGAGCGCTCTCTCTGGTTAACCGTGGTCGTGTTAGTGGTGGGAGCTGCTCTGGGTGGGTTGCTCGGTTTCTTTATTTATCCGTTGGTGACCTGGGCAGAGGGTCGCCTGCGCCGGACTGCATTCATCGATATCATTTTTGGTGTGGTAGGACTTATCGCAGGCCTTCTCATTGCCGCATTGGTGAGCTTGGTGCTGAACGAGATCCCTGTGGTCGGCCAGATGCTCTCCATTCTGACCGCTGTGGTGAGTGGCTACCTTGGCCTTGCCGTAGCGACCTTCAAACGGGAGGAGGCCGCGCATTGGCTTGCCTCGTTGGCTCAGCGGGGCAACAAGGTTGAGGGGGGCGCCCGCGAGGATGTTCTCTCATCGTTCGGGGCAAAGGGCTCGCCAAAGGTACTAGACACCTCCGTCATTATTGACGGGCGGATCAAGGAGATCCTGGAGACGGGCTTCCTTGAGGGGCCGATCATTGTGCCTTCCTTCGTGCTGGATGAGCTTCGCCATATCTCGGATTCGGCAGACCTGCTTCGGCGCAACCGTGGCCGGCGCGGACTGGACATTTTGAACGCCATTCAGAAGGATCCAGAGATCGAGGTCCGCATCCACGAAGAGCGGGTCAGTGAGGGTATGGAGGTCGACACCCAGCTACTGAAGGTCGCCAAGCGGATGGGCGGCAAGGTGGTCACCAACGATTACAACCTGAACAAGGTAGCAGAGTTTCAGGGTGTTCCGGTGCTAAACATCAACGAGCTAGCCAACTCCGTCAAGCCGGCTGTCCTGCCTGGTGAGGAGATGACCGTACAGGTGATCAAGGAGGGCAAGGAGATCGGCCAGGGGGTCGGCTACCTGGATGACGGTACCATGATCGTCGTCGACGGTGGCAAGCGCTTCCTTGGCGAGACGATCGGTGTGGTCGTTACGTCCGTTCTCCAGACGGCGGCCGGTCGGATGATCTTCGCTAAGCCCAGGGTTGCGACAGAGAAGGTGGCGCCGTGAGCATTCAGATCAAGGGCTTGCAGATCCCCGTCTCTGTGATTATCCCGGCTGCTGGTAGCGGCAAGCGGATGGGGGGAGGAACTGCGAAGCAGTTCCTCCCTCTCCTCGGTGAGCCCGTTCTGCTCCGGACGGTCCGGCTCTTCAGTGACTCACCGCTCGTGGATGAGATCGTCCTGGCTGCTAGTGATGTGGCTGCGACGGCGGAGATTGTCGGGCATCTGCCGAAGGTGACCCGGATTGTTCAGGGCGGAGCGGAACGGCAGGACTCGGTCTGGGCGGGCCTACAGGCAGTCCATTCCCGCCCGCGCCTGATCTGCGTGCATGATGCCGCTCGGCCGCTGTTGTCGCTGGAGACGCTTCACGGTCTCCTCCAGGCGGCGGCTGAACATCCGGCGCAAGTGGTGGCAGTCCCGGTCAAGGACACGATCAAGGTCGCCGGGCCCGACGGCTTGGTTCAGACAACGCCGGATCGGGCGTCGCTCTGGTCCGTTCAGACCCCACAGGTCTTCTGGGTGGAGACCCTGGTGGCTGCCTTTACGCAGGCCCAGGCAGAGGGGTTCCGCGGGACGGACTGTGCCTCCCTGGTCGAGCGCACCGGGGCGCCCGTCCGCATCTACCCCGGGAACCCCACCAATCTAAAGCTAACAACCCCTGAGGATCTGCTCCTGGCGGAGGCGATTCTCCAAGGACAGGAGGCAGACCGGTGAGAGTTGGTCTTGGCTACGACGTGCATCGCTTGGTCGAGGGGCGCCCCCTCGTGCTGGGCGGTGTGACGATTTCCCATACGATGGGCCTAGATGGCCATTCAGACGCCGACGTCCTGGTCCACGCCCTGATGGACGCCCTCCTGGGAGCCGCTGGCCTCCGGGACATCGGCTACTACTTCCCGCCCTCGGACCCGGCCTTCAAGGGGGCCGACTCGGTCCAACTCCTGACCAAGGTCGTCGCCCTGCTAAAAGAGGAGGGCTGGCGCCCGGTCAACGTGGACATGACATTGCTGGCCGAGCGGCCCAAGATCAATCCCCACGTGGAGGCGATGCGGGCGAAGCTTGGCGAGGCGCTCGGAATTGAACCGCGCCGAATCGGCATCAAGGCCACGACCAATGAGGGTCTCGGTTTCGTTGGCAGGGAAGAAGGGATGGCAGCCCACGCCGTCGCCCTGTTGGAGCCCGCCATTTCTTGACACTTTTGACGGTCGCACCATATAATCTGGTGTAAGATTGGCAAGGCTATGATCGGGAGAAGTACCTGTCATCTGACCGCCCAGAGAGTTCCCGCCCTGGCTGCAAGCGGGAACCGGAGCCAGACAGGGAAGTTGCACCCGGGAGCTTAAGCCCGAACGGCCCTCGGCCGCTAGGCGTTTACGGTTCACCCCCGTTACCGGGTTATGAGAGATGACGTCTGTATGACGTCGTCTAAGCAGAGTGGGACCGCGGCTTCGCCGCCTCTGACCAGATGTCAGGGGCGGCTTTTTTATTTTGCAGATTGGGGGGAGCACAGATGTTGAAGCGCCTGAAGCGTGAGATTGAAGTCGTTTTCGAGCGCGACCCGGCGGCCCGCACATGGCTTGAGGTGCTCCTCTGTTACCCGGGCCTCAAGGCGATCCTGGTCCACCGGGTTGCCCACTGGCTCTGGGTTAAGAACTGGAAGCTGCTGGCTCGCGTCCTCTCTCAAGTCGCCCGCTTCTTCACCCAGATTGAGATCCACCCGGGTGCGACGATCGGGGAGGGCTTCTTCATCGACCATGGCTCGGGTGTTGTGATCGGTGAGACGACCGAGATCGGCAACAATGTGACGATCTATCAGGGGGTCACCCTGGGCGGTACGGGACATGAGAAGGGGAAGCGCCATCCTACCCTGGGCGACAACGTCGTCGTGGGCAATGGCGCCCGCGTCCTTGGCTCCTTTTCAGTGGGCGAGAACAGTCGGATTGGCGCCGGTGCGGTCGTTCTGCGGCAGATTCCGCCCGACTGTACCGTGGTGGGCAACCCTGGCCGCATTGTAAGGCAGGCTGGCCGCAAGGTCGATCCGCTCGACCACGTGCACATGCCAGACCCGATCGCCAACGCCTTGGAGGGGCTCCAGTCCGAGCTTCAGCGACTGGGGAATCGGGTAGAGTCGCTGGAGAACGAGAACCATATGCTACGTCAGCTACTTCAGGAGGGCAAATCACGTGTCCATTCGGATCTTTAATGACCTTACCAAGCAGAAGGAAGCGTTCGTGCCGATTGAGGAAGGGAAGGTCCGCTACTACAATTGCGGCCCGACCGTCTATGACTACTTCCACATTGGCAATGGGCGCAACTTTGTCGTGGCGGACACCATCCGTCGGTACCTCGAGTACCGCGGCTACCAGGTGACGTTTGTGCAGAACTTCACGGACATTGATGACCGGATGATCAAGCGGGCGAACGACCGCGGGATCACGGTCAAGCAACTGGCCGATGAGATGATCGCTATCTACTTTGACCAGGCAGCCAAGCTGAAGATCCGCAAGGCGGATGTCCATCCGCGGGCGACCGAGCTAATCGAAGAGCAGGTCGCTATGATTCAGGAGTTGATCGAGAAGGGCTACGCCTACGCCGTTGAGGGTGGCGACGTCTACTTCCGGGTCGCCAAGAAGGCGGACTACGGCAAGCTCTCCCACAAGAACCTGGACGATCTGATCGCCGGCGCCTCCGAGCGCGTGGATCCGGACGACCGGAAGGAGCACCCGTTCGACTTCGCCCTCTGGAAGGGGCAGAAGCCCGGCGAGCCGGCTTGGGAGGCGCCCTGGGGCGCCGGGCGCCCTGGTTGGCATATCGAGTGCTCAGCCATGGCCCGCAAGTACTTGGGCGACACCATCGATATCCACTCGGGCGGCGAGGACCTGACCTTCCCGCACCACGAGAATGAGATCGCCCAGTCGGAGGCTTGCACCGGCCATCCCTTCGCCAACTACTGGGTTCACAACGGCTTCCTGAATATCGAGGGTGAGAAGATGTCCAAGTCACTGGGCAACTTCTTCACCGTCAACGATATCACCCAGCAGTTCGATGGGGAGGTCGTCCGCCTCTATCTAATCTCGGCTCACTACCGGACGCAGCTCGACTTCAGGCGCGATCTGGTCGAGGGGACGAAGGCCGCGCTAGAGCGTCTCTACAACGCCAAGGCGAATCTCGCACACCTCGCCAAGACCGCCTCGATCGTGGAACTGGCTACGGAAGAGGAGGCTGTCCTGGCCGATCTGACTGGGTATCGCAACCGGTTCATCGAGGCGATGGACGACGATTTCAATACGGCCCTTGGCACGGCGGTCCTCTTCGACCTGGCGAAGGAGATCAACACGAAGGTTGGCCCGGGCGCCTCCAAGACGCTGGTAGAGGCCGCAGCGGCCCTCCTGGTTGAGTTGGGTGGTGTCCTGGGCATTCTGGATCGGGCTGCAGAGGTTGACCTGGAGACGGAGATCCAGGCGCTGGTTGATGCCCGCCAGGCGGCCCGCAAGGCCAAGAACTGGGCGGAGTCTGATCGGGTCCGCGACCAACTGGCCGGCTTGGGGATCATCCTGGAGGATACCCCGCAGGGTGTGCGATGGAAGCGGAAGTAATCGAGCGGCCGGAACTCCTCCCGCCTCTAACGCTTGCCTACGTTGGGGATGCGGTCTACGAACTCTACGTCCGGCAGCACCTGCTGGTCAGCGGCAAGATCCGGGTAAAGGGCCTGCATGAGGCCGCGGTCAGCTACGTGCGCGCGGGCGCCCAGGCGGCGATCCTGCGTGAGTTCCTGCCTGGTCTGAGCGAGCTGGAGCAGGAGGTCGTCCGCCGAGGCCGGAACGCCAAGGGGCAGAATCCACGGCGGATCGATCCGGCGGAGTATGCGATGGCGACGGCCTTTGAGGCGTTGGTGGGGTACCTGCACCTTGCAGGTCACCACCAGCGGCTGGGCGCCTTGCTGGCGGAGGCGGTTCACCTGTTGGAACGCAGTCCGGGGGTTTAGGGATGGGGTAGGGCCGCCCGAGCAGTCGGGCGGCCCCTGCCGGTTAACGTGCTAGATGGGCAGGGTGGGGGCGCCCCTTCGTCGAAGTGTTGGGGAAGCGAAGGAGGCAGGTTTGATGCAAAGGCGTCGTGTCTACGCTGTTACTGGGGTCCCGCCGGAGTGGCAGGCCTACGCTATGGCCAAGTACAGCCGGTCCAGCCAGTCGCTTCAGGAGTCGATTCAGGAGCTGACCGCGGATCGGACTCGCAAGTTCCTGAACACGATGTACTTCAAGTACGGCCACGCCTCCATCGCAGACATGGCCCATCTCTCCTTCGGCGTCGAGGGCATCTCCCTCTGGGCCGCGATCAGCCTGGTGGATGAGCAACTGTGGGATGGTCAGGAGCGTTCGACTCGGTACCAGCCGTTCAAGCAGACCGGCTACTACGGACCGGCGGGCGCCCCCTGCGGATATGCTGACGGCGCCCAATGGCTCATGGACCGCTACGAGCAGACGACCCAGGAGTGGATCGGGCGGCTGGAGGCCCAGTACCCCCGTCCGGACGGTATGGCCGAGGTCGCCTACGCCAACTCCATCCGGGCCCGGGCCTTTGACATCGCCCGCTACTACCTCTTCCTGGGTGTAAATACGTCCGTGGGGCAGATTACCTCTGCCCGGACCCTAGAGCGGCAGATCGCCCGGATGCAGGCCGATCCGCTGCCGGAGATCCAAGCCCTGGGCGCCGACCTCAAAGAGGCGGCGACCGAGGCCGCACCTTTCGACTTCGCAGCCCATCAGTTGGAGCCGCTGATCGGCGCCCTTCCGGACGCCCTGCAGCGGCCCTTCCGGGAACATCTGGCGCCCTACCCGGTC
Source organism: Symbiobacteriaceae bacterium (assembly GCA_035298385.1). Lineage (GTDB taxonomy): Bacteria > Bacillota > Sulfobacillia > Symbiobacteriales > Symbiobacteriaceae > DATGYC01. Next base: position 24,539 of record DATGYC010000244.1, on the reverse strand, counting down.
GCCCCGACCCTGGTCAAGTATGCAGACGCTTCACCCTACCAGCAGACCGTCTGGACGGACCTGGCAGCGATCGCTCGGGAACTCCTCCCGGCGCTGGAGCCGACGAACGATCAGCCCGTCACGCTCCACGTCAACGAGGACCCGTTTGATGCGGCGGTCGCGTCCCTGCTCTACCGGGTCTCGGATCTAAGCTACGGCCAGATTCGGGAGCGGGTGGCTGGCCTGTCAGCTGGGGAGAAGAAGGACGTGCTTGAGGCCGCTCTGCAGAAGCGGGGGGCGCATGACGAATGGCTGCGGGAGTTCCAGGGCGCCCCGCTCGCCTTTGATATCCTGATGGATATCGGCGGGTACCGGGACTTCCACCGCCACCGCCGCTCGGTCCAGATTCGCCAGGCCTGGACGACCCGGCATGGCGCCGCCATCCCTGAGCCAATGGTGGGAACGGACGCCGAAGCCCGCTACGAGGCGGATATGGCAAAGGCTGCGCGGTACGTCGAGGAGTTGGCCCATTGGGACCCGGTACAGGCCCACTATCTCCTGCCGCTGGGCTTCCGTTGCCGGACCCTCTTCCGGATGGACCTCTCCCAGGCCGCCTACATGATCCGCCTTCGCACTAAGGAGGGCGGCCATTTCTCCTACCGGCGCGTCGCCTACCAGATGTACGAGGCACTCGCCGCCCTGTACCCGAGCTTCGCTGCCTACCTGGAGCCCACGAATCCCGATATTGATGACCCGCTCAAGCGGATGTAAGGAGTTGGACCCGTGTCTGGACAGTTGGAAGGAAGGAATCCGGTCTTAGAGGCGCTGCGCGCCGGCCGGTCGATCAATAAGCTTCTGGTCGCCAAGGGGAGCCAGGAGGGCTCGATCCGCCAGATCATCGCCCTGGCCAAGGAGGCGGGGATCATCATCCAGGAGCAGGACCGGAGCCGCCTGGATGCCCTAGCAGAGGGGCGAGCCCACCAGGGTGTAATCGCCCTGGTCGCCGCCCACCGGTACTATGAGGTAGAGGAGATCCTGGCACAGGCGAAGGCGAAGGGGGAAGACCCGCTACTCCTGATCCTGGATGGGATCGAGGATCCGCAGAACCTGGGCTCCCTGCTCCGCACGGCGAATGCCGTGGGCGCCCACGGGGTGATCATCCCCGAACGGCGGGCGGTCGGCCTGACTGAGACGGTCGCCAAGGTCTCCGCCGGGGCGGTCGAGTACGTCCCGGTCGCCCGGGTGACGAACACCGCCCGGACGATTGACGAACTGAAGGAGCAGGGCTTCTGGGTGGCTGGAACCCACCAGGATGCCAAGGAACTCTATTACCAGGCCCGCCTGACCGGCCCGCTCGCCGTCGTCATCGGCAGTGAGGGGAAGGGGATCGGTCGCTTGGTCGCGGAGAAGTGCGACTTCATGGTCCGGCTACCGATGCTGGGGCAAGTCACTTCGCTCAACGCCGCCGTCGCCGGCGCAATCCTTCTCTATGAGATCCGCCGTCAGCGCGATGTAGGCGCCCGCTAAGCTATACGCGAAAAACCTCCCACCGCAAAGCGATGGGAGGTTTTTGTACGTCCAACCAGATAGAGTCCTGTGGTATAATGACCAGACCCTGTCTTCCTAGTGCCGAACATCTATCCTGATTACTCTTCGACATGGATCTACGAACCCCTGCAAGCTACCCGAAAAAAGATGCGGAAATAGGGGTCCGGAAGGCTGGTCCTCCTTGACGGTCGCTCTTTTCAGCAGGTATAATCCGGATAGGGAACGCCGCAGTTATGTTGACTGGTGGGCAACCTCCGAGGACTGCGCAATGTTAGCTCCGCAGGAGGTTGCCTGCCACATCCGTGGACCGCTCTACTGCCCTTTATAGCCGGATTGCAGGGATTGCGCTCTCCCTGAGGCCACCATCTTCTCAGTCGCAGTTCGGAAAAGGAGGGGGGCCGCTACGATGTCGGCAACGCCGCAGCGCGATGTCTTCCACGACTACGACCAGATGTCGGATGAGGACATTGTCGAATTCGCCCGAGAAGGCTCGGACGCTGCTCTGGAGTATCTCATCAATAAGTACCGTAACTTCGTCCGGGCGAAGGCGCGCTCCTACTTCCTGATTGGTGCAGACCGGGATGATATCACTCAGGAAGGCATGATCGGCCTCTACAAGGCGATCCGCGACTTCCGTTCTGACAAGCTGAGCTCCTTCCGGGCATTTGCCGAGCTCTGCATCACCCGGCAGATCATCACCGCGATCAAGACGGCCACCCGTCAGAAGCATATTCCGCTCAACTCGTACATCTCTCTGAACAAGCCGATCTATGACGACGACTCCGACCGCACCCTGCTGGATGTCATCTCTGGCTCCAAGGTGACGGATCCGGAGGAGCTGATCATCAGCCGCGAAGAGTTCGGTGACATTGAGGGTAAGATGGGTGAGATCCTGAGCGACCTGGAGTGGAAGGTTCTGATGAGCTACCTGGACGGCAAGTCCTACCAGGAGATCGCTGTCGAACTGGACCGCCATGTCAAGTCGATCGATAACGCCCTGCAGCGCGTCAAGCGCAAGCTGGAGCGCTACCTGGATCACCGCAATGGGGACCCGGGGGTTGAGCGCCCGCTGGAATAGGATCTGTGGACCACCGGTAACGGTGGTCTTTCTGTTTACTTGGGTCAAGCCACTGCCGTTGTCCATAGAATGGTGAAGGAACCGGAAGGAGGCTTGCCCCATGTCTTGTTGTGGCCGCCCCTGTAATTGTCACCATCGTACCCAAAGATCAGTCTGCCCCTGTCCAGAGGAGGAACCACGCTGCGTCAGGGTCGAGACTGTCATGAGTCAAGATGTCGGTCGCAGAAAGCGGAAGTGCGAGCGGGTCAGTCCGGCGATGGAGATCCCTGTGGGCACGATCAACATTGACTGTAGTCCTGTTCGATTTGAGACGGAGACCGAGGTTGAGACGATTGTGGCTTGCTGCGTAAACGGGTTCCGTCGGCCGGGCATCCGGGTGCCGTTTGACCCAACCCCGTTTATCCGGCCCGTCCCGTCCAAGTTCGGCCCGTCCGAGTTCTTCTCGACGAACATGGAGCAGATCAGCACCAGCATGTAGATCGATCAGGAGGGCCTTTGAGCCCTCCGTACATCCGTTGAGTCTGGCGCCGTTCTATGGTAAGATAGGACGGCACACGATGCTGGTGTAGCTCAACTGGCAGAGCTCCTGATTTGTAATCAGGGGGTTGCAGGTTCGATTCCTGTCGCCAGCGCCATCATAGGAGCAGTGCGGGTTTGGGCGCCCTGTCGACTAAGGTAGTCGCGTCAACACCCGCATACGCAACGCCAAGACCACTTTACTACGGCTGTTTAACCGGCTGTGGAAGGTGGTCTTTTTCGTGCTTCTGAAGTTTGCTGTGAAGGACTTCATGGATGATCGCGCGTTTAGGAATGTGTCGGCCAAGACGCTGGACAACTATCGCAGGACGCTCGGTGAGTTTCATTCGTACTGTGTGGCGAATGGGGTCGTCAACGTCTCTGACGTACGGCCGGGCACAGTGAAGGGTTACTTGTTGATGTGCCAGCAGGAAAGGGGTAACTCCCCATCGTCGGTGAACCATAAGCTACAGAACCTTCGAGTGTTCTTCAACTACCTGCAGCAGACCGAATTGGTTGACGCCAAGGGTAACCCCACAAAGGCAATCAAGCCTGTGAAGGCGCCTACGACTGTAGACGTATTCACGGACCAGCAGATCAAGGAGATGCTTGGCTATTTTCAGCGCATCAAGGGGCGGGATAAGACGCTCTACGCTTACAGGGATTACGCCATGATTGTGGTGCTATTGGGCACTGGGATGAGGCTGGGCGAACTGGTGAACTTGCGCTGGGATGATGTGGATTTCGTGAACCACGCTATCACAGTTCTGGGCAAAAAGCGGGAACAGAGTAGCATCCCGATGACTGCCAAGCTTCGTAAGGAACTCAGCGAGTATCGAGTTTTCGTTGATGATGTGTTCAAGAAGCGGCCTGGCTACGTGTTCACTGATCGGAGCGGGGCGAAGATGACGGAGAACGGGGTGAAGTGTATCTTTAAGAGGCTGAAGGAGGTAATGAACTTCGGCGGGGTACGGCTGTCAGCGCATACGTTTAGGCACACATTCGCGTCTAGGATGGTGAAGGCAGGCGCCGACGCGTTCACTGTCCAGAAGATGCTGAGGCATACTGCGATCAGCATGACGATGCGGTATGTCAACCTCTTCGGGACTGCGCTGAAGGACCAGAACGAAAAGTTCAACCCGCTTAATGGAATGGACCTATAGACGGAAAGGACGGGGGTCATGCGACCCTCGTCTTTCGTTTGGATGCGCGGTTTGTTGGCGAAGCACCAGGATGAGCCTAGAACGCGCTGAGAGCCTCTTTGAGCGGCTTTTGGCGTAGGGGCAATGGGAAGCTTGTGGGCGCCTCTTTAACCCAACTTAGACAGGGGAACCTGCTTGTCGTGGAAAGTAAAGCGCTCGGCAATCTCCCTCGCCTCTGGACTGCCGTCTACAACGAACCTGGGCGACAGGTCAACGTCAGCAAAGATTTCCCGGAGCTTCGCCTTAACCTTCGGCAACCAGTATCGAATTTGTCCGAGAGTCAGCATCGCGATTCCGTCGCCAGAAGTCACGTCCATTAACTCCGTTTCGGTGTGGCAACCTCTAAGGAACCAGCGGGCCACCTCTGACTCTGCCGAGCGCGGGTCCAGGTTGGTAGCGTAGTCCCATGCTACGGTCATGCCATCATGCAGGTCGAACTGCTCGTGAAGGTCGGTCGTGTCGAATGGGGCGGGTAAGGTGCGCCGGGACTTTCGAGACCGAAACATTAGGACAATCCCCTTCCAAAAATTAAAAGGTAAGATTTTATGAAAATCGCCCATAGACGAGCTCTGCCGGGAGCTACAGAGTAGAAGGGTTAATCGGTGCTGTAGCGCTGTCTAACGCTTCTTGGCGCCTAAACAAACGCTGGCTAGTCCCTCGCCTAGGCTCGGGCCTGGTGGTCAAACCTTCGCAGGCTACGGTTAGACCCCCGATTTGGGCTAGTCTCCGATTAGGTTAGGACTAGACTTGCCTAGGGTGGCGAGGAGCCGGTTGACACCGAAGGTGTCAAGCGGGTTCGAAGCCAACGAGCGAAGCGAGTACCTGCATGGTCTAGCGCTAGTGGCGCTTTACCCTTCTGACGAGATATTTGCAGGAGCGGCCCCAAAACTAACGGCTAGGCCGGAGGGAAATCTAGGAATATCCCTAGGGCGCCATCCTCACGCTGCCATCAGTCTTTCATTCGCTGACAGCGCGATCAGAGTAATGGCGTAGCAATGTTGAAAGACCGCCATGCAAGTGCATGACGGTACTAATCCTGCTGATGGGTGGCTCCCCTTCGATTTCGTAAGGCCGTCCCTGCATGGAGCGAACAGGTGGCATACGTCCAGCACCACGAGGTGGTCGCTCTTGCTGGCGGGTGGCTGGCCGGTCTGTCGTGCGTTGTAGTTCACGATGACAGACGCCAATACAGCTTGGGTTTCGGCAAATGACTGACAGGACAATGTTCAGGCATTTCGGCGGCGCCGTTGAGCGACTGTCAACTCACGCTGGCGTTTCGTCGAGAGCTTCGACAAGTGCTTCGTTATCGCTGACCGCCAAAACTGACTTGGGTTTCTGGCAAGGTGTGAGGTCAGTTCGGTACTGGTTGGCGGTGTACTTCCCCCGCTGGTTCGCATCATGTTGAGTAGAACCACGATGCCGGGAGGGTTAACTTCTCGACTACCCTCATGCCGATCAGCTAGAAGGCGCTGCTGGGCGTCATTAGACAAGATCAGGTGCAGAGAAACAGGATCGACTCAACGGCACATTCTCTCTTCCGGCGACGACCAGGACGAGCCGCAACAACCCGACTAAACATCTTCTCTGAGTAGGAGGGGGGGAGGGGTTTAAAACAAAGCGCCCCTGAAACGTCTCAGGGGTGGCTTTTGCGGTCTTTGCACTGGAAGTATTTACAGATAGAAGCATCGCTGATATGCTGTTTCTAGTTTCCGATAAGTAAAGGTTACCGGAAGTTAGGGAGGCGTGGCGAGTGGATCAGCGCATCACTGTTCAGGGCGCCCAACTGGTGGAGGTTGCTCAGACTGCTATGGAGTACGCTGCCAAGTCGAGGTCGGTAAGCACCGTGAAGGCGTATCAGAACGACTGGCAGGACTTCACCGCCTGGTGCGCTGAACAAGCCTTGCAGGCGATGCCGGCCTCGCCTGAGACTCTTGCCCTCTACCTCACAGCAAAGGTTGACGCGGTAAAGGTCAGCACTTTAGAACGGCGTTTAGGGGCGATCTCACAGGCGCATAAGGCGGCAGGGCATTCTCCCGTCTCTACCCGTCTAGAACCGCTCCATAGTGTCTGGCAGGGCATCAAGCGTACCAAGGGCACTGTCCAGCACGGTAAGGCGCCTGCCAGGACGGATGACATTCGGGCGATGGTGGACACCTTGCCTAACTCCCTGCTTGGCATCCGTGATAGGGCGCTGCTCCTGATCGGTTTTGCTGGCGCCTTCCGACGTTCTGAACTGGTGGCCTTAGACGTTGACCATGTACAGGTCACTAAGGAGGGCTTGGTAATCACGTTGGAACGATCTAAGACAGACCAAGAGGGACAGGGGCGCAAGGTTGGCATTCCCTATGGCTCAAATCCTGCGACGTGCCCTGTCAGAGCGCTTCATGCGTGGTTAGGGGCGTCAGGTATCAAGGACGGCGCCCTCTTCCGTAGCGTCAACCGACATGGACAGCTTCATGATGGGCGCCTGTCAGACAAGGCGGTTGCCTTGGTGGTCAAGAGGTGCGCTGATGCGGCAGGCCTGGACGCTTCTATGTACTCCGGGCATTCGCTTAGATCTGGCCTTGCTACCTCAGCGGCGGCGGCAGGTGTGAGTGAACGGGCGATCATGGCGCAGACTGGACACAAGAGCGTGAACATGGTCAGGCGCTATATCCGCGAGGGCTCTTTGTTTCGGGAGAACGCAGCGGCAGGCGTCGGCCTTTAGCACTAAACCAAGGCGGTTGCCTCCGTGGCAGCCGCTCTTTGCTTTTCGAAGACCCCCGAGATTTTCTGACCGCCTTCACGTCGACTGAGATGCACCCCTTAATAATTCCGATAAAAATAGTTGGATATTGATATGTAAAGCGGCTTTGTCATTGCCTCTATGCTAGGCAGCACAAGGCTTTGAGGGCTTTTGACACTGCCTACCGAGTCAAACACATTCAACATGGCCGGACATTAAAGTCAAAGCCGGAGTGTGCGTTGATGAACCGGAGGTCGATTGAAGCATGGCTAATCGACCATTTTAAATGCCGCAACTACCTTGAACCTTTTAACACAAAATAGCATAATGGTGCATACCGCGATCTTTGGGGGGACTAGGGTGTCAGCGACAAACCAGACCGGAAACGCAGCAACCTCAAAATCAATCCGGATTGCGGAATTGGCTCTAACGATTCTCGTAGCTGTCGTACTCCTGGTTCTTCTCTGGTTGGGTGTCGAACTCTTCGCGAACAACAACAACATACAGTCCCGCCTAATTACGACAGGGCTGTCGATTCTGTTGTTTTTCCTCAAGATGCTAACTCATCTTACCTTTGGGCCTACTGGCTCACTTACGGAGAAGCTTCGCACCTTCGGCTCTGATATGGTATTTGCTTCGCTCAGCTTCGACGTCACAGCGGCGTTTGGAAAAACCGGCAATCAAAATGTGCTGGCCACCTTGTTCCGTAACCCAGAGGCGACTGCTGCGCTATTCGGCATCGTAAGCCTCTTTATTTGGATGTTTGGATTGTACCGCTATACTTCCCAAAAGACTGTGCATCCCTGGATTGTTGTTGTCGCCTGTGTCGTAGGCGCTGTCGGCTACTTAGGCAAGCTAATGCTGTACCTATAGGGGAGAGTAGCGTGGGCAGGGATAACTTACTGATCTCGGTGTTCGTGGTCTTAGCGACAGGTATAGCGGCCGGGACCCTCTTTTACCTCGTGACAATCCTACAGCGTCATTGGAATCAAAGTGCGGATGAGTTCCGGGCCGATAGAAAGCCTGCTCTCGAAGTGATGGAGAAGCTTTCGAAACAGGTTGATGCTCTGGTTTCGATTATCGACCAGCTTGAACAGGCGCAAGACTCGCTAGCTTATAAGCAGCGGGTTCTTGGAGACTTGGCACGTTTGACTACCGATGTAGCGCAAAAAGCTCCCCTTGAAGACTCAGCGTTTAGGGCCTTGGTTGCTGATGTGGTTCTGGCTGGCACGCAAGCATTGCTGCCGACCCAGGATAACTCTAGAGCTAGGTTCCTACTCTTTAACGGCACCCTAATAGAGCCGTACGCCTCGTATGTTCCAGATGGCGCATCTCCCTTTCGAGGTAGAACCTTCAAATTGGGTGAGGGAGCTGTGGGTACTGCGTTTCAAGCTCGTCAGGCGGTGATCGTGGCTGATGTAAGGCGAGATCGCCTGTTCAAAGACGAGAGCGAAAGCCCTTACACAAGTGTCCTTTGTGTCCCGGTTCCAGCAAATAGCAGTACACCTATCGGCGTGCTAAATGTTGACTCCCCGAAGGAAAAACAATTCTCAGAGGACGACGCACTGTTACTGGCGCAAGTGGCCAATTTATTGTTCGTCATGTGGTGCTTGCAGTTCGGACTTGATAGACAATTGCAACCATGATACCATGGGCATAGAGGAGGGGTCACGAATGGCCAAAATGGTGTCTCTAACATCAGGCAAAGCCAACATTAAGGCAGATGCAACGTCAGATCGATCTAAGGTTGATTACCGGCCTATGTATGAGCAGCTTCGATCGACGCCCTCGATTTCCGGGCTTACCGATCTCGTAGAATCCATCAAGGAAAATTCTCTGAGGCTTAGGGAAGTGGCCCATAAGCTTCAAAGCATTTAACTTGCAAGTTCCGGGAATCACAAACACAATGCGAACCCCTGCGAATGAAGCAGGGGTTTTTGCTTGATATGCGAGCCCTGTCGTAAGATCGGCCAACTCTGCTAGCGGTACTGATTGACGGCTACTACTAGCAGACCTTACAATGAAACGGTCGGCGAAATGTAGTAAAGTGGTCTGGCGTTGGGTTTGGCGCCCCTGTCGGCGCCCTAGCGACATTCAACACCGTGCATCCCTGATGCAATAAGGATAGTTACTGTTTGTAATCAGGGGGTTGCAGGTTCGATTCCTGTCGCCAGCGCCACTTGCGCAGGGGCGCCCCTATCGCTGGAGGGGGCGCCCCTAACCCTTGGTTGTGAGCATGCGGTCGGCACAGGTCGTGTACTGTGTTGACAGTCGGTCCAACGCATGGTAACGTATACGAGCGTGATTAGTTTTGTCCCGATTGGAGGTGTCGCAGCATGGCGAAGGCAGGCGCCCGGGTGATCATCACCATGGCTTGCACCGAGTGCAAGATGCGCAACTACGGTACCTATAAGAACAAGAAGAACGACTCCGGCCGCATTGAGCTGAAGAAGTTCTGCCCCACTTGCGGTAACCATCAGCTCCACCGGGAGACTCGCTAAGTGAGTATGCCGTTCGCATGTCTATTTAGCTATGCGACGGCTTTCGTAGGGGTATAGCTCAACTGGTAGAGCGACGGTCTCCAAAACCGTAGGTTGTGGGTTCAAGTCCTACTGCCCCTGCCAGCAAGCGTGCAGCAACAAGCTGTACGCTTTCTTTCTTTTCAGCGAAGTATACCATACACACAAACCGCACAGACTTTACAGAGATGCGGCCCTGTGGTACGATGCAGATAACTGGTGGTATCACCAGTCTTTATTTGTGTTGGGCACGTACTGACTAGAGGGTGGGGAGAAGATGATTGCTCGCATCTCGGGCGGTTTCACCCGCGTGGGCTCCTATCTCCGTGAGGTCGTTGATGAGCTCAAGAAGGTGGTCTGGCCCAGCACTAGCAATGTAGCTAACCTGACAGCGGTAGTCGTCGTGATGGTGCTCGTCGTCTCCAGCTTCCTCTATGGGCTGGATATGGTCTTCGGGTTTGGCCTGGAGAAGCTGCTGAATCGCTAGGCAAAAAGTGAGGTGGCGCGGGGCCTCTTGGAGGACCCCCTGCAATGGAAGCCAAAAACTGGTACGTTGTGCATACCTATTCTGGGTATGAGAACAAGGTAAAGACCAACCTGGAGAAGCGCGTCCAGTCCATGGACATGCAGGAAAAGATCTTCCGGGTCCTCGTGCCCATGGAAGATGAGATCGAGATCAAGGACGGCAAGCAGAAGATGGTGAAGCGTAAGACCTTCCCCGGCTACGTCTTGGTCGAGATGGACATGACCGACGAGTCCTGGTACGTCGTCCGCAATACCCCGGGTGTCACCGGTTTCGTTGGCTCCGGCAACAAGCCGATCCCCCTTGCTGAGGATGAGGTCAAGGCGATCCTGGGCGCTGAGCATGAGAAGGGCACCCCGAACTACGTGGTCAACTTCGACATCGATCAGCCGATCCATGTTGTCTCGGGTCCGTTCAAGGGGACGCCTGGTGTCATCAAGGAGCTCTTCCCGGAGCGTGGCAAGGCTCGTATCCTTGTGACGGTCATGGGGCGCGATACGCCGGTTGAGGTTGATTTCACCCAGATCGAAGAGATCTAGGTCCGGCTCTTTTATCGCGGCGCGTTTTGTGCTAGAATCTCAAAGGTCGCACGCCAGTGCGGCCCTTTGATATGCGGGAACACTTGTTCCTGCAGTGGGAGGATGTCACTGGCATCCGCCATACCACATTGGCAAGGAGGAATTCACTGTGGCGAAGAAGGTCACCGCGATCGTCAAGCTGGCTCTGCCGGCTGGTAAGGCGACTCCGGCGCCGCCCGTTGGTCCGGCTCTCGGCCAGCACGGCGTCAACATCATGGGGTTCTGCAAGGAGTACAACGAGCGCACCAAGGAGCAGGTTGGTCTCATCATTCCGGTTGAGATCTCCGTCTTCGAGGATCGTTCGTTCACCTTCATCCTCAAGACCCCGCCCGCTTCCGTTCTGATCAAGAAGGCTCTCGGCATTGAGAGCGGTTCCGGCGTCCCCAACAAGACCAAGGTTGGCAAGCTCAACCTGGCTCAGATTGAGGAGATCGCCAAGATCAAGATGCCCGACCTGAACGCGGCCAGCCTTGAGGCTGCCATGATGATGGTTCGCGGCACCGCCCGTTCGATGGGCGTCGACTGCGAGTAGTCGACCGTCGACAGGGGCTTGTGGGAGGTCGTAGGGAGCCTCTGAGCTCCGGATACGGCCGAACATCTATCTACCACAAGGAGGAACACTTCAAATGCCGAAGCATGGCAAGAAGTACGCTGAGGCGGTCAAGCTTATCGACCGCGAAAAGCTGTATGATGTGACCGAGGCGCTGGAGCTGGTCAAGAAGACCGCTACCGCCAAGTTTGATGAGTCCGTTGAGCTCTCCGTCCGCCTGGGCGTTGACGTCCGCCACGCTGATCAGCAGATCCGCGGCGCCGTCTCGCTGCCGGCCGGTACCGGTAAGACCGTCCGCGTCATCGTCTTCGCCAAGGGCGACAAGGCGAAGGAAGCGGAGCTTGCTGGCGCTGATGTCGTCGGTGCTGAGGACCTGGTCACCAAGATCCAGGAGGGCTGGCTCGACTTCGACGTCGCCGTCGCCACTCCGGACATGATGGGCATGGTCGGTAAGCTCGGCCGCGTCCTCGGCCCCCGTGGCCTGATGCCGAACCCGAAGACCGGTACCGTCTCCTTTGACGTGACCGGCGCGGTTAAGGAGATCAAGGCTGGTAAGGTTGAGTACCGCACGGACAAGGCTGGTATCATTGGCGCTGCCATTGGTAAGGCTTCGTTCGATGTCGAGAACCTGGGCATCAACTTCAAGGCCCTCATGGACGCCCTCGTGCGCGCCAAGCCGGCCACCTCGAAGGGTGTCTACCTGAAGACCATCACCATCTCCACCACGATGGGCCCGGGCATCAAGGTCAACCCGTCCAAGTTGACCGTCAGCACGGAGAAGTAAGACTGTACTTGCATACAGCAGAATGACCTACCTTGTGTAGGTCATTCTTTTTTTGTTGAGAAACCGAGATTACTTCAAAGCCCCCTAATAAAGAGAAGCGCCGAATGGCATGCTATGAAAGCGATTCACGTTTTGGCCAACTTCCACATCCGGCCAAAACCCTAGCTGTAATAGGTAAAAAGTCCGACTTGTTATTCTCATGCATATTCGTGTATGATGACATTACAGGTTTTACAACACCTTCAAGTAACCCCTAACCTTATAACAAAAAGCTAACCGAAGGAGAGATTATGAATGAGCGAGCGTGAACTGAAGGTGCGCCTAGAGCGCATTGTGGATCAGTGGATCGGTGCAGCGCCTGGTGAGCGGGCCAGACTGCTTAGGGAGAAGATCCGCCTGGAAGAGATGCTTGAGGAGACCCGCCGGGAGCGGAAGCCGTTGTAAGATAAAGGGGGGCGCCCCGAAGCGCCCCCCTTTTGTTTGGTGGCAAGAACATACACGACTACTTTCGCTTGACGCTAGTGAGGGGTCCGTGTATACTAACCCTTGTGCTCAACAAGAGCTAATAGCGGCCGCAGACAGCAGGCGAGCCCCACGGGGCCTAAATGGTCGGAAGACCAGCCCGCCGAGGTCGGAGATTCAGAGCCCCTTAATTCGGGGCCTGATCGTTGCTTGCCTTCGCAAGACAACCTCCGCCTCATCGGTCGGAGGTTTTTTATTTCCTTTGCAAGGAGGTGACTATTATGCCGATCCGTCCGGAAAAGGAACTCTCTGTTGCCCAGGTTAAGGAGGCCTTGCAGAACGCCAAGAGCGTCGTGCTGGCTGACAACAAGGGCCTGACCGTCGCCCAGAGCACCAAGCTTCGCAAGGAGCTGCGTGCCAACGGTGTTGATCTGAAGGTGGCCAAGAACACCCTCATTCGCATCGCTGCTCGTGACCTCGGGATCGAGGGGCTTGATCAGTACCTGCACGGCACCACCACCCTGGCGTTCTCGAACGCTGAGGAGGCCACCGCTGCTAAGCTGATCCGTGATTTCTTCGCCAAGGACAAGGCGCCCAAGTTCGTTATGAAGGCGGGCATCCTGGAGGGTAAGGTCATCGACGCCAACGGCGTCAAGGGCCTGGCCGATCTCCCGTCCCGCGAAGTCCTGCTCGCTCAGGTCCTGGCTGGCATCCAGGCGCCCCTCACGGGCGTTGTTGGTGTCGTCAACGGCCTGCTCTCTTCCTTCGCTTACGCCCTCGACGCCCGCATCAAGCAGGTTGAGACTGAGGCCTAATCGACTGGTTGAGATCGTTCCGGATTACTTAGCGACAATTGCTCACGCATTTTAAGGAGGATACCAACATGTCGAAGGCCAACGAGGTTATCGAGATTATTAAGGGTATGACCGCCCTCGAGCTGAAGGATCTGAAGGAGCTCTTCGAGGAGACCTTCGGCGTTACCGCCGCCGCCCCGGTCGCCGTGGCCGCTGGCCCGGCCGCTGCTGCCCCGGCCGCTGAGGAGAAGACCGAGTTCGACGTCATCCTCAAGGCTGCTGGCGCCAACAAGATCAACGTCATCAAGGTTGTCCGCGAGGCGACCGGCCTGGGCCTGAAGGAGGCCAAGGATGTCGTTGACGGCGCCCCGAAGGCTGTCAAGGAGAAGATCTCCAAGGGCGACGCCGAGGCTCTTGCCGCCAAGCTCAAGGAAGCTGGCGCCGAGGTCGAGGTCAAGTAATCTCATCCTCAAGGCGGGGTTGCTACCTACGGGTAGCAACCCCGTTTTTTGCATCCTTCGACAGTTACCACGATAACGAGAAAGCACGCCGTCCGAAGGAGGTGGCGTGCTTGACAATGCTTGGGTGACATGGTATCATGCTACCTTGCCAACCTAAAAACACAAATGGGATTCGCCCGCACCTGGTTCCGTGAAAAAGACCAGGGGTGGGCGCATAATTTGTTGTTTTGGCGGAGAGGAATACAAGGTGTGTCTCGCGCTTTTGGGAGCAACTCCCCTTGTATCCAAGATGTTTCGTTCTAGGGTATGAATTCTCCTGCCGGGTCATTTAAAAGCCTGGTTAGGGGTTTCAGATTTAATCATCGAGCGCTTCCGCGGTGGGTACTTCCAGACGGGAAGCTTCTTGATGGCCACCAAACACCTGTGAGGAGGCCAAGGCCGCATGGCGAAGATCCTGCAAGCCGGCAACCGGCAACGGCTCAGCTTCGCACGCATCGATGAGGTTTTGGAGATGCCGAACCTTATCGAGCTGCAGAAGAACTCGTACCATTCCTTCCTGCGTGAGGGCCTTCTGGAGACGTTCCGTGACATCTCCCCGATCGAGGACTTCACGGGCAATTTGGTACTGGAGTTCCTGGATTACAGCCTGGGTGAGCCGAAGTACGCGATCGACGAGTGCAAGGAGCGCGACGCGACCTACGCTGCGCCCCTACGCGTCCGCGTGCGCCTGACCACGAAGGAGACCGGTGAGATCAAGGAGCAGGAAGTCTTTATGGGCGACTTCCCGCTGATGACCCCACACGGCACCTTCATCATTAACGGCGCCGAGCGCGTCATCGTTTCACAGCTCGTTCGTTCGCCGGGTGTCTACTACTCCCCGCAGGTAGACCCGAGTGGTAAGACTCTTTACTTCTCTACCATGATCCCCAACCGTGGCGCTTGGCTGGAGTTCGAGACGGACGGCAACGACCTAATCTCGGTGCGCGTCGATCGGACTCGTAAGCTGCCCGCGACCATTCTCCTGCGCGCCCTCGGCTTCTCGTCGGATCATGAGATCCTCGAGGTGGTGGGGGAGTCGGAGTTGATTCGCCGTACCCTTGAGAAGGACGGCACGGAGTCCGAAGAGGACGCCCTGATTGAGATCTACAAGCGTCTGCGTCCGGGTGAGCCGCCGGCGGTGGATAACGCTCGCCAGCTGCTCAACTCGCTCTTCTTTGAACCGAAGCGCTATGACCTGGGTAATGTGGGCCGCTACAAGCTGAACAAGAAGCTGGCGCTCCGGCGTCGGGCTGTGGGCGCCGTCACCGTCGACCGGGTGGTTGACCCCGCCACGGGTGAGATCCTGGCCGATGCTGGCACCCCGATCGACAAGGCGCTGGCCCAGCGGTTTGACGCGGCGGGCGTTACTGCCATCACCGTCAAGCTGAAGGACGGCTCTGTCCTCAAGCTGGTTGGCAACGGCCAGCCGCCGGCGACCCAGAAGACCGTCACCCGCGAGGATATCATCGCGGCGCTGAACTACATGGTCACCCTGCACAAGGGCCTCGGCCGTGTGGACGACATTGACCACCTGGGCAACCGCCGTGTGCGTTCGGTGGGCGAACTGCTCACCAACCAGTTCCGCATCGGCCTAGCTCGCATGGAGCGCGTCGTCAAGGAGCGCATGACCATTCAGGACGTTGATATCATCACGCCGCAGGCGCTGATCAACATCCGGCCGGTCGTGGCGGCTGTCAAGGAGTTCTTCGGCTCCTCCCAGCTGTCGCAGTTCATGGATCAGACCAACCCGCTGGCGGAGCTGACCAATAAGCGCCGTCTCTCGGCCCTCGGCCCGGGCGGTCTCTCCCGTGAGCGTGCAGGCTTCGAGGTCCGTGACGTTCACCACTCACATTACGGCCGCATGTGCCCGATTGAGACGCCGGAAGGTCCGAACATCGGACTGATCGGCGCCCTGGCCACCTTTGGTCGCATCAACGAGTATGGCTTCATTGAGACGCCGTACCGCAAGGTCGACCGAGAGGCCAAGAAGGTAACCGCGGAGATCGTCTACCTGACGGCAGACGAAGAGGACGAGAACATCATCGCGCAGGCGAATGAGCCGCTCGATGAGAACGGCCTCTTCATCTCCAACCGGATCACCGTCCGGTACAACGGCGCCCCCGGTGCCGGCTCGGCCAGCCAGATCCTGCGCGTGCCGCCGGAGCAGGTTGACTTCATGGACGTCTCGCCGAAGCAGGTCGTCTCGATCGCGACGGCGCTGATCCCCTTCCTCGAGAACGACGACGCCTCCCGTGCGCTCATGGGCTCGAACATGCAGCGCCAGGCGGTGCCGCTACTCCGCACGCAGGCCCCGTTCGTCGGTACCGGCATGGAGTATCGCTCCGCTTGGGACTCCGGCGTCTGCGGCATTGCTGAAGAGGATGGCCTAGTTATTAAGGCGACGGCGAACGAGGTCGTGGTTCACTACGACTCCGGGCGCGTGCAGAAGTTCAAGTTGATCAAGTACACCCGCTCCAACCAGGGTACGTGCATCAACCAGCGTCCGATCGTTCGGACGAACCAGCGGGTAAAGGCCGGCGACGTCCTTTCGGACGGCCCGTCGACGGATCAGGGCGAACTGGCGCTGGGCCGGAACATCCTGATCGCCTACATGTGCTGGAAGGGCTACAACTATGAGGACGCGATCATCATCAACGAGCGGTTGGTGAAGGAGGACGTCTTTACCTCGATCCACATTGAGGAGCACGAGTGCGAGTCTCGCGACACCAAGCTGGGGCCGGAAGAGATCACTCGTGATATCCCGAACGTCGGCGAGGAGCAGCTGAAGGATCTCGACGAGCGTGGCATCATCCGCATTGGTGCGGAGGTCCGCCCGGGCGACATCCTGGTCGGTAAGGTCACCCCGAAGGGCGAGACTGAGCTGACGGCTGAAGAGCGCCTCCTGCGGGCGATCTTCGGTGAGAAGGCCCGTGAAGTCCGTGACACCTCCCTGCGCGTCCCGCACGGTGAGGCCGGCATCGTTGTCGATGTCAAGGTCTTTACCCGTGAGAACGGCGACGAGCTCTCCCCGGGCGTCAACCAGCTGGTGCGTGTCTACATCGCCCAGAAGCGGAAGATCTCCCAGGGCGATAAGATGGCGGGTCGTCACGGCAACAAGGGTGTTATCTCGATCATCGTCCCGGAAGCGGATATGCCCTTCCTGCCGGACGGCACCCCGGTTGAGATCATCCTGACGCCGCTGGGCGTTCCGTCCCGTATGAATATTGGCCAGGTCATGGAGATCCATCTGGGCTGGTCGGCCAAGACGCTGGGTATCCACGTCGCCACCCCGGTCTTCGACGGTGCCCATGAGGCTGACATCCGCGCCAAGCTGATGGAGGCGAACCTGCCGCCGACCGGCAAGACCGTCCTCTACGACGGTGAGACTGGTGAGGCGCTCGACAACGAGGTTACGGTCGGCTACAAGTACATGCTGAAGCTGGCTCACCTTGTTGACGATAAGATCCACGCTCGTTCGACCGGCCCGTACTCCCTGGTCACCCAGCAGCCGCTGGGCGGCAAGGCGCAGTTCGGCGGCCAGCGCTTCGGCGAGATGGAAGTCTGGGCCCTGGAGGCGTATGGCGCTGCCTATACCCTGCAGGAACTGCTGACCGTCAAGTCGGACGATGTGGTTGGCCGTGTCAAGACCTACGAGGCGATCGTCAAGGGCGAGAACGTCCCGGAGCCGGGCGTGCCCGAGTCCTTCAAGGTGTTGATCAAGGAGCTGCAGTCCCTGGGTCTCGACGTCAAGGTCCTGAACGAGCAGAGCGAGGAGATCGAGCTGCGCGAGCTGGATGACGAAGAGGGCCCGCCCATGGAGATGATGCCGCCCGAGGAGGACGTCAAGCCTGAGGCTGAGAGCGCCCCCGAGGAGGCTGAGCTTCCGGTCGAGGATGAGGAGGACCTGGATGACGACACCCCCCTCAACCCGGAGGAGCTGGAGAAGGTGGCTGGCGCTCTGAAGAGTGCAGCGACCGCCGTTCGTGGCATGGCGGCTGAGGCCGGCATTGCCCGTCGGCGCCCGGCCGGTGCCCTGGACGACGAGGAGGAGCTGGAAGGCGAGGAAGACGAGCTGGAGGGCACTCCGCGCCGCCGGCCGGCCCGCCCCGCGACCGCCCGCCGCCGCCCTGGCCTCGACATGGAGGATGACGTGAACGAGGACGCCGACGAGGCCGAGGACGAGGATCTGGATGACGACGGGCGCCCGGTTGCGCGCGGTCGCCGCAAGACGACCCGCCGTACCGGCGAGTTCGGCGATGACCTCGGCTTCGACGATGAGGATGACCGGTAGGGGAGGTTGCTGAAGCGTGCTGGACGTCAATTACTTTGACTCGATGCAGATCGGCCTGGCCTCTCCCGAGCGGATCCGGGCATGGTCCCGCGGTGAGGTAAAGAAGCCGGAGACCATCAACTACCGAACGCTCCGCCCCGAGCGCGAGGGCCTCTTCTGCGAGAAGATCTTTGGTCCACAGCGCGACTGGGAGTGCCATTGCGGCAAGTACAAGCGCGTTCGCTATAAGGGCATCGTCTGCGACCGTTGCGGCGTAGAGGTTACCCGTGCTAAGGTGCGGCGTGAGCGGATGGGCCATATTGAGCTCGCCGCTCCCGTCTCCCACATCTGGTACTTCAAGGGCATCCCCTCCCGGATGGGTCTGATCCTGGACATCAGCCCCCGGGCGCTGGAGAAGGTCCTCTACTTCGCCTCTTACGTGGTGATCGATCCCGGCAACACGCCGCTGATGGAGAAGCAGTTGCTCTCCGAGAGCGAGTACCGGGAGTACCGCGAGAAGTATGGCTCCCAGTTCAAGGCTGGAATGGGCGCTGAGGCCGTTAAGAAGCTCCTGGAGGACCTCGATCTCGAGAAGCTCTCCGTCGACCTTCGCAACGAGCTGAAGACCGTCTCTGGTCAGCGTCGGATCCGGGCGATCCGTCGCCTGGAGGTCGTGGAGGCGTTCCGCAAGTCGGGCAACCACCCGGACTGGATGGTCATGGACGTCGTCCCGGTCATCCCGCCGGACCTCCGCCCGATGGTGCAGCTGGACGGTGGCCGCTTTGCGACCTCCGACCTGAACGACCTCTACCGCCGTGTCATCAACCGGAACAACCGTCTGAAGCGGCTTCTGGATCTCGGCGCCCCGGACATCATCGTCCGGAACGAGAAGCGGATGCTGCAGGAGGCTGTTGACGCCCTGATCGACAACGGCCGCCGCGGGCGCCCGGTCACGGGCCCCGGCAACCGTCCGCTCAAGTCGCTCTCTGACATGCTCAAGGGCAAGCAGGGCCGCTTCCGCCAGAACCTCCTGGGCAAGCGCGTCGACTACTCTGGCCGTTCGGTCATCGTCGTCGGTCCGTCGCTGCAGCTGCACCAGTGCGGCCTGCCGAAGGAGATGGCGCTGGAGCTCTTCAAGCCTTTCGTCATGAAGAAGCTGGTCAACGAGGGCTACGCCCACAACATCAAGTCCGCGAAGCGGATGGTGGAGCGGGTGAAGCCTGAGGTCTGGGACGTCTTGGAGGATGTGATTAAGGAGCACCCGGTTCTGCTGAACCGTGCCCCAACCCTCCATCGCCTGGGCATCCAGGCCTTCGAGCCGGTCCTGGTTGAGGGCCGCGCCATCAACATTCACCCGCTCGTCTGTACGGCGTATAACGCTGACTTCGACGGTGACCAGATGGCAGTCCACGTCCCGCTCTCCGCGGAGGCGCAGGCTGAGGCGCGGATTCTGATGCTGGCTGCGCATAACATCCTGAACCCGAAGGATGGCGCCCCGGTTATCACCCCGTCCAAGGATATGCTGCTTGGCTCTTACTACCTGACCCTGGCTCGGCCTGAGCCCGGTGCGGATGAGAAGGTTCCTTATACCTTCAGCCACCCGCATGAGGCGCTCCTGGCTTACCACCATGGTCACTGCGACCTGCACACGTGGGTCGACATCCGCTTCCCGGGGCGCCCTGAGGGCATTCCGGATGCGGTGTGGGAAGAGCACATTGAGAACTGGGGCTCGGTCTCGGGCAAGAAGGTGCGGACGACGATCGGCCGCATGATCTTCAACGAGGTCCTGCACCCGAAGATCCGCTTCCTCAACGTTCCTGTTGAGAAGAAGATGATGGGTAAGATCATCGACATGTCGTACCGCATGCTGGGCACGGTCAAGACCGCCGAGCTGACGGACAACATTAAGAAGCTGGGCTTCCGCTTCGCCACTCGTTCCGGCGCCACGATCGCCATCTCCGACATCAAGGTGCCGGGTGAGAAGGCGACCCTCTTGGCGGCGGCTGAGAAGAAGGTCGAAGAGGTCGAGAAGAACTACAAGCGCGGCCTGATCACGAACGACGAGCGTTACAACCGCGTCATCGCGATCTGGGGCGAGACGAAGGACGACGTCACGAAGACCCTGGTGAAGTCGATGGACGACTTCAACCCGGTTAACATGATGATGAAGTCCGGCGCCCGCGGTAACATCTCGCAGATCACCCAGCTCGCCGGCATGCGCGGCCTGATGGCTGACCCGTCCGGTAAGATCGTTGAGCTGCCGGTTAAGGCGAACTTCCGCGAGGGCCTGACCGTCCTGGAGTACTTCCTCTCGACGCACGGCACCCGTAAGGGCCTGGCTGATACGGCGCTCCGCACGGCAGACTCGGGCTACCTGACTCGCCGTCTGGTCGACGTCTCCCAGGATGTGATCATCCGTGAGGATGACTGCGGTACAACCGCTGGCATCACCTGGACGACGAGGGAAGAGGGCACGATCGTCCCGCATCTGATCGGGCGCGTCACCCTCCACGACATCGAGAATCCCCAGACGGGCGAGATCATCGTCCAGGCTAACGGGATGATCGAAGAGGAGCAGGCGGAGAAGGTTGGCAAGGCCGGTGTGGCGGAGGTTACGATCCGCTCCGTCCTGACCTGCCGGGCCCGCTTCGGCGCCTGTAAGGCCTGCTACGGCCGGAACCTGGCCACGGGCCGCCTGGTTGATGTCGGTGAGGCTGTCGGCATCATCGCTGCTCAGTCGATCGGTGAGCCGGGCACCCAGCTGACGATGCGTACCTTCCACACCGGCGGCGTGGCGGGCGACGACATCACCCAGGGTCTGCCTCGCGTCGAGGAACTCTTTGAGGCTCGCAAGCCGAAGGGCCAGGCGGTCATCGCTGAGTTCGACGGCACGATCGCGGTCGCGGAGATCAAGAATCGCCGCGAGATCACTGTGACGGCTGAGGACGGTGAGGCCACCACCTACCCGATCCCGTTCGGCGCCCGCCTCAAGGTGCGCGACGGCGATCAGGTGGATGCCGGTGATGCGCTGACCGAAGGCTCGATCAACCCGCACGACCTGCTCCGGGTCAAGGGCCTGCGCGGCGTCCAGAAGTACCTCCTGCACGAGGTACAGAAGGTCTACAACCTGCAGGGCGTTGACATTAACGACAAGCACATCGAGGTCATGGTGCGGCAGATGCTGCGCAAGGTGAAGGTGGAGGATCCCGGCGATACCGAGCTGCTGCCGGGCGGCTTCATCGACATCTTCGACTTCGAGGATGAGAACGAGCGCGTGATCATGGAGGGCGGGGTTCCCGCCGTCGCCCGGCCGATGTTGCTGGGTATCACGAAGGCCTCGCTCGCCACGGAGTCCTTCCTCTCGGCGGCCTCCTTCCAGGAGACGACCCGCGTCCTGACCGATGCGGCGATCAAGGGCAAGCGGGATCCGCTGCTCGGCCTGAAGGAGAACGTCATCATCGGTAAGCTGGTTCCGGCGGGTACGGGCATGAGCCGCTACCGCCAGATCCGGGTTCTGACCGAGGATGAGATGTACGACGAGGCGCAGGTCGGCGCTGACGACTAAGACAAAGGAACCCGCCTGGCGATCGCTAGGCGGGTTCCTTTTTGCACCATCGCATAGACATTTTTCCCCTCGCAATGCTCTTGCAGGGACGCATAGTTCGCGGTAGCATTGGTGAGCACCCTACTGATGGGGGCGAGCTCAGATCCGGAGGCGATCCCCCATGAGCGAACATTACTACACCAACAATCCGACGGCCGCGCATGACGAGACCCAGATCACCGTCACTCTGCGCGGCTTTACGCTGACCTTCACCTCGGACGCAGCGGTCTTTTCCCGCCAGCGTATCGACTTTGGTAGTGTTTTACTGATTGACACGATGCGGATAGGTCCTTATGATAACGTTCTGGACCTTGGCTGTGGGTACGGTCCGATTGGGACTGTGGCAGCCAAGCTGGCGACGGAGGGTAAGGTCTATCTGGTTGATGTCAACGAGCGTGCCACGGACTTGGCCCGTCGCAACCTGTCCGAGAACGGCGTGACCAACGCTGAGGTTCGGGTGGGTGACGGACTCGCCCCGGTCCGTGACTTGACCTTTGATAAGGTCCTGACTAATCCGCCGATCCGTGCGGGTAAGCAAGTGATCTACCAGATGGTCGATGACGCCTTCGCACAGCTGAAACCCGGCGGTGAGTACTGGTGCGTCATTCAGACGAAGCAGGGCGCCCCCTCCATGAAGAAGAAGCTGAAGGAGATCTTCGGCAACATCGAGGATGTGGAGCGGGAGGCCGGCTACCATATCTTCCGTGCGGTGAAGCCTCAGTAACTGCGCATAATCGCGGATCAAGGCGCAATGAGCCTTGACGGGCACCACCCTACTGAGTACAATATGAAAGTGTGTCTCGGCAGGAGGTAAGGAACGGTGTCCTTGGAGCGGTTAAAAGCTGCACGTAAGAAAAGCATCGGTTCCAAGCAGACGGCCAAGGCCATAGAGAAGGGTGCCGCCAAGGCGGTCTACGTCGCCCGTGATGCAGAGGAGCACGTCATTCGTGACGTCCTGCGCATCGCCCAGGCCGAAGGCGTGGAACTCACCTATGTGGATTCGATGGTGATGCTCGGGAAGGCTTGCGGCATCGAAGTCGGTGCTGCTACAGCCGCTATCATTGATGGCTAACCCGATCCGCTCCATCTCTTCCTATGACAGTTCTCTTACGGAAGGAGGTGCGCATTTCCGTGCCAACGATTAACCAGCTGGTTCGTCAGGGTCGTAAGGTCCTGGCCGAGAAGTCGACCGCCCCTGCTCTGAAGTCTAACCCCTTCAAGCGTGGCGTTTGCACCGTCGTCAAGACCACGACCCCGAAGAAGCCGAACTCGGCTCTCCGTAAGATTGCTCGTGTACGCCTGACCAACCAGGTTGAGGTCACCGCCTACATTCCGGGCGTTGGTCATAACCTGCAGGAGCACTCTGTGGTCCTCGTGCGTGGTGGCCGTGTTAAGGATCTCCCGGGCGTTCGTTATCACATCGTCCGTGGCGCTCTTGACGCCGCCGGCGTCGCCGGTCGTAAGCAGAGCCGTTCCAAGTACGGCGCTAAGAAGAAGCAGGCTGCTCCGGCCAAGAAGAAGTAAGGGTAACCAAGGGTAGATAGAGTAGTCAAACCCTTCGACGAAGGTCCCGATCAGGGAGACTGTCTATCCAGGGCTTAATTGAGAAAGGGGCAACATAGCATGCCACGTCGCGGCCATGTGCCGAAGCGCGAGGTGCTGGCAGATCCGATCTACAACTCGGAGCTAGTCACCCGCGTGGTCAACAAGATCATGCTCGATGGCAAGAAGGGCACCGCCCAGCGCATTTTCTACGGTGCGCTTGAGGCCTCGTCCGCCAAGCTCGGCAAGGAGCCGATGGAGGTCCTGGAGACGGCCATGAAGAACATCATGCCGGTCCTCGAGGTTCGCCCCCGTCGCGTCGGCGGCGCCACCTACCAGGTTCCGATGGAGGTTCGTCCGGAGCGCCGTCAGGCCCTGGGCATCCGTTGGCTGGTGGGCTACGCTCGCAACCGTGGTGAGCGCACGATGCAGGATCGTCTGGCCGCTGAGCTGGCCGACGCTTTCAACAGCGCTGGTGGCGCTGTGAAGAAGCGTGAGGAAGTTCACAAGATGGCTGAGGCGAACAAGCCGTTCGCGCACTACCGCTGGTAAGAAACCTGCGCCGGGCCACTTGCCAGGGCTGCGGTCCCAGACCGCAGCCTAGGCGGGGCAGGTACCGGGTTGAAATACCACTTCATTACTGTTTTGATCCAAAGGGGGGTGCACGATGCCAAGACAGGTAACGCTGGATATGCTGCGTAACATCGGCATCATGGCGCACATCGACGCTGGCAAGACCACCACCACCGAGCGTATCCTCTTCTACACCGGTAAAACCCACAAGCTGGGCGAGGTGCATGAAGGCGCTGCGACGATGGACTGGATGGTGCAGGAGCAGGAGCGGGGCATCACGATCACCTCCGCTGCTACGACTTGCTGGTGGAAGGGCCACCGTATTAACATCATCGACACGCCCGGACACGTGGACTTCACTGTTGAAGTCGAGCGGTCGCTCCGGGTTCTCGACGGTGCGGTGACCGTTTTCTGCGCTAAGGGTGGCGTTGAGCCTCAGTCCGAAACCGTGTGGCGCCAGGCCGACCGTTACGGGGTTCCCCGCATGGCCTACGTCAACAAGATGGACACCCTGGGTGCCGACTTCTATCGGGTCATCCAGATGATGAAGGATCGCCTCCATGCCCGTCCGGTGGCTGTCCAGCTGCCAATCGGTGCTGAAGAGACCTTCACCGGTATTGTTGACCTCGTCCGGATGGTCGCCATCGTGTACGGCGACGACAAGGGCAAGGACATCAAGGAAGTGCCGATTCCTGACGACATGAAGGACCAGGCTGAGCTGTACCGCACCGAGCTCGTCGAGGCGGCCGCTGAAGCGGACGACGCTCTGATGGAGAAGTACCTCGCCGGCGA
>DATGYC010000243.1:0-3252 GCA_035298385.1 Symbiobacteriaceae bacterium | reverse complement strand
GCCCGCTCGTCGTAGCTGAAGGTGACGGCGCTGGCCACGGGATCGACGTCGACCGACTGAATCCCCCAGACAGCACGGAGGGCCTGACGGAGCGTGACCACCTTGGCGCTGTCCAGCGTCCCCTCAAGTGCAAGCCGTTCGGTCTGCATCCAGCATCCTCCTCATTACATCGGGGGTTCCGCCCGATGGCTCGGCAACGCCTCGCCCATCCCGCGCAGGAAGTTCATCATGACGCCCAGGGAGGTCATGACGTCCGGGTCGCGGACGTTGTTGACCATCGACCAAAGGTTGACCCGCTCCTCGGCGGGCTTCATCTGCTCCAGCCCGTGGCCGACCGCCGTCAGGACCTCCTTTAGGTGGGCGGGATCGATCGAGCCCATGAACTGCACCGCTGTCATGGCGTTCTTG
This sequence comes from Symbiobacteriaceae bacterium, assembly GCA_035298385.1. GTDB lineage: Bacteria > Bacillota > Sulfobacillia > Symbiobacteriales > Symbiobacteriaceae > DATGYC01. The sequence continues at coordinate 2,844 of DATGYC010000243.1, read as the reverse complement.
ATCAGGTTCTGCGCCCCGGACTTGTTCAGTTGGCTGATGCCGATGACGCCGATCTCCTGGCGGCCCTTCAGCAGCCCCTGGACGATCTGCAGAAGTCCGGCGTTATGCAGTTCGCCGATGATGTCGAAGAGGGTGAGCAGCGCCTCCTTCTGTTGGGCGACGGCGCCCAGGAGTTCCACGAGGGCTTCGGCCTGCTGCTCAGCCGGGGTCGTCTCCCGCCGCTCAATCCGCGTGGTTGCTGTAGCCATCCGCTATCCCCCCTTCGAGCGCCTCTGGGATCGGCACGTAGTCCGGTCGCTCCCACTTCGCCTCGATCCGAACGCCCTTCTGCGGGGTTCGGTGGGCGAAGCGATGGTTCCAGCTTGGCAGGGGCGACTCGCCGTCCGGCTCCAGGACCTCCATGCGGACCTGCATCTCCTTATAGTTCGGGGTGTGGGTATGCTTGTCGTGGTAGCTGGAGGTGAGCCGGTTGACGGCCGACTCCTCATCCGTCGCGTTCATCGTCAGGTAGAGCTCGTTGCCTTCGACGCGGTCGGTCACGAGCACCCGGACCTTGACGTGGCCGTAGGGGGAGGTGAGGCGGACAAGGGCGCCCGTCTGGATCCCGCGCGCCTCGGCCAGCGCCGACGAGACCTCCAGCCACTCCCCCGGCACCTTGTAGGTGATCCCCTCGTTCTTGTAGGTCATGTTCCCCTCGTGGAAGTGCTCGAGGAGGCGCCCGTTGTTCAGGTGCAGGTCGAACTCCTCTGGCGCCGCCCAGGGCTTCGTCCACTCGACCGGGAAGAGCCGGGCCTTGCCGTCGGGGAAGCCGAAGTTCTTGATGAAGAGTAGCGGGGTCTCTGTCCCGTCGGCCGCCACGGGCCAGCAGAGCGATCTCCAGCCGTCCAACCGCTCATAGCTCACGCCGGCGAAGATCGGCGCCAGGCTGGCCGCCTCCGCCATGATCTCGCTGGGGTGCGCATAGTGCCAACTGGCGCCGAGGCGATTCGCGATCAACTGGATGATCTGCCAGTCCGGCTTCGAGTCGCCGAGCGGCTCGAAGACCTGGTGGAAGCGCTGGATTCGCCGCTCCGTGTTGGTGAAGGTGCCATCCTTCTCCAGGCTCGGCGCTGCCGGCAGGATCACATCGGCGTAGTGGGCGGTGCGGGAGAAGAAGATGTCCTGGACGATGAAGAGGTCCAGCTTGCTGTAGGCGTGCTCGACGTGGTTCGAGTTGGAGTCGACCAGCGCCATATCCTCACCAAAGAGGTAGAGCGCCTTCAGCTTGCCTTCATCGATCGCCTGGACCATCTGATGGTTGTTCAGGCCGGGCTTCGCCGGGAGCTTCGTCCCCCAGGCCGCTTCGTAGCGGGCCCGGACCTTGTCGCTCTCCACCGGCTCATAGCCGGGGAGCCAGGCCGGCATGGTGCCAAAGTCGCAGGCGCCCTGCACGTTGTTGTGGCCCCGCAGGGGGTAGGCGCCCGCTCCCGGCTTGCCGAAGTTGCCGGTGATGAGGAGCAGGTTGGCGATGGCGGTGGAGGTATCGGTCCCACCCAGGTGCTGGGTGACGCCCATCGCCCAGAGGATGCAGGTGGAGCGCGCCTCGTAGATCATCGTGGCGATCCGGATCAGCGTCTCCTTGCGGATGCCGGTCAGCGAGGCGGCGTAATCGAGCGTGTAGGCTTCGAGCGAGGCGACGTACTTGTCGTAGAAGAGGACCCGCTCCTGCAGGAAGGGCTCGTCCGCCCAGCCCTGATCGATGATGTACTTCGTGACCGCCGAGAGCCAGATCAGATCGGTGCCCGGCGTCGGCCGGACGAAGAGGTCGGCCCGGTCAGCCATCTCATGGCGGCGCAGGTCGATCACGATCAGCTTCTGGTCGTGCAGCTTGTGGGCCCGCTTGATGCGGGTGGCCAGGACCGGGTGCGACTCCGCCGGGTTCGCCCCGACGATGATGATCAGCTCCGCGCTGGCGATGTCCCGAATGGTGCCGCTATCGCCGCCGATGCCGACGGTGCGCATCAGCCCCATCGTGGCGGGGGACTGGCAGTAGCGGGAGCAGTTGTCCACGTTGTTCGTGCCGACGACGGCCCGCGCGAGCTTCTGGAAGAGGTAGTTCTCCTCGTTGCTACATTTAGAGGAAGCGATGAAACCGATGGCGTCTGGACCGTGCGCTTCCTTGACGGCGCCCAGCCGCTTGGTGATGAAGGCGAGCGCCTCCTCCCAGGTCGACTCGACGAAGGCGTCGCCCTTGCGAATGAGGGGCTTGGTCAGTCGTTCCGGCGAGTTGACGAAGTCCCAGCCCCACTTGCCCTTGACGCAGGTTGAGATGCCGTTGACCGGCGCCTCCGCCTGCGGCTCGATCTTGAGGATCTGGCGATCCTTGGTCCAGACCTCAAAGCTGCAGCCGACGCCGCAGTATGTACAGACCGTCTTCGTCCGCTTCGTCCGGGTCTTGCGCATCGATGCCTCGATCTCCGAGATGGCGAAGATCTCCTGGTAGCCGGGCTCGACCGCCTTGGTCAGGTCGATCAGCGGCAGGAGCAGGTCGTTCGAGATGCCGGTCAGGAAGCCAGCCTCGCCCAGCATCGACTTCTCCATCAGGGCGTTGCAGGGACAGACTGTCACGCAGTGCCCGCAGGAGACGCAGGAGGATTCGTTGATGGGCACGCCGCCATCCCAGAGGACGCGCGGGCTCTCCATCGACCAGTCGATCGAGAGGGTCTCGTTCACCTGCAGGTCCTGGCAGGCCTCCACGCAGCGCCCGCAGAGGATGCACTGGTCGGGCTCGTAGCGGTAGAGGGGGTGGCTGACGTCCGGCGGGTAGGGCTTGGCCTTGAACTCGTACTTCTGATGCTCCACCTG
>DATGYC010000242.1:0-5811 GCA_035298385.1 Symbiobacteriaceae bacterium | reverse complement strand
ACGGCGAAGCCGAGGGCCAGCGGGTCCATCAGGAGCATCCCGCTGAAGGCGGCAGCCGCGCCGCCCCGGAGCTGGCACAGGTAGTAGCCGGCGAGCACGACCGCCGCCAGGCCGAAGATGTACCAGAAGGGCTGCGCCTTCTTGGCAGGCATAAGGAGATCGAACAGCAGGATGATCAACGCCCCGGCGCCCAGCGCCAGGAGCGGCGCCACGACTGCAAACGGGATAACCGGAATTGCCACGCGAGCCCCTCCTCAGTCTGAGTGCCGAGATTAGATAACGAGCACGAAGTAGGCCAGCACCAGGACGACGCCCACGAAGATCGAGGCGATGTACCGGGTCGTGTGACCAGACTGCAGCGCCCGCAAGTCCGAGCCGATGAGGCGAGCGGACTCACCCAGGCCGTTGACCACGCCGTCGACGCCCTTCGGGTCGAACGAGACGCCGATCACCTCCGCCAGGTCACGGACCGGCTGGACGAAGAGGAAGGCGTAGATCTGATCGACGTAGAGCATGTTCAGCAGGGCGCCGCCCTTGGCGTTCAGGTCGAGCTCCTTTGCACGGAGCTTGCCGTTCGGGCCGTAGAGCAGCATGCCGATGCCGATGCCGGCGAGGGCGATGACGATCGAGAGACCGGCGACGAGCCAGTTGATCGGCTCCGCCTCCAGGTGGAGCTGCTCGAAGGAGTGCTCCAGGAAGTGCACCTGGGTGTGACCCATGAAGATGACCGCACCAGCGACGACCGAGAGGAAGGTCAGGATGCCAACCGGCACCGACATCGACTTCGGGGTAGCGTGGTGGTGGTCATGATCGTGACCATGAGCGTCGTGGCCGTGATCGTCGTGCTTCTTGCCCTTCTTAGCCGCAGCCGCCTTCGGGGCCTCATAGGGCTTGCCGAGGAAGACGAGGGCGAAGAGGCGGGTGTTGTAGATGGCGGTCATCGCCGCACCGGCCAGGCCGATGACGAAGAGGACCTTGTTGTGATCCCAGGCCGCAGCCAGGATCTCATCCTTGGAGAAGAAGCCGGCGAAGGGCGGCAGGCCGATCAGGGCCAGGGCGCCGATCAGGAAGACCCAACCCGCGAACTTATCCTTCTGCCAGAGGCCACCCATCCGGCGGATATCCTGGTCACCGTTGTAGTGGTGGACCACGATACCGGCGCCCAGGAAGAGCGCCGCCTTGAAGAAGGCGTGGGTCAGGAAGTGGAAGTCGGCGGCCACGTAGGCGCCCAGGCCGTTGCCCAGGAACATGTAGCCGACCTGCGAGAGGGTCGAGAAGGCGAGGATGCGCTTGATGTCGGTCTGACCGAGGGCGATCAGCGAACCGCCGAGGGCGCCGATCGCACCGATCCACGCGACCGTGAGGGCCGCGGTGTGCGAGGCCTCATAGATCGGGTAGACACGGGAGACCAGGTAGACGCCCGCGGTAACCATCGTCGCCGCATGGATCAGGGCCGAGACCGGGGTCGGGCCCTCCATGGCGTTCGGCAACCAGGTGTGCAGCGGGAACTGCGCCGACTTGGCGGCGGCGCCCATCAGCAGCAGCAGGCCGATCAGCGTGATCGAGAAGAGCGGCGTGCCACCCTCCTTGATCGCATCGAAGACCTCGGTGAACTTCAGGGTGCCGTAGTTGGCGTAGATGAAGGCGATACCGGCGATCATGCCAGCCTCACCGATCATGTTGATCACGAACGCCTTCATCGATGCAGCCGAGGCGGAGGGCTTCTTGAAGTAGAAGCCGATCAGCATGTAGGAGGCCAGACCGACGTTCGCCCAGCCCATCAGCAGGCCGCCGAAGTTGTCGGAGAGGACCAGCAGGGACATGGCGTAGATGAAGAAGTTCAGCTTCGCCATGAAGCGGCCGAAGGAGAGGTCCTCCACCATGTAGCCGGTCGAGTAGATGTGGATCAGGAGGCCAGCACCGGTCACGACGACCATCCACCAGAGGGAGAGGGAGTCAGCGACGAGGCCGAACTCGGGCAGGATCGGACCCCAGGAGGTCAGCACCGCATGGATCGGCTCGTGGGTGCCGTTAAACTTGAATAGAAGGGCCAGCACCATCAGGAAGGAGGCGCCGACCGCGCTGCACGATACGACCGAGATCAGTTGCTTCGACCAGGAGTTCCGGAAGAAGCCCAGGACCGCGGCGCTAAGTAGCGGCAGGAGAATAATCGCCGGCAAGAAGAGCGACATCGGACAGGGTCACATCCTTCCGGTTAGTTCTTCAGCTCCGTGATCTCTTCGATATCAACGTGGGCCTTCTTGCGGAAGGCGAGCACGATGATCGCGAGGCCGATCGCGACCTCCGCCGCTGCGAGGGTGATCACCAGGAAGGCCATCGTCTGGCCGTCCTGATTGCCATGCAGGCGGCTGAAGGTGATGAAGAGCAGATTGGCTGCGTTCAACATCAGCTCCACGGACATCAGGATCGTGATGGGAGACCGGCGGACGAGCACGCCGATGCCACCCAGGGCGAAGAGCACGGAGGCGAGGGCCACGTAGGCATTAATCGAAGCCATGATAGCGTCCTCCCTCCTTAACCCTTCTGGCGGCCGACCAGGATGACAACGCCGACAACGGCGACCATCAGGACGAACGCCAGGATTTCAAACGGTAGCAGGTTCGTGGTCAGCAGCTCGGCACCGAAGGCCTTGACGGTGCCAAAGCCCGCCGGGAGCTTGGCGATCGCAGAGGCGTCGATCTTCTTCGACAGACCGGCGATGGCCAGCATGACGAGGACGCCGCCGCCGAGGGCGAAGCCGATCGCCAGAGCGGGACCCCGATCCTCCTGCTCCTTCTCCTTCGGGTCCTGGTTCGCCGAGAGCAGGCCGATGACGAAGAGGAAGAGGATCATGACGGCGCCGCCGTAGACGATGATCTGGATCACCGCCATGAACTCAGCCTCCAGGCTGAGGTAGAGGGCGGCGAGACCAAAGAACGAAAGGACGGTCGCGAGGACCTGATGGATCGGCGCCTTAGCGAAGATGACGCCGAGGACACCAGCGATCGCCATCAGGCCAGCAATCAAGAAGAGAGCGGTCACTGATGCTTCACCGCCTTGCGGCCCACGTACGTCGGGTAGACGTGCGTCGGGACCTTGAACTTGGAGGGCTGCCGGTTGACCAGCTGGTCCTTCTGGAGAACCAGGGACTCACGGGTGTAGTCGGCCATTTCGAAGTCCTGGGTCAGGTGGAGGCACTCGGTCGGGCAGGCCTCTTCACACAGACCGCAGAAGATGCAGCGCAGCAGGTCGACCTGGTACTTGTAGCCGTACCGCTCGCCCGGGGCGTGCGGATGGGCCGGGTCATTCTCCGCCGCGAGGACGGTGATGACGTTGGCGGGGCAGGCGACCTGGCAGAGCTCGCAGCCGATGCACATCTCCAGGCCGTTCTCATAGGTGCGCAGTTCGTGACGGCCGCGGAAGCGGTCAGCACGCTGCTTCTTCTCTTCGGGGTAGCGGATCGTCACCTTAGGCCGGAAGAGGACCTTCAGGGTCATCGCCATGCCCTTGGCAAGGTTACCAACGGAAGTAAACAAGTCGTGTCGCCTCCTCTACCTTAGAACAGCGCAACCCAGACGGCCTGAATGATCAGGTTCAGGGCCGAGACCGGCAGGAGGAACTTCCAGCCGAAGGACATCAGGCGGTCATAGCGCATACGCGGCATCGTCGCCCGGATCCAGAGGAAGGTGAAGATCACGAAACAGACCTTCAGCACGAACCAGAGGGTAGCCGGGATGACCGCGATGCCCGGAATCCAGGCGAGGAAGAACGGGACGTTCCAGCCGCCGAGGAAGAGCAGGGAGATCAGGCAGGCCTGCACCAGCTGAGCGACGAGCTCACCGAGGAAGTAGAGACCGAAGCGCATGCCGGCGTACTCAGTGAAGTAACCGCCGACCAGCTCCGACTCGGCCTCGGGGAGGTCGAAGGGGACGTGCGAGGTCTCGGCCAGGGCCGAGATGTAGTAGACGATGAAGCCGAGGATCTGCGGGGCGATGAACGGCCACGCATGCTGGGCGTTGACGATATCCGTCAGACGGGTCGAGCCCGTGGCGATGATGATACCGATCACGGCCATGCCCATGGCGAGCTCGTAGGAGATCATCTGGGCGGTGGAGCGGAGCGAGCCCATCAGCGAGTACTTGTTCTGCGAGGCCCAGCCACCGAGGGCGACGCCGTAGACCGAGATCGCACCGAGCGCCAGGAAGACCAGGATGCCGGCGTTCGGGTCAGCCACGTAGCTGGCGAAGACGGAGTCGGACGGGCCCCAGGGGATGATGGCCATCGCCGAGACGGCGGTGAACATGAAGATGATCGGGGCGAGGCGGAAGACGGCCTTGTCAGCCTTCTCCGGGAGGATATCCTCCTTGATCATCATCTTGACGGCGTCAGCGATGACCTGGAAGAGGCCCCAGGGGCCGACGCGCGTCGGCCCGAGGCGGTAGGTGAAGTAGCCGAGCGTCTTGCGCAGGGCGGTCAGGTAGAGCGCAGCGCCGGTCAGGATGGCGCCAGCGACCAGGAGAGCCTTGACGGTGACCCAGGCGAGAGCGATCCACGGGGAGGAGCTCAGAAATACTGCCATTTAGTCAGCGACCTCCACACCGAGCCTCGCAAGGGTGACAGCCACGGGGGCGCCCGCCTTGGTCAGCGCGTTGATCGGGGCTTCAGGCAGACCCTTGATCACCTGAACGGTGCCGGGGACGACGGACTTGGCCACCTGGACGGTCAGGTGGAGCGCCGCACCGTTGGCGGTCAGCTCGATCTGGGCGCCGGTGGTCAGGCCCTGGGCCTTGGCATCGACCGGGTTGATCAGGGCCGTGGGCAGCGGGCGAACCTGGGCCGTGCGGCCCGGCTTGTCACCGCCGTTGGTAAAGTGCGTATCGAAGAGCGAGGTGGAACCGCCGGCGTAGAGCCGCTCGACCGGGACGAGCACGAGACCCGCCGGGGTGGCAGTAGCCTCAGCCTTCGGCAGGAGGTTGGCGCCCCCATTCGGGGATAAAGGAGCGCCAGCGATGTAGGCCCCCTCCTCCAGCTTCACAGCGACGCGGCCGATCTCACGGACGGTCTCGGCCGGAGCGGTCGCCAGGGTGGCGCCCATCTGCGAGGCCACGGCGACGAGGATGTCGCCATCCGGCTGGGCCGAGCCCTCGGTCCGCTTGGCCGCCTTGACGGACTGCACCAGGCCGTCGAGGGTGGTCAGGGTGCCGGTCTTCTCACCGACCGTGGCGGCCGGGAGGATCACGTCGGCCAGCTGGGCGGTCTCGTTGAGGAAGAGCTCGTGAGTGACGACGAAGGCGTTGGTCAGCGCCTTCTCGGCAACAGCCCGATCCGACCAGGTCGAGAGCAGGTTGGCCGAGGTCAGGTAGAGCGCCTTCAGGGTGCCGCCACCCGCCGCAGCCAGCATCTCACCGGTGGTGAGGCCAGCGGTGGTCGGGAACTTCTTGCCGCCCCAGGCCTTCTTAACGGTCTCGCCAGAGGTCTGGAAGCCCGGGAAGAGGTTCGGCAGCAGGCCCATCGCCTCGGCGCCTCGGCTGTTGGACTGGGCGCCCGGGATTAGGACGGAGACCGTCTTGCCGGTGGCCTTAACGGCCTGAGCCAGCGCCAGCAGGGCGTTGCCGGTTGCGGCGTCGTCGCCGCCCCAGACGAAGGCGACCTTGTTGTTCATCGCGCCGGTGATCAGGCCAGCGACAGCCTGGATCAGCTCGTCGGCGATCTTCTCACCCGCCACGGCAGCGGCGAGGGTGTTCACAGCGCTAGCGACCTGGCCCGGCTTCAGCTGAACCCGAGCGTGACGGCCACGGTAGGTACCGATCT
>DATGYC010000241.1:0-26675 GCA_035298385.1 Symbiobacteriaceae bacterium | reverse complement strand
CTGCCAGCGCCTGGGCCGTGGCGCCCAGGTCAACCAGCGGCAGCGGAGCGCCATCCAACCGCAGGGCCAGCAGTGCGAAGAAGAGCAAGGTCGTCGCGTACCGCTCCGGGTCCAGCAGCTCCTCCGTGTCAAACCGGGTGTGGTAGTACTGGCTCTTCACCGCCGGATTCGTCTCCAGGTTTCCGATCGACGGAATGCCCAGCCCCGCCGAGTAACTGAAGCCATCGGCCCAGCAGGTCGGCTGCCCCTGAATCACGACCCCCTCCGGGTAGGCGCGCAGGTCCACCTGACTCCGGACCGCTTCGACCAGACCTACGCTCTCCGGCGAGGTGTAGAGTTCAAAGTACGGCGACTCCTTGCAGCCCGCCAACTCGTAGATTAATGCCCCGACCGACCGCCCCGCCCAATCCGGCTTTAGCTCCCGCATCGCCCAAGCCCCAGTGCACCAATCCCAGGGGGAATCCAGCTTGCCGTACTCCTCCGCGTCATGCAGGACGAAAGCGATCGTTCGCTTGGGCTGGTAGCCCGCATCGACCATCGCCTTAGCCAGAGAGAGGACGCCCCCCACCCCAACCGCATCATCCAAGAAGCCGTGGAACCACGCATCATAATGATCGCCGATGATCACGATCTCCTCTGGCCGCTCGGTGCCTCGGAGGTAGCCTACGATATTCCGGCCGGTCGCCCCCGGCAGGTTCCGAGCGGACGACCAAAGGCGGGCCCGCCGCATCCCGCGCAGCCGTTGGCCCTCATCATGGTTCACGTTCAGCATCGGGATCGGCGCCCAGGCCTGCAGATCATGGGTGTGAATCGCCCCGGGCGTCTGGGCGTAATCGCCCTTTGGCCAGCAGATGACGCCGGCGGCGCCCTGATGGTGGGCCTCCAGAAGGACCTGGGCGGCCCAGTTGACCACACCAAAATCCATCTCAATCAGGACGATCTTCCCCTGGACGGCCTTCCCCTCATAGTCAGCGGCTGCGCCGGTACCGCAGTCGACCAGTTCGCCCGTCAAGCCGTCGGACTCCGTGCCACAGGCACCGCCGTAGGCGACAGCCGGCAGCGTGACCGACTCACCGGCCTCCGTCCAGGCGGTGACGCTGGCGCCCTCGAACGACCAGCCATCCAGGAGGAACTCGAGTACCTCCACCCCCTGTAGGCCAATCCGCCGCATCTCGCCCTCTAAGTACGCGGCACAGCGAGCCGCAGCCCGACTCCCCGCCGGGCGGAAGCCCCACTCATAATCACCAAAGGCCGCCACACGACGGGCAACCTCGATCGCATAGCCAAGATCGTAGGCCGCAATGACGGCCTGCTCCATCAGGGGCAAGGGCGCCACTAGATAGGGCAATAGCCGGTTCGTGGTCTGTAGCAATCGTACACGCCTCCATCTCAACCAGGTCCGGGAGCCCTAATTCCCCCTCTCTTCCAGAATTCCCTTGTCTGCTGACAAAGAAAGCACCTGACGCCGAAGCGCCAGGTGCTCCTTATGGATGGGCGAAGCGACCGCTTCGCTACTGACACGATGTTCAGCCCTTGGCTACACTCGCAAAGCCCAGCGCAATCAAGGCCTCCTTGACTAGGTCAGCTGCCGCCTGATCCGGCCTGTGTGTGACCGTCACAGTCTCACCGACCAGATCGACCACAACTCGAACGACGTATGGTAATGCGAGCAACGCGACCTCGACGCGCGCCGCCGCTGCGTCGGAGTTAAGCCCGGAGACCTGATACGTGGTCTTGCGTGCCCGGGTACGCATCGCTTAGTGGCAGCACTCGCAGTCCTTGCGCTCGCAGCCGCTGCAGTCCTTGTGTCTCCGGTCAACCTTGTCGCAGCACTTGTTAGGCATCGGCGGGCAGGCCTGCAGACCGTGGCACTTCTTCGGCGTGCAGAAACCGAGTGTCGGCACCAGGACCTGAACCGTGGTGAAGGACTTGATGACCACGCAGAGGTCAACCACACAGATCAGGCACTTGGACTCCCAGTCCAGCACGCACGAGCAGTGGCCAGAGACGTCGCACTCCACGCACGTGCCGTGCGGTGCCGAAAGGATCGCCTGCTTCAGGAAGATGATCGTCTTCCGCTGACACTTGCCGTCCACCCAGATGATGAGCGGCACCTCAACGCGGACTGTCACCTTCGAGAGGCACTTCTCGCAATCGATCTCCTTGCGATCAACCTCCGTGCAGCAGATGTTGTCGCGATCGATCTGGCAGTGGACTTCAGCCTTTTCGCACCAGTTTCTCCAGGTACAGTCGTCCCTGCCATCGCGGTTGCCGCTGCTATTCCTGTTACTGCTTCCGCCCCCGCCACCGCTTCCGCCGTCGCCGTAGCCGCCGCTGCCACCATCGCGGCCGCCGCTACCGTCTCGATCGTCATCCCAGTCGTTCTGCCAATTGAACTGGCGCTCGATCCGATCCTCCTGGAAGCAGAAGTCGCAGATCTTCTTGGTCTCGATACAAATTACGTCATGATCCGAACCGCCGGCCATCGGCGGCAGATGACGCTCACGCACGGACGGTAACCCCCTTTGGACCACTAGCAGCCATCCGCTGCCCTACTCTACGGTATGAGCCCGCCCCAAGAGAGGTTCACAGAAGGCGGTAACAGCAAGAGAGGGAGGGGCCCCCCCTCCCCTAGCAATCGTTAGGCAACCGGACCGGTCCACAACCTGGCGGTGGCACCGGCGGGCACCCGGCAAAGGCGGCCTCTTGGCAAGCCTTCGGCAGAACCAGGCCAAAGGTCGGCACCAGGAGCTTCACCAACGCACAGACAGTCACGGTCACGCAGAGATTGATCGTGCAGAAGAGATTCGGATCGGGCGCATCGCTCGGCTGGAGCGTGCAGAGGCAGTTCCCCTGCACATCACATGTAACGTCCGTCCCCTCCGGGGCGCAGAGCAACACTCGCTTCTGGAAGCGAATCAGCCGCTCTAGCTTAACCGGCTCCTCATCCAGCCCGGGTCTGAGAATCACCCGGATGCATATGTCGATTCGGAGCGTCACCTCAAAGAGGCCACTCCCATCGTTGAGGGGGCGCCGGTCAGCCACCTCGCAACAGTGAACCTCCTTGATCTCACAGGAGAGGACCATCGCCCCATCCGAGAGGTTGTCGAGCGTGAATGCACGCTCTAGGCGGTCCTCTTGAAAGCAGAAGTCGTAAACCTTCGGGGCCTCAATGACAACAATCTCGGTCGGAGGCGGGCAGGAGCCGGGTGTGACAGGGCCTGGTAGCAGGTTTGACACGGGGCGCCCCTCCCTTCCTGGTTGCGTTTGGCCACCAGAACGGCCTGGTTGCTTTGCCGCAAGATATGCGGTTGCTACTTATGATAGAAGGCGAGTGCCCAAGAGGTCACTCGCCTTCTATATTCAGTTGCTAGTGAGCGGCCCGAAGAATCTTGAGCGCCTCGGCCAACTGCTTGTCGTTCGGATCCCCCGGCATAACCTTGGGATCGTTTGTTACTGCCACATCCGGCTGGATTCCCACTCCGTGGATCGACTTCTCACCGGCCGTCAGGTACTTCGCTGTCGTCAGCTTAATCCCCGCCCCATCGGGCAGCCGGAAGAAGGACTGCACAGAGCCCTTGCCAAAGGTCTTCTCGCCGACCAACGTCCCCAGCTTCAGGTCCTTGATCGCCCCAGAGAAGATCTCCGCAGCCGAAGCCGAGCCCCCGTCGACCAGGACGACCAGCGGGAACGCATAGGGTCCGCTCGCTGGCGCCTTAGAGACGGAGGTATGCTTTACCCCGTCCCGCCCCACGGTGTGGACGACCGGCTGCTTGGCCGGGACAAAGAGCGAGGAGACGTTGATCGCCTCATCCAGAAGGCCGCCCGGGTTGTTCCGCAGGTCGATCACCAGCTTCTTCATCCCCTGCGCCTGCAGCTCTTCGACCGCCTTCTTGGTCCGGGCGCCAATCTGCTCCGTGAACTCCCGCAACTGAATGTAACCGATCCCGTCCTGCTGATCGATCATCTTCGAATCAATAGAGGGCTGCTCGATCGTCTGGCGCGTGATGGCGAAGTGGAGCGGGTCGGTCGCCCCCTCTCGCACAACGGTCAGCTTCACCTCGCTGCCCTTCGGCCCGCGGATCAGGCTGACCACCTCGTCCAGACTCTTGCCCGAGACGGACTTACCGTCCACCTCCGTAATGGCATCGCCAGAGCGGAGTCCGGCCTTCTCACCCGGGCTCCCCTTGATTGGCGCGACAACCGTTACCCAGCCCCGCTTCGAATCGAAGTCCACGTGGACGCCGATCCCCGTGAAGGAGGACTGCAGCTTCTCGACAAAGCTCTTGAACTCCCCCTCATTAAAGTAGGTGGAGTACTTGTCCTGGGTGGCCGCGACAATGCCGCGCAGGGCGCCCTCCGTCAGCTTCGTCTCATCGATCGGCTCAACGAAGTTCCGCTGGACGTAGGAGATGACCTCCTCCATCTGTTGCGACTCGGTACGCGTGAGGGTGGTCGTCGGGGCGCCCCCTGGCTTCAGCGCGATGGCGCCCGATGAACCCAGCCAATAGCTAGCTACGGCGGTGAAGGCGAGTAAGACAGCCGTCACAAGGACCTGACTGGGCCCCCGGTTCTGCCTGCCCTGGTCCTGCGGTTCCATCTCCATACGGGATCATCCTTCCAGGCGAGAGGATGCGGCTACTTTTTCCAACCGAGTATACCCCTTCAGCAGGGTTGGGGTCAAACCGTGGGCAAGCGAAGCCCCTGGACGCCTCTATCCGGCGCCCAGGGGCTCGTCTCTATCTCTACGCAAGACTACACGTCCGTATTCACCGTGTACCAACTGGACGGAATGTAATCCAGATAGTTCTGTGGCGAGCCGTTGACGATGATCTCCAGGTGGCAGTGGGAACCGGTCGCCCAGCCCGTGGCACCAGCCCGGGCGATCTGCTGCCCCTTAACGACCTGCTGACCCACGGAGACCAGAAGTTGCGAGTTATGTCCATACTTCGTGGCAATCCCGCCGCCATGATCGATGACGATAAAGTTACCGTACGCATCATCGTACGACGCCATGATCACCACGCCTGCCTCAACCGCCTTGATCGGCGAACCCATCGGTGCGTTGAAGTCGACGCCATTGTGTTGCTTCCAGACCCCAAGGACCGGGTGGAGGCGCCCACCGAAGTACGAGGTGACCAGGGCCGGGGCGGGAACCGGTAGCCCCCACCCATACTCACCGCTCGCTGGAGCAGGATTCGCCATCTGGGCCTGCAGTTCAGCGATCTTGCCGTTGATCCGCGACTCGGCGGCGGCGAACTCATCCAACTGGGCCTGGAGTTGCCGACGGGAGGTGTTCAGGGAGCGTGACGCAACCTCGCGGGCGTTCTTCCGCTCCTCGATCTCCTGTTGCTTGGCCAGGGCTTGGCTCTGCAAGGTCTCCAACTGGATCTTGCGGGCGGCGGCATCCTTCTTCTGCTCCTCCAGCAGCCCCTTCTCCTGCTTGACCTCGTTAAAGACCGCCCGATCCTTGCGCAGGATCGTGCCGACCAGGTCAATCCGTGAGATGAAATCACTAAAGGAGGTGGCGCCAAAGAGCACCTCCAGGTAGGAGACCCGCCCCTTCTCCTGGAGGGAGCGCATCCGGTCAGCCAAGACCTCCTTGCGCTGCTCCAAGTGCTGGGTCGTCTGCACCAGGTCAGCCTCCACCTTCTTCAGGTGACCAGTCGCCTGGACCGTCTGATCAGCGATCGTCTGGTAGGCGGAGGTCGCCACGGAGAGCTCCGCTTCCACCGCATCTAGCTCGGCCATGGCCACTTCAGCCTGGGCCTGGACCCTCGCCAGTTCATTCTCAGCGTTCGCTGCCTTGGACCGCAGGTTCTTGAGGTCCTGCTGGGCCTGATTCAGCTCCGTCTGCGGATCTGCGTTGGCAGTGGGGACGACCGGCAACATGAGCGCCAGCACCACCAAGGTGATGGTCAGACGGCGCATCCGGGGCGCCGTCCGGTTCTGCGAAGTCACGTTCCATCCTCCTCTTTCCACGTGTTTTTTGTTTACACCTTGAGGAACTTGCGGACTGAGACGATCGAGCCGATGGCGCCAAGGGCGGTGCCCAAGAGCAACAGGCTCACGGTCAGCCCCGGCATAAGTTCCTGGGCCGGAATGATCGGGAAGACCGCGGTCCTCACGTAGGCCTCCACCTTGGCATAGCCAAAGGCGACACCCCCGAGCGCCACACCCGAGCCAACCAGGCCGAGGATGATGCCCTCAAGCATGAAGGGCCGACGGATGTACCAGTCGGTCGCACCGACGAGCTTCATGATCGCGATCTCACGACGGCGGGCGAAGACAGCCAGACGGATCGTGTTCGAGATCGTCAGGACCGTCGCCACCACCAGCAGAAGCACCAAACCGATGCCGGTCAAGCGAACGGCGTGGGTCACCGTGGTCAGCTTGTCGACCCAGTCCTGGCCCCAGTTCACCTTGCGAATGCCCTTCATGGGCTGAACCGCTTCCGCGACTGGCTTGATCTGCGTGGCATCCTTCACCTGGATCAGGACCGAGTCGAAGAGCGGGTTCTCGGCGCCCTCATAGCCCTCCATGATCGCTGAGTCCTCTGGGTAGAGCTTCTTGAGCTCATTCAGGGCCTGCTCCTTGGAGACGTAGGTCGCCTTGGCCACACCGGGCAGGGCAGCGATCTGGTTGACCAGAACCTGCTTCTGCTCAGCGGTCGGTTCTTGCTTCTTACAGACCGGCTCGTCCGCGTAGGGGGCACAAATGTAAGCCCGCACCTCGACCTGCGACTCTACGGAAGCCGCCATATACTCCAGGTTCAGGGCCAGCAGAAGCATGACGGCCAGAACCAAAAGCGAGACGGCGACGGAGGCGGTTGAGGCGACGGACATCAGGGTCGAGTGCGTAATCGATCGGATCGCATCACGCAGGGCGTTGACCCAGGCTCTAATACTCATAGCCGTAGGTCCCCCTCTCCTCGTCCCGCACGACCTTGCCCTTCTCAATCGCGACGACACGCTTGCGCATCTCGTTGACGATCTCCTTGGCGTGGGTGGCGACGACGACCGTGGCGCCCATCTTGTTGATGTCAGAGAGGAGCTTCATGATCGCCCAGCTGTTGTCCGGGTCCAGGTTACCGGTCGGCTCGTCAGCGATGATGAGCACCGGATTGCGGACCAGAGCGCGGGCGACAGAGACACGCTGCTGCTCACCGCCGGAGAGCTGGTTGGCGGTGGAGTGCGCCTTGTGGCGGAGCCCCACCAGTTCAAGCGAAGCCGGGACCCGGCGCAGGATCTCCCGGCGGGGAACCTCCGTGCACTCTAGGGCGAAGGCCACGTTATCAAAGACGGTCCGCTCCTGAAGGAGCTTGAAGTCCTGGAAGATGACGCCCAGCCCGCGACGCAGATAAGGCACGTCCTTATCGCGCAGGCGGGAGATATCCTTGCCGTCGATCATCACCTTACCGGAAGATGGTAGTTCCTCTCGGTAGAGCATCTTCATGAGCGAAGACTTGCCGGCGCCCGACGGGCCGACGATGAAGACGAATTCCCCGCGCTCAACGCGGAGGTTCACCCCGTTCAGCGAAGGGGCAGGGGCGCCGGGATACGTCTTGCTTACATTCACGAGTTGGATCACACGGTACCCTCCCCCGGAGACTGGTTCTTGGGATTCCAATTGGATGGGTTTCGACAGTAAATGGGTGATTCCCTTTCACATTGGTCAAATCCCAGAGATTGTTGGCATTGGGCGTTTGTCCAATGAAACGAGAAGTTTAGGGTGAACGTTCTGGATCTGGTGGGTGGTTAGCTGTAAGCGAAAGGGTGACGTTTAGAGATGCGGAGTCGCGGGGTGGGAACTTGGTGGTGCGGGTGCTGGTGGTTTTACCCACTGAGACCTGGATTTCTAGATTTACAGGATGAAAGAGATGAAAAAGGGCTTCCGGAGAAGTTCCGGAAGCCCTCGATATTCTCATTCTCACCCTGCGAAGCGTCCCGTCCTGACCGTATGGGCAAAGAGCTCCCACCCGACCATCCCGACGTCCTGGGCCGCCTGGATGGCAGCCTCTCGATCGTAGGGGACCCTGACAATCTGTGCAGCGGTCGACCCGCCATCCAGCTCGACGATTACGTAGCAGGCACGCCAGTCGCCGTCGTAGGGCGCCCCCACCGACCCGGTGTTGATCGCCATCCACCCCTGCGGGAAGCGCACAAAGGGCCGATGGGAGTGCCCAAAGGCCGCAATCCCCGTCTCGGCGGACTGACGCAGACCGGCGAACTGCTCGGTGGGCGCCCAGGGCATGGTCAGGACGTAGTTATCCTCGGGAGTCGCATGGAAGAACTCCAACTGGACGCCCTCGACCTGCTCCGTCAGGGCCATCGGCAACCCAGCCAGCCACCGCTGGTCCGCTTCGCTTAGCACCAGAAGGTGCCGCTCGAAGTCAGCCTGAGCCGCCTCCTGGGTCTGGTTACGCGGTGGGTAGTTGGACGGGTGGCGCTCCGGCTGGAAGGCGGAGTCGGTGTTGCCAAGCAGCACGGGGCAGCCCAGGTCGCGCACGCGCTCAACGCACTCCTTCGGCAGCGGTCCCTTCATGGTCACATCGCCCAGGCAGACCAGCCGGTCCACCCCACGGCGGGCCATATCAGCCAAGACCGCCTCTAGGGCGTGGTAGTTCGCATGCACGTCGCTGAACAACCCAATGCGCAAGGCTATCCCCCCGAACTTGAGCCGCGATCGATTCCGTCGCCGAGTCTAGCGCCGCAGGAGCCGGAGTCGAGCAACCTTGCCAACAAACTTCATGAGCGGTGGGAGACTCCGGCCATAGCGACCGAACTTAACCACCCGGAAGAGCCATTCTAAGTTTCTCTTGATCATCCATTCGGGCGCCCGCTGCGCGACTCCTGCCCAGACGTCGATCGTGCCGCCAACCCCGATCGCCAGGGGGGCGCCCACCGCCGCTTGATGGGCCCGAATCCACTGCTCCTGCCTGGGCGAGCCCAATGCTACATAGAGCACATCCGGCCGGGCGGACCGAATCTGCTGAATCAAGGCAGGCTCGTCCTCGGGCTTCCAGAAGCCATGGTGGTACTCGACCGCCCCTAGCCCCGGATACGTAGCCCGGAGGTTCGCAGCGGCCTTCGCTACCACGTCAGGCTTGGTGCCCAGGAGAAAGACCCGACCACCCGTCTTGTTCAGTTCCGCCAGCAAGTTCGTCGCGAGATCCGTCCCCGCCACCTTCTCCGGCACGGGGTCCCCCAAGATGCGAGAGGCGAGCACGACGCCAGCGCCATCTGGGATCACCAAGTCCGCCTTATTGATCAGCTCAGCCAGAGCCGGATTGTCAGCGGCCGCATAAGCGATCTCAGCGTTCGGCGTCACAACCATATGCGGGCGCCCCGATGCAATAAACGCCAGGCAGCGTGAAACTGCCTCCGCCATCGTCACCTTGTCGATCCCGATCGCAAAGAGTTGGAACCGGCCTACTTGGACTGCCATCTCTGCATCAACTCCCAGGCGATTGCAGCGTTCCGGTGGGCGAGCGGGACCAGTCGCTCCATCACCTGTCGGTAGCGAGCGGCGATGGCGCCCCGGTTCGCCAGGGACTCCAGAATGGCCGTCTTCAGCCGAGTGGCGTCCAAGTCCTTTGGCGTTCCGACCGCCCGCTGCTCCAGCAGGCGCAGGAAGTTATCATTCTTCTGGTCGTAGGAGAGGCCGACCGTAGGCACCCCGGCCATCGCAGCGAAGACCAGGGAGTGATAGCGCATGCCCACCACCAGATCACACGCGGCAATCACGGCTTGGATGTCGTTGTACGGAACGTTCCCCTCAAAGAGCATCGGGGTATGACGCATCAGGGCGGCTACCTCGCGGGCAGCCGTAACGTCCTGGGGGTACTGCATCGGCACAAAGAGGATCGTTCCGCCCGTCTCGGCGGCGACCTCGTCCAAGGCTTGCGCCAAGGCGGCCAGCATCCGGGTATCCGCATGCTTCCAAGGCCGAATGGCCACCCCGATCAGGGGACCGTGCGGCTCGATTCCCAACTGGCTAAGGATCGTCATTCCAGCCTCGCGGCTCGGGATGGACAGGGCGAGCGCCGGATCAGCCGTGACCGTGATCGGCTTGCGGCTCAGCCCCAGTTGACGCAGTTCCGCCGCCGACTCCTCATCGCGCACCGTCGCTTGGTCGACCGCCAGACCACCCAGGATGGCGATCAAGGTCCGGCTGATCAGTCGCCTGACGGGACCCACCCCATGGGCGTAGAACATAACCGGCAACCCGCGCAGCTTGCCCAAGGTGGTGACGCCCAGGTAGTACGGGATCGATTTCATCCCGGTTACATCCTGCAGGAGGCTACCTCCACCAGAGAGGAGCAGGTCAGCTCGGGACATCGCCTTTAGGATCGCTCGCACGTCACCCCGACTAACCGCCTCAACACCATGCACGGCCCGGGTCCGGACCACTTTGCTTGAGATGACTGTGAACCGGACGGACGGGTCGATCGCCCGACAAGCGGTGATGATGCCGCCCAGAATGGCCTCGTCCCCGGCGTTGCTAAATCCGTAATACCCAGAGACCAGGATCTCTGCCAACGTAGCACCACCCGCTCACATAGACTTCTGCATCGCGTAGTTCAGTAGCTGTATCGTCTTAACGCCGGCGTAACCGGGCGCCCAACCAGTCCCGTAGCCAGATCCCCTCAGCGGTCTTCAGACCCAGAGCCAGCCCCACATGACAGACCAGAACGAGCACGAGCCCGCCTAGGACGAGCGCCGCCTGCACCAGGCGCCCATGACCCAGGACCGCCGTTCCGCCGGCCAGCAGGCCCCAACCAACAAGGCCACCTACGAGCGAGCCTGCTAGCGAGCCCGCTACGGAGCGCAGCACCTCCCACAGGGGGAGGGCGCCCAGACGCCGCTGCACCCGCCAGAGCAAGAGCACAACCCCCACTAAGTAGGAGAGGGAGGCGCTCAGCGCCAGACCACCGTGCCCAAGCGGCCCCACCAGGAGCCAGTTGCCCAGGACGTTCAAGCCGACGGTCAGGATCGCTGCAAACATCGGCCCCGTCGAATCCTGTACCGCATAGAGCGTCCGATTAAAGAGATCGACCCAACCCACGAACAGGATGCCCAGGCAGTAATACTGCAGAGCAAGCCCCGTCACCTGGGTGTCCTCCGCCGTGAAGGCGCCCCGTTCGAAGACCAGGCGAATCAGCGGCTCACCGAAGAGGAAGGTGCCGACGGCCATCGGGACGAGTAGGAAGGCCAGGATTCGCATCCCCCGCCCGATCGTCTCACGTAGCTCTGCCAGCCGCTCTCCCGCCCCCTGCTCAGCGAGGGTCGGGAAGATCACCGTCGTGACCGCCACCCCGATCACCCCATAGGGCAGGGCAGCGATCCGGTTTGCATAGTTAAGGGCGGAGATCGTTCCCTCGGCTAGGCCTGAGGCGACCAGTCGCGTCGCAAAGGTCTGGACCTGCTGGACCGAGGTCGCGATCACCACGGGGACGATCAGACGGCCGACCAGCCCGAGCATCGGGTCCTGCCAGTCGATCCGTACCTGGTAGCGGTAGCCCAGCCGGGGCAACAGGGCGACCTGGACAAGCATGCCCAGCAGCCCACCCAGCACCACGGCTACGGCGACCCAGAGGATCTGGTCCGGCTTCTTCACCAGGAAGAGGGCCGCCACCACGATCAGGTTGCTCAGGAACCCGACCAGGGCGGGCGCCCCGAACCGCTCCCGGGCGTTCAGGACGGCACCAGCCAGACCGTTCATCCCCATGATCAAGAGAAGCGGCAACATCGTCCGGGTTAGCTTCACAACCAGCGTGACAGCCTCCGCTGGGAAGCCCGGCACCAAGAGGGGCATGTAGAACGGCGCCAGGACCCAACCCACCACCAAGAGCACGACCGAGAGCAACCCGGTCACGTTCAGGACGGAGTTGAAGAGCCGCCAGGCCTCCGCCTCCCCGCGCTTCTGCACCATCGACCGGTAGACCGGGATGAAGGCCAGCACCAGGGAGGCCGAGATCACAAAGTAGATCGAGGCGGGAATCTCCTGTGCCACCAAAAAGGAGTCGGTCACAGCGCTGGCGCCAAACCGTGAGGCGAGGAGCGCCTCACGTACATAACCCAGCAAGCGGCTAAGAATGGAGAGGGCCGCTACCAGCCCTGCGGCAGCAAAGAACCGCTTCCGGGGAACATCTGCCATCCGTTCGTCCTCCTCAAGACCAGCGTGTGGGCCGACTACGAGGACTGATCCGGCGTCCGGAACCGGAGTACAACCTGAAGTGCGACGTAGAGGAAGAGGGTAGCCACGGTCCCAATCAGGGCGCCCACCCAAAGCCCGTTCACGCCACGTAGCAGGCTCATCAGCCAGGGGGTCCGCACGTGCTCAAAGGAGTTGACCACGGAGACCGCACCAGTCGAAGCGGCAACCAGGAGCAACCAGACCCAGCGCCGCCAGCCGCTCCAGAGCAGCGTTGCCGCCAGGATGAGGGCCGGATAGGCGATCAGGAACTCCTTGTTCCGCGGTCGGGCGAAGAGCAGTTCCTCCAGGGCCGTCCGCATCTTGAGCTCTAGCCCGGAGACCGGCAGGATCGGGAAGTTGCCCGATCGGGTGATGTAGTAAACAACCGCCAGGCCGACTACCGCACCAACCGCCAGGTCCCTGTACTTGACGCTCCGGTCGAGGATCCCCTCCCCCTTCTCGAGCAGGAAGCGACCGGTCTGGGCCAGACTCCCGGTGCGGCCCAGTAGCACGTAGCCGACCAGGACCAAGAGCAGCGGGAGGATGAAGACTAGCTTGACGCCCCGGAAGAAGGCGAACTCCAGCATGTGCTGAATGTCGCCCAGGGAGGCCGCCACCAGAAGACCACCCACCAGGCAGAGGCCAAAGAAGGTGAGCAGTCCCGCGGCCACCTTGGCCACAAGCGACCCGATCGAGCGGGCGCCCTGCGGCGCCGTGGGCAGATTCGCCGCATCAGCCTGGGCGTTCAGGCTCCACCGATCCATAATCCAGGTGACCGCCAGCGTGGGGAAGAGCGCTGCGGCCCCCATGCTAACCAAAGTCGCACCCGCATTCGGGGCCACAAAGCAGGCTGCGACGCTCAGCAGGGCGCCCGCCAGGCCCAGCGGTACCCAGAACCGCTCGCGCAGTTCCACGAAGAGCCCTAGCCAGAGAAGGGCGGCGCCCACAACGGCAATCCCCATCAGCCCACGCATCAGCCAGGGGACTTCATAGGGGGTGAAGAAGCCCGGCGTACCGGTCCCAAAGCCCTGCTTGGCCAACTCATGTGACGTAGCCAGAAGCGTCTGGGCGGTAGCGGTGGTCGCCGTCTGTCCTGGCAGCAGATTGCCAAAGAACGGGCGGATGAAGAGGACGCGGATGTTCCGCTCCGGTACCGCACGCGCCCACATGTTGACCACGTTGGACGGCAACTCCTTGTTCTGCCAGGCTTGGCCCATGCTGAAGACGCGCGCGACCCGGTAGTTGGTCGCCTCCGCCACCAGTTGGTACCCCTTCTGCTCCACGTAGCTCAACTGGCTCATATGCTCGATCAGATCGACCGTCCAGCCCAGCTTGTTGATCGCCGCAGCCGTCGCCAGCAGGCCATCGTTCGAGTCCGTTCGGTAGCCAATGATCTCTTCACCGTAGAAGATCACGCTGTCAGCCTTGGGCGCCAGCTTGGCCAGGTCGGTCCAGATCTGCTTAACGCCTTCCGGAGTCGTCCCCGGAGCCGGGCGCGGACGAGGCACAGGTCGCAAGCCAGCCGCGTCAGCCAGGGCGAAGTCCGCCGGGTCAAAACCGACACCGAAATCCTTCAGCTTCTCCTCTGGGTACCGCAGGACGAATGCACCCGTCCCGGCCTCCCCGCTTTGGGGCGCCAAGTAGGCCATCCGCTCGGAACCAAAGCGCAAGGGGAGATCGTGCTGCAACCGTTTCGTTACACCCTGGTCAAACGGCAGAACATACGTGGCATTCCGCTCGAGTTGACCCGACGTTAGCAGGCGCGCCACGAAGGCATTCCCGTTTAGCGCCCCCAGGGCCTGCAACTCGGCGCCCGTCTGCACCACGGCATAGCCGCGGTCTGCCAGGTCTTTCACGCTCATCTCCGCCACGGCCAGACCAGTGGCACCGTTCACCTGCATCTTGCGCAGCAGATCGGCAATCGGCTCGCCATCCTGCAAGGCAAGCGTCTGGAAGGAGGTCATCTCAAGGACCAGATCAACACCCGTGTTGGCCCGCTCCCGCTCCGCCCGGTTCCACAGGACCGGGAGCGCGGCCAGCAGCCCCACCAGCACCAGCACCCAAGCTAGGCGCCTGGTATTCCGCCCGTGCGGCATCCGTTCTCCTCCTCCGCCTTCAAGAGCCCTCATGGCCCGAGTTCCTGGTTTCGCCTAAACTTGGCTTACCCAACCATGCGCCATTCTACACGTTTCGAGCAGGCCGAACAAGAACTAGCTGCCCGTCCGAAGGGTGAAGGCGCCCTTGACCATCAGAACCGAGTCCATATTTGCGCGCACGCCACGACCATCCGCACGAGGGACCACCAGCAAGTGGTTCGCCTCCGCTGCGATTCCTTGCGGCAGGTCACGCCCGCCCGTTACATCCAGCAGGCCACCCAGCGGCGAGGCCACCACAGCGACCTGGCCCGCCCGCATCACGATCTCCGTTCCGCTCTCGCCGACCAAGGTCGCCCCCTTCGGCAGGTTGACCACCTGGAAGCTGGTCTGGTCAGCCAGCGCCTTCACCTGTTGGTCTACATAGCTCTTACTAACCAAGGGATCGGCCGCCGAACCCGGATCGCCCGTCTCTGCCGCGACCTGCCCCAGCCAGAATCCGGAACCCACCAAGATTACACCAGCCGCCCCGGCCAGTATGACCGACTTCAGACGCATGGATGACCCACCTTCCCTTTGTGCAGCGCACAGTCGTCACATACTTCGTCCTCAACCCGTTGCTTCCCTGTTCGTTTGTATTTTTGACAGTAAGACGTAATCATTCCAAAGCTTGTTGCAGAAAGACGGACCCCTACATCCGTAGGAGTCCGCCTTGCGACGCTTAGACCGAGCGCTGTAACTCGCCCTTCGCCTTCTTCTCCAAGTAGCCGTAGATGAAAGGGTCGATATCGCCATCCATTACAGCCTGGACATTACCGATCTCGACACCACTCCGGTGATCCTTCACCATGGTATAGGGCTGGAAGACGTAGGAGCGAATCTGACTACCCCAGGCGATCTCCATCTGCGGACCGCGAATCTGGGCCATCTCCTTATTCTGCTCCTCAATCTTCAGTTCCACCAGCTTGGAGCGTAGCATCGTCATCGCGATGACCCGGTTCTGAATCTGGCTCCGCTCCTGCTGGCTGGCGGTCACAACACCAGTCGGCAGATGGGTGATCCGGACAGCAGAGTCCGTCTTGTTGATGTGCTGGCCGCCAGCACCGGAGGCTCGATACGTATCAACCCGCAGGTCTTCCGGGCGAATGACGATATCGTCAACATCCTCGTCGACCTCCGGCATCACCTCAACGGCGGCGAACGAGGTATGACGGCGCCCCGAGGCGTCAAACGGCGAGATGCGTACCAGCCGGTGGACGCCCATCTCTGGACGCAGGAAACCGTAAGCGTACGGCCCCCGCAGGGCAAGCGTGACCGACTTGGTGCCAGCCTCATCGCCCGCCAGATAGTCGATCATCTCCACCTTAAACTGGCGCCGCTCGCCCCAGCGAACAAACATGCGCTGGAGCATCTGCGCCCAGTCCTGCGCCTCCGTGCCACCCGCACCCGCATGGATCGTCAGGATGGCATTAAAGGCGTCGTACTTGCCGTCCAGGAGAATCTGGAGCTCAAACTCTCGGACCGCCGTCTCCAGCCCCGTCTCCTGGGCGATCGCATCCTGCCGGAGCTCCTCGTCCAGCGCCTCCTCGGCTAGGTCGATCGTCACCTGCAGGTCCTCCAGCCGGCGGCGGAACGACTCCCACAACTCAATGGGCTGCTTGATCGCCGCCACCTGCTTCATCACCTTCTGGGCGCCCGCCTGGTCGTTCCAGAAGTCCGGTGCGGAGATCTCGTGCTCTAGTACGCCAATCTCTTCCCGTCGTGCCTCGAGGTCAAAGAGACCTCCCAAGATCGGCCAGCTTCGCATCCAGCCGTTCTGCAGCGCGCTTCAGATCTTCAAACATCAGTCAAAGTCCTCCCCTGTTGCGCGTCATCTTCCCCATTCTACCATCCGCCCACTCCACCGACAATTGAACCCTATGGGTCCCTCCCGAATAACGTGGGAGCAGTCAACCGCTGGACCGAGGGAGGGACCGCTCGGTGAAGATCGGTTTTGTCGGCATGGGCAATATGGGGCGGATGCTTGTGACCGCCCTGCTCCGGGCGGGCGCCCTGGACCCGGCCAGTACCATCGTCTCCAACCGCAGCCGGGAGCGACTGACCCAGATGGCCAGCCTGTTCCCCCAGCTTACGACCACCGGGCGGAACGATGTGCTGGCACGGGGCGCCCACGTGATCTTCCTCTGCATCAAGCCAGGGGAGACCAAGGCCGCCCTGGCTGAGATGCGTCCATACATAACCCCAGAGCACCTTCTTGTCATCATCACCAATACCGTGATGATCCCGACCCTGGAAGAGGCGACCCCAGCCCGTGTGGCCAAGGTGATTCCGTCCATCGTCCAGGGAGTCGGGGCAGGCGCCTCGCTCCTCATGTTCGGCGACCGCTGTACGGTAGCCGACCGGGCGCTCCTGGACCAACTCCTCCGCGCAATTAGCACACCCGTGGTGATCCAAGAGTCCCAGGCCCGCATCTGTTCCAACCTCTCCTCCTGCGGGCCGGCCTTCCTGGCCTACGTCTATCGAGCACTCTCGGCCGCTGCACGGCAGTACCAGCCAGACCTCAGCCCGGAACTGATCGACCAACTCGTGCGCGAGACCGTGAAGGCGACTAGTCAGCTGATCGAGCAGAACGGCTACGCCTGGACTGACGTGATCGACCGCGTCTCCACACCCGGCGGCATCACCGCAGAGGGAATCAAGGTTCTGGACGAGCAACTGGCCGGAGTCTGGGAGCAGGTCATGGAGACCACAATCTGCAAGGAAGAGCTGAAAAAAGCGAAGGTCGAGTTGTGAAAGCGGCCCCGGCGAGGGATTCTCTCTATAGTAGGCCTTACGCCAATCCGCACACATTCAAACGACTGGAGCCTGATCATGACCGACCACATGCACCAGCAACCGGACGAGATCCTCGAGAACTCCCTTGGCCTAGACGCCGCCGCAATCACACCGGTTGTGCAGAATCTCAACCGCACACTCGCGACCCTCTACACCTTCTATCACCAGATCAAGAAGCACCACTGGGTTGTCGAGGGCCCAGAGTACATGCCCCTCCACAAGTTTCTTGACGAGTGGGCTGCAACTCTCCTAAAACAAGGCGACGCTGTGGCTGAGCGAATCACCGCTCTCGGCGGCTATCCCATCTCTGGGCCCGTCGCTCACGTGGATTACTCCCTCGTCCATATGGAGCCCGAAGGCGTCTTCCACCTGCGGACAATGTTAAAGAAGGACCTGGAGGACGGCCGGACCATCGCTGAGACCTGCCGTGACCAGATCCCCCAAGCGATCGCCGCCGGGGACTGGGGCACCGAGCAACTCCTCAAAGGGATCCTGCTTGAACACGAGATGATGGTTCATCACCTCGAGCACTTCCTCGGTGATGAAAGCCTTACCCGTGACCTGTTGCACTAGAGAATGAGCCCCCGGCCGAATCCCTTCTGGGGAGCAAGCCGGGGGCTCAGTTCTATAGCGGTGAATGCTTCGGAAACTGCGGCGCCCGTTTCTCCCGCAGCGACGCCAACCCTTCCGTGGCCTCCGGGGTCGTGAACCCAAGGAACTCCAATGCCGTAGAGGTATCAAAGATCGGTCCGGCCATCCGGAGCCAGTTGTTCAGCGCATACTTGGTCCAGCGTATGGCACTGGGACTCCCCTTTGCTAGACGCCTTGCGACAGCCAGGGCACGCTCGTAGACCTTGTCATCTTCGACAGACTGGGAGATCAGACCAAGCCGGTCGGCCTCCTCGCCGGACATAGTCTCGTTCAGCAGTAGGTAGTACTTCGCCTTCGCCATCCCTACCAGGAGCGGCCAGACAATGGCGGCATGATCGCCTGCGGCAACCCCGAGCCGGACGTGGCCATCCACGAACCGGGCCGTACGCCCGGCGATAGAGATGTCCGAGAGCAGGGCGACCGCCAGACCGGCGCCGACGGCGGGACCCTCGATCGCTGCCACAATCGGCTTTGAGCAGTTGATAAGATTGTAGACAAGATCGCGGGCCTCTTTCCAGACCCTCAGTCTGGTGTTACTCTCCTTCATGATCGCCTCGACCATGTGAAAATCTCCGCCGGAGGAGAACTTGCCGTCAGCACCGCGCACAAGCACGACACTGATATCCGGGTCCGCGTCGATGTCACGCCAAACCTGGACGAGTTCCGTGTGCATCTGCTCGGTCACGGAGTTGACCGTGCTCGGCTTATCAAGGATGATCTCCAGAATCCCTTCGCTTGGTCTGCTGAACTTCAAACCCTCATAGTCGGCCAGCCAATCCCTCTTCACAGGCACCGCTCCTTCGTAGAGTTCTGCGGCCCTCTACCCGTCAACCAAACAGAACGATTGTAAAAAGGGCCAGGGTGACGGTCTCAACCACCGTACCCTGGCCCTCTGTTGCATCTAGTTACTCCTCACGGCCGTGGCAGAACTTGTACTTCTTACCCGAACCGCAGGGGCAGGGATCGTTCCGACCAGCCTTCGGGACGTCGCTCTCAGCGGACTGAGCCGCCTGGACGCCCTGGGCGGAGATCTCCACCACGTTGCGCCGGACCTGCTGCGGCTGCGACATGACCTCAATCTGGAAGAGGTTGCGCACCGTCTCATGCTGGACCGCGGCGATCATCTGGTTGAACATCTCCATGGCCTCAAACTTATACTCGATCAGCGGATCCTTCTGCCCGTACGCCCGCAGGCCCACACCTTCACGCAGGCTATCCATGGCGTCCAGGTGCTCCATCCACTTCTCGTCAACGGTCCGCAGCAGAATGAACCGCTCCAGCGACCGCATCGTCTCGCTACCCAGGCGCTCCTCCTTGGCCTCATAGGCCTGGAGCATCAGCTCCTGCAGCTTGGTGACGAGCTTCTGCTTGCCCTCATCTAGCTTGCGGGCGCCCTCGACCGCCTCCTGCAGCGCCTCAGCGGTAACGAAGTCGGCGGGAACGCCGGCATCATTCGCCAGGTTGACCAGGGAGGTCGGATCCCACTCTTCCCAGTAGACCTTCTCCTGGATCGCCTCATCCACCAGGCCCTGCGCCAGGGAGTTGAGGGCGTCCTCAGCGACTTCCCGGGTATCCTCGCCCTCCAGCACGCGGCGGCGCTGCTTGTAGATCAGCTCGCGCTGCTGGTTCATCACGTCATCGTAGTTGAGGACGTGCTTACGGATGTCGAAGTTACGTGCCTCAACCTTCTTCTGCGCGTTCTCAAGCGCCTTGGAGACCATCGGGGAGTCGATCGGCATATCCTCTTCGATTCCGAGGCGCTCCATCAGCTTGGAGACCATCTCGCCACCGAAGAGGCGCATCAGGTCGTCCTCCAGGGAGACGTAGAAGCGCGAGGCGCCCGGGTCGCCCTGACGGCCGGAACGACCGCGCAGCTGGTTGTCGATACGGCGGGACTCATGCCGCTCCGTACCCAGGACGCAGAGACCACCCGCCTGACGGACCTTTTCGCCATCCGCCTTGCAAGTCACCTCGGCCTCCTTCAGGTACTGAAGATAGACCTTATGCGCGGCCTGGATCGTCTCGTCCTCCGGCACCAGGACGTCCGAGGCGGTCAGGATGACCTCCTGCTCATAGCCCTCCGCCCTCATGCGGGCACGAGCCTGGGACTCCGGGTTGCCACCGAGCAGAATATCGGTACCACGACCTGCCATGTTGGTGGCGATGGTCACAGCGCCAAAGCGGCCCGCCTGGGCAACGATCTCCGCCTCGCGCTCATGGTGCTTGGCGTTCAGGACCTCATGCTTGACGCCGCGCTGCTTCAGCAGGGCGGAGAGGTACTCCGACTTCTCGATCGAGACCGTACCAACCAGAACCGGCTGGCCGTTCTTGTGGCGCTCGACCACGTCCTCGGCCACGGCCTTGAACTTCGCCTTCAGGGTCTTGTAGACCACGTCCGGGTTGTCGATGCGCAGAAGCGGCTTGTTAGTCGGAATCGAGATGGAGTCCAGGTTGTAGATCTTCCGGAACTCCTCCTCTTCCGTCAAGGCGGTACCGGTCATGCCGGCCAGCTTGTCGTACATGCGGAAGTAGTTCTGGAAGGTGACGGTCGCGAGGGTCTGCGTCTCCTGCTCGATCTTGACGCCTTCCTTCGCCTCCACAGCCTGGTGCAGACCATCCGACCAGCGGCGGCCCTGCATCAGACGGCCAGTGAACTCGTCAACGATGATGATCTCGCCATCCTTGTTGACGTACTCCTGGTCAATGTGGAAGAGCTCCTTCGCCTTGATGGCGTTCTGGAGGTAGTGGGTCATCTGCTGGTTCTCGCCCTCATAGAGCGATTCCACGTTCATCCACTTCTCAACCTTGGCGATGCCCTCTTCCGTCGGGGCAACCCGCTTGTCCTTCTCCTCGACGATGTAGTCGACGTCACGCTCGAGCTTCTCGGCGATCTTGGCGAAGGTGTAGTAGAGCTCCGTCGGCTTACCAGACGGGCCCGAGATGATCAGCGGCGTGCGGGCCTCATCGATCAGGATCGAGTCAGCCTCGTCGACGATGGCGTAGTGGAAGTGACGGTGCACCATGTCGGACGGGTGCATCGCCATGTTGTCACGCAGGTAGTCAAAGCCGAACTCATTGTTCGTGCCATAGGTGATATCGCAGGCGTAAGCCGCACGGCGCTCCTCGGAGGAGAGACCGTGGACGATCAGACCGGTCGTCAGACCAAGGAACTTGTAGATGCGGCCGATGTCATCGCGGCCGACCCGAGCCAGGTAGTCGTTAACAGTGACCAGGTGGCAGCCCTTGCCGGTCAAAGCGTTCAGGTAGAGCGGCAGCGAGGCGACGAGCGTCTTGCCCTCACCGGTCTTCATTTCCGCGATGTTCCCCTCATGGAGAACCAGACCGCCAACCATCTGTACGTCATAGTGACGCTTGCCTACGGCGCGCACGCCCGCCTCACGGACAACGGCGAACGCCTCCGGCAGCAACTGCTCCAGGGTCTCCCCCTTCGCCAGCCGCTCCCGGAACTCTACGGTCTTGTGGGAGAGCTCCGCATCCGAAAGGCGCTGGATCTGCGGTTCCAAGGCATTAATCTGGGCCACCGTCTTGCGATGGCGGTTCACGACTCGCTCGCTGTAGCTCGGGAAGATCCCGCGCAAAATCGAAAGTGCCAAACGGGTACACCTTCTTCACGAAAATTCTGTCCTAGTCGACCCTAGTCGGCCGATGATCCATTATCTGCGATATTTTATCACGGCGCGGGATGAGCCCGCAACGCAGAACCTTTGGAAACGCGGTTCAACCTCCGAGGACCTTGCGATTTTAGCCCGCAGGAGGTTGCCCCGCGATAGCCCGATCAGCTAGCAACCAGAGCCCGCCGGTCACAACCGCATGCCCGCCCAGGACGACCGGGATGGGCGCCCCGAGCGCCGCCTCTGTGAAACGTCGCACCCAGGGATCGCGAATCTCCGAGACCCAGCCCAGGTCGGAGCAGAAGCGATCCCACTCGCTCACCCGGCGCCCCCGGTGTGCAAAGAGCGGGCGGGTATCAAAGAAGCAGGCGTTGCAGCCCTCCGCCAGGGTGGCGAAGAACCGCTCCGGACCGAGCGTCTCGATCAACTCGCCAACCACGGTCCAGACCAGACCGGCCTCCTCACGCCCTAGAGCCTTCATCCCCCGCTCCTCGGAGAAGAGGCGCAGACGGACGCGCAACCACTTATTAACGTGGTCCACAATCCCCGTGCCCACGCGTCCAATCAAGGCCACCTCCGGCAGGTCCTGCTCCAAGACAGCGGCCGCCTGCTCCAGCCGCGCCGCTGCCCACGGGTTGGCTACCATGGCTTGCCGAGTCCGGGCGCCGCCCAGCCCCATCTCCTTTAGAATCAGCCAGTCGGTCGGGGTATCCAGGTCAAAGTGAACCGCCGCCGAGTGCGGGAGAAGCACCCGCTCCATACCCGCCTCCCGCAAGAGCCAGCCCAGGAAGTTGTCCTGCCGCAGCTCCTCCGTCACCCGCTCAAGGTAGGAGAGGGGCGCCCAAGCGATCAGATCGGCCGACTGGACGTTGTTGACGACCACCGTAGGCTCTGGCGCCTCCAGGGCGCCCAGCAGGAACCGAATCTCCTGATCAGAGAGCAAGGGCAGTGCCGCCCCGCTGGAATAGACGATCCCATCCGCCTGGATGTTTCGCACGATCGTCCGCAAGGTCTCACCAAAGTGGAAGGGTGTCGCGGTTGGCCAGACCTGGGCGCCCAGGTCTGCGGCCCCCGCCGCCAGCTCAGGATCGTTTGTAGCCAGGAAGACCGGACTCAGCCCGGCGCCCAGGTAGCGCTCGACTGCATCCAGCGTCACCGCCCGCCGTAGCCGGCGGATCTCATGCTGCAGGGAATCGCCCGGCGGTGGGCCTCCTTCAAAGATGAGCGCTGCGACTCGCAACCAGACGCCTCCCTCCAGTTAACGGGCATAGTATTCCATCTGCAAGGCCGAACCCCTGCTTTATGGGCCAAAAAGGGGCGCCCTAGCCAGGGCGCCCCTACTCTATGCGATCCGTTCTACCTACTACTCGGGCTCGAGCAGACCGTAGTCGCCATCCTTGCGGCGGTAGAGCACGCAGATGGCATCCGTATCCGCCGAGCGGAAGACGAAGAAATCGTGGCTGAGAAGCTCCATCTGGATGATCGCATCCTCTGTGGCCATCGGCTTGACGGCGAACCGCTTCGCCTTAACGACGACGCCCACCTGTTCATCCAACTCCGGCTCAGCCAGCAGGACGGCGCTCTCCTCAGCGCCCACGGCGGTTAGGCGGCGCTGCTTGCGATAGACTCGCGTCTTGAACTTCCGGACCTGCCGTTCAAGCTTGTCAATCACCAGGTCGACCGAGCCGTACATGTCGTCACTACTCTCCTGCCCACGCAGGATCAGTGTGCCGACCGTGACGGTAACTTCGACCTTGTGCAGATTCCGCTCCACGCACAGGTTCACATGGGCGCCCAGCTCTTCATCGAAATGCTTGCCGATCCGGGACAGCTTCTTCTCCACGTACTCCCGCAGCGCCGGAGTCACCTCAAGGTTCTTGCCACGAACGTTGATCTGCATTCGCGACTCCTCCTTTGCAACCAGGATCGGGGCCTTACCGGGACACTTTATCTATTCGCTATCCCTTGGGTAAATTCCTTGAAATACCGGGGCCATTCGCTAACATTTCTATAACAAAAATATCTTGCAATGGGACCTAGGAGCAGACGTCCAGGAGACTACGATCTGATCTCTGCAAAAGGTCGTTCCCCGTGGATTCTCCTGTGTATATGTGGACAGAATCCTTGTGGACCCCTGTGGATAAAGGGGATAACCCTGTGTATAAGCCGCATAATCGACCTTATTTATCCACATTTCGTGTGGACGAGTCTTCGGGTAACGAAAAACCCGGAGCGTCTGCTCCGGGTTACTTTTGTTGGTCGACAAAGCGCGCTGCGAACTGAGGCGCCACCCGCCGATTTGCATGACGATAGGCGCTCACCGTGCTGGTGGCCAACTGCTGCTGACTGATCTCCGTCCGGGTCTCACCCAGGCGCGCCGCCACCTGGGTAACCAGTCGCTCATCAGCCGCCTTCAAGGAGCGCAGAATCTCCCCTGCCTCCTGCGCCTCGGAAGACGTCAGCTCATCGCTACCCGCATCAAGGGCGGCCATGGCCTGGCCCCGAGCGGTCACCAACTCGGCGAACCGATCGTACTCCTCCTGTTCCAGGGCGTGCTCAGCCGCTGCCGTGTGAAGAAGGAGCGCCCGCAGTGCCTCAATCCGCTTCACCCCAACCACCTACTTCCGGCTGTCCAGAGAGCCCGCGGCGGTCTCCGCCTCCAGACGGCGCTGCTGAGCGGCAATGGTCGCCCAAGCCTCACGCAGGTCGCGCGCCATGGTGTTCACCTCATCCACCATGCCGGTCTCCCGGTGGATCTGCGCCTGGAAGAGCCGCTGAATCCAGAAGTTGTAGAGTTGGGACAGGTTACCTGCGATCTCGCCCGCCGAGAGGTTCAGTGAAGCGGCTAGTTCGGCAAAGATGTCCTGCGCCTTGGCAATCGCCTCACTCGGGTCCTTGCCGGACTGAATGGCGAGCTTCGCCTGCTCCAGAGAGCGAATCGCTCCATCATAGAGCATCACAATTAACTGCTCAGGCGGGGCCGTCTGAATAGAGGTCTGCCGATACTGATCATAGCCGCTTCGCATACTGAACGCTCCTCTTCGAACCTGTTCCGATGGTTACTTGCCGGGGGTGACCAGACTGCGGATCTGCTGGTCCAGCCAGGAGCCCTGGCTCTGTAGTGACGACATGGCGACGTCCAGAGCGTTGAACTGCTTGCGCAGCCGCTCTTCCTTCATCGGGAGAATCTGGTTATTCCACCGATCGATCTGATCCTGGACGCTCTTCTTCAGATCGTCCGACGCCTCCGCCTTGCCAAGGACAAGACCACCCGATTTGGTGTAGTCCGACAACCAGGCCTCTGCCCGAACGGCGATGCCCATGTTGGGCCCGCTGTTTAAGGTAAAGAGGTCACGGACGGCCGTCGGGTCATCCGCGAAGGCTGCCTTAAACTTCGCCTCGTCAAAGGTCATCTTACGCGTAATCGGGCTGCCAGCCGTGAACTTGTCCGTCGTCACACCGATCCGGCTCAACAGCTCGTACTTGTCAGCCACGGCCTTTACCGGATCCGTGAGCCGCTTGTCGAGAGACGTCTGGATGTTCCGGATGAGCGACTCGCCAAAGAGCGTACCAGCCTTCTTGGCCTTCGAGTCGTAGCTCGTAAGGCTATCAATGAAGTCGATGGTCGAGTTGTATTGGTCAACGAAGTCCTTAACCGCCTTCGCTGCCTTGCTATCGTCAAGCTCGATCTTCATGGTGGTCGAGGTGGTACTGGTCTTCAGAACGGTGACGTCCACGCCGGGCAGTACGCCGGTAAACGTAGCGGTGGCGGAGGTGGAGGTCGTTCCGTCGATCGTCAGCTTATAGTCCGTCGCAGTCTGCGTCTTAGAGCCGACATTCGCCCCGGCACCCAGAATCTGGAGGTAGGCACCGACCGTTCCGGACTGATCCGAGAGCGTAAAGTCGTTCGCCGCTCCGGTCTGGGAGGTGAGTTGCAAGCGGAAGTTCGTGCCGACCTGGGCGACCTCGGCCTTGAGGCCCAGTGTGGGGTCGGCATTGATCTTGGTCACGATGTCCCGCAGTGATTCGGTGGACGCAACCGAGATCGTCTTGCCATTGTTTGCGCCCGAAGAGTTGATCTGAATGACACCGGTGCGGGCTAGTGCCGTATCCGGATTCGCGATATTCCGCTTCGAGAGCCACGTCGTCGCCTGTGCCATGGCCGTGGTGATGGTATGCGTACCAACAGCGGCCGCGCTACTGGCTGTCACCGTGGCGATGGTCGCATCACCCAGCGTCGCCCTGCGGGTGTTCCAAAGCGAGGCGTTCTTCAGGTCCGTA
This sequence comes from Symbiobacteriaceae bacterium, assembly GCA_035298385.1. GTDB lineage: Bacteria > Bacillota > Sulfobacillia > Symbiobacteriales > Symbiobacteriaceae > DATGYC01. The sequence continues at coordinate 985 of DATGYC010000241.1, read as the reverse complement.
ATCCGGTTCTGGAGGTTGAGCAGCCGGGAGTTCAGGTCCCGCCAGGCGTTCGCCTCCGTATTAAGCTTATCGCTCTTCTGTTGGAGGAGTGTTACCGGCTTGCGCTCCAGCGCCATCAACTGGCTGACGATCGCATCTGTGTCTAGACCCGACCCGACGCCAGGAAGCCGTATCCCTGCCATCTCCATTCCTCCTTTAGCTTAGAGCCGTTGATCCAGGAGCAGACCCACAAGGTCCTCCATCCGGTTGAAGGTGTCCAGCAGCTTCTCCGGCGGGATCTCCCGCACGATCTCCCCCGAGGTGGTGTCGATCACCCGGATGACGATCCGATGGTCCTCATGAACCTCAAAGCGGATCGAGTTGGAGAATGCTTGGATCGCTTTGTTCATCTGTTCGACGATCTTCGGCAGTTCTCCCGCCTGTACCTCGATGACAGAATCTGAGTTCGGAAGATCGATCACCATGGGATCAACAGCCGCGGCCACTTGGGCCGTAGGGGTCACCGGGGCGCCCACAACCCGCGACGGTTGTGACCGGGCGCCCGACGAGACGATCGGTGTCGGCCGTACTTGCATGGACCTATCACTCCCTTCCAACCGGCTGGTGCCGGAACTTCCTCGGCCCGGTTTCACCGGCTGGTGCCGGTATTCCCTTCGGTCCGGTCAGGCCATGGACCTCGGTCGTAGGAGAAACGGGGCCAACCCCCGGGAGGTTGGCCCCGCCTTCGCCGGTGGGAACCGGATTACTGGAGCAGGGAGAGGACGGACTGGTTCTTGGCGTTCGCCTGGGCGAGCATCGCCGTGCCGGCCTGCATCAGGATCTGCTGCTTGGTGAAGTTGGCCATCTCAGAGGCCATATCCACGTCGCGGATGCGGGACTCGGACGCAACCAGGTTCTCGGAGACGACCGAGAGGTTGTTGATGGTGTGCTCGAGGCGGTTCTGGATGGAACCGAGCTGCGAGCGCTGCGCCGAGACGGTGTTGAT
>DATGYC010000240.1:0-4227 GCA_035298385.1 Symbiobacteriaceae bacterium | reverse complement strand
TGGTACGATAACGGCGTCTTCCGCGGCAAGCGGGCCATGCTGGCCTTCACGACCGGTGGCCCCGCCCAGATGTTCACCCCCACCGGCCGCAGCGGCGATCTCAACACACTCTTCTTCTCGGTCCAGCACGGCTCACTCTTCTTCTGCGGCTTCGACGTGATTACGCCCTACGGGGTCTACGGCGCCGCCCGTGGCGATGATGCGATGCGGCAGCGCCAGCTAGACGAGTACGCCGCCTACCTGCGGTCGATCGACAGCCAGCCGCTCGTGCCATTCCATCCGCTCTCAGACTTTGATGAGCGGTTGCAGTTAAAGCCGGGCGCCCGACTGTAAAGGAGGAGAACGGATGCGTTATAAGCTGCTTGGAAAGAGCGGCCTCCGGGTCTCGGAGGTCGCCCTAGGAACGATGACCTTTGGGGAGGAGTGGGGCTGGGGCGCCTCCAAGGAGGAGAGCCAGCGGATCTTCGATACCTATGTAGAGGCAGGCGGTAACTTCGTTGATACGGCCAACCGGTATACGACCGGGACCAGCGAGCGGTATCTCGGCGAATTCATCCGCCCGGACCGGGAACGCTTTGTGCTGGCCACCAAGTACTCGCTCTCAATGCGAGAGGGCGACCCGAACGCCGGCGGCAACCACCGCAAGAACATGGTGCAGTCGGTCGAGGCCAGCCTGAAGCGCCTGGGCACCGAGTATATCGACCTCTTCTGGCTCCACATGTGGGATAACATGACTCCGGTTGAAGAGGTGATGCGGGGGCTGGATGACCTAGTGCGGGCCGGCAAGGTCCTCTACGTCGGCATCTCGGATACCCCGGCCTGGATCGTCTCGCAGGCGAACACCATGGCCGACCTGCGTGGCTGGTCCCGCTTCGTCGCCCTGCAGGTCCCATACAGCCTCGCCCAGCGAGAGGTCGAGCGTGACCTATTGCCGATGGCCAAGGCGTTCGACATGGCCGTCACCCCGTGGGGCGTCCTGGGCGCCGGGGTCCTGACCGGCAAGTTCCAGAAGGGCGAGACCGGCCCGACCCGCGTTAAGCCTGAGAGTATTGATGCCCGCCGCCAGGCGATCGCCGCCGAGGTGACCGCCGTGGCCGAGGAGCTGGGCACCACCCCGGCCCGCGTGGCGATCGCCTGGGCCCGGCAGCAGTCGAACCAGATCATCCCGATCCTGGGCGCCCGTTCGGCGACCCAACTGGCGGATAACCTGGGCGCCCTGGCGGTCACCTTGGCGCCGGAGCACCTGGAGCGCCTCGATCAGGTCTCCAAGATCGAGCTTGGCTTCCCGCATGACTTCATGGCCAAGAACCGGGAGTGGGCCTTCTTGCACAGCAAGATCGACAACCATCGCCGAAGCTAATCGCGAAATCCAGGGCAGAATCGCCCTGGATTTTTTGTTTATGAAGATTCTGCAAAGCAGAAGGAGACCGCTCCCCCTGGCGCCGAATGCGCTCCCAAGTCTGATTGGGAGGGATGTTGAATGAGACGCACACCATGGCTCTTACTCGGCCTCATCGCGGTGCTCCTCTCCGCCCTGCTTCTGAGCCCCGCCTGGGCCGCCACCCCGGGCGCCCAGCCGGCCGGCAGATCGGATGCCTATCAGATCCAGTTGGTCATCGACGGTAAGTCGGTTGGCAGGCTGGCATCGGTCAGCGGGATTGGCTCCAGCACGGATGTCATCGATCTCCAGACCACCCAGGGCCGAAAGTACGGACCCGGCGCCACCCACTGGGGCAACATCACCATCTCGCGTGAGGCGATCGGCGCCGACCCGTCTCTGTACGAATGGTACAAGAAGGTGCTGGCCGGCACGACCGAGCGGAAGAGCGGCTCGATCATCTACCTAGACCGAGAGGGGAACGAGGTCCTCCGCTACAACTTCTTCGAGGCATGGCCCTGCCGCTGGAAGGCCCCGGAGTTGAACGCAAGCAGCGATACCCACATCGTTGAAGAGATCGAGTTCGTGGTTGAGAAGGTAGAGCGAGCGTAGCGAACGAAACGGGAGGCGCCTGCTTTGGGCACCTCCCGTTTCGTCTCCACTTCCCTACTTCCGAGTCGGGAACTTCCCCCGCTCGTACTGGACCGGCCACTTGGTCTCCCGGCCCAGGGTGTGCGCCGCCTCAAGCGTCCAATAGGGGTTCCGCAACAGCTCCCGGGCCAGCAGGACCACGTCAGCCTGACCCGTCTGGACGATCGTATCCGCCTGCTGGGCGTCCGTGATCAGCCCAACCGCACCAGTCGGCATCCCCGCCTCCGTCCGAATCCGGGCCGCGAACGGGACCTGATAGCCCGGCCCTAGGTTCGTAATCTGCTGAAGTGCGGAGTTCCCCCCGGTGGAGACGTCGACCAGATCGACGCCCCACTCCTTCATCAGCCGGGAGAGCTCGATCGACTCCTCGATTCCCCAGCCACCCTCAACCCAGTCCGTCGCCGAGATCCGGACCCAGAGCGGCATCGACTCTGGGATCACCGACCGGACCTCGGCCACGATCCGCTTCAGGATGCGGGACCGATTCGCCAGCGAGCCGCCCCACTCATCGGTCCGGTGGTTGGAGAGCGGCGAGAGGAACTCGTGCAGTAGGTAGCCGTGGGCGGCATGAAGCTCCACCGTGTCGCAACCGACCCGGACGGCCCGCACGGCCGACTCCTTGAAGGAACGGATGATCCGCTCAATGCCAGTCACGTCGAGCTCATCCGGGGTGACCCAGCCATCGCCCCAGGGGAGCGCCGAGGGCCCAACCGGCTTCTCGGGGCCGTTCCCCTTGGTGAAGGACCAGGCCTTCCGGCCGGCGTGGGCGAGCTGGATCGAGAAGGCCGCACCGTGCTTCTTGACGAAGGCAGCGATCGGCGCCCAGGCGGCGGCCTGTTCATCGTTCCAGAGGCCGGTATCCTGCTCGGAGATGCGGCCGACCGGCTCGACGGCAGTCGCCTCCGCGATCACTAGACCGACGCCCCCGACGGCACGGGCGCCCAAGTGGACCATGTGCCAGTCAGTCGGCACGCCATCCTTCTTCTCCACGGCGTACATGCACATCGGCGACATGACGACTCGGTTGCGCAGAGTAAGACCCCGCTGGGTCCAGGGATCGAAGAGGTGCGGCACGGGGGAACATCTCCCTTCAACATTCTCTAGCGGATTAGACGGATTTACGGTTGGGCGAGAAACTCCTCCACCCACGTCTTGACCGACTCCATCGCATCCGCACGGTAGAGGAGCTCGGGATGCTTGGCGTGGGGGACCTCGTGAAGGCGGGCGCCCGGAATCCCGGCCGCCAGCTCCCGCGCCTGCTCGATCGAGACCATCTCATCCTTCGTGCCCTGGACGATCAGGACCGGACAGGTGATCGAGGTCAGGTCCTCGGCGGACATTCCGGACCAGGTGGCGATCGCCTCACCGATCTGGGGCGCCAGTTCGAACCAGGGGAGCGCATTATGCTTCTGCTCAAGCTGCTTCACCCACATGGGCATCCGGGCCCGGAGCGAATCGGCGGCGAAGGTCTCCCGGGCTCGCTCGGTGGGGCGGAAGCGGGAGGCTAGCAAGATTAGCCCAGATAGCTTCCCCCGCCGGGCCAACTCCAGCCCGACGATCCCGCCCAGGGAGTAGCCGGCCATCAGCGGGCGCGCCACGCCCCGGTAGGCGAGGAACTCCTCCATGTCATCGGCCAGACGCTTGATCGAGAGGCCGGAGACAGGGTTGGCCGACTCGCCGTGGCCCCGCTGATCGGGGATCAGGCAGCGGAAGCCGAGCGGCTGGAAGAGCCGGACGAGCGGGCGCATCGACTCGCTCGTCTGGAGGGCGGCGTGGAGCAACAGCACGGGGCGCCCCTCAGCGGGGCCAGCCTCCTCATAGTAGAGCCGGGTACCGGTGACTGGTGCGAAGGGCATGGTGGTCGATCGGCTCCTTTGAAAAGACCCCGCCCGGCGCTTTGCCAGGCGGGGCTGTGGTGATTTGTCGAAAGCCCCGGTATAGCCCGGCTAGCCAACTGCCGCCGGGTGTTTGCCGTAGCCCGCTACTCCTCCCGGTACCCCAGGTTCCGTAGGACGTTCTGCTTGTTCCGCCAGTCCTCCCGGACCTTGACGAAGAGCTCCAGGAAGATATTCGAGCCGAGCAGCTCCTGAATATCCTGGCGCGCCCGCATCCCGATCTCCTTCAGGAGGGCCCCGCCCCGCCCGATGATGATCCCCTTCTGGCTGTCCCGCTCGACGAAGATCGAGGCCGCCACGTAG
>DATGYC010000239.1:0-2663 GCA_035298385.1 Symbiobacteriaceae bacterium | reverse complement strand
ACCTACTCAGCGGTCGGGGCCTCAGCGGCCTCAACCTCAGTGGCCTCGGCGGCATCCTTCAGCGAGAGCGAGATCCGCTTCGCCTCGATGTCGACGCCGATCACCTTGACCTTCACCTTCTGGCCCACCTCGACGACCTCGCTCGGGTTCTGGACCCGGCGATCAGCCAGCTGGGAGACGTGGATCAGGCCATCAACGCCCGGCTCCAGCTCGACGAAGGCGCCGAAGTTCGCGAGGCGGGCGACGGTGCCCTCCACCATCGTGCCCTCGGTGTAGCTGCCAGCGGCGGCGGTCCAGGGATCGGCCATCACCTGCTTCATGCCGAGGGAGATCTTCTCCTTCTCCCGGTCGAGCCGCAGGATCTTGACCTCGACCTCCTGGCCGGCCTCGATCACCTGCGAGGGGTGCTTGATGCGGCCATGCGACATCTCGGAGATGTGCAGCAGGCCGTCCACGCCGCCCAGATCGACGAAGGCGCCAAAGTCGGTCAGGGACTTGACGGTGCCCTTGATCACCTGGCCCTCCTCAACCTTGGTCCAGAAGCCCTCCTTGGCCGAGGCGCGCTCGACCTCGAGGACCGCCTTGCGGGAGACGATGATCCGCTTCTTGCGCTCATCGAGCTCGATCACCTTGATCCGCATCGTCTGACCCTCAAACTTCTTCAGGTCAGCGACGTAGCCGCGGTCGATCTGCGAGGCCGGCATGAAGGCACGCATGCCCATGTCGAGGACGAGGCCGCCCTTGACCGCCTCGGTGACCGGCGCCTCGACGACGGTCCCTTCCTTGTGCATCGCAACGATCTTCTGCCAGACCTCGTTCTCATCCGCAGCCCGCTTGGAGACGCGAGCGAAGCCGTCGTCCTTGCCGCCGCCCATGGAGAGGACCTTCACCCGGATGGAATCGCCGACCTTAAAGCCAGCGTCCGCAGCCTTCTCCAGGCGCCGGTGCGAAAGGTCGTTCAGGGAGACGTACCCCTCCGACTTGTGCCCGATGTTGACCAGGATGTGATCCTCAGCCACGCGCACGACCTCGCCAGTCACAACCTCACCGGGCTTCGCCACGTTTAGCGCCGCCTCGAACTCCGCCTGCATCTCCATCTGCCGCTTGTCGAACTCCGTCATCTCAAGTCGTTCCTCCTCGCTGAATTCCACCGGCGCTTGGGCTCGCTGCCGCCTGGGGAATCCCGCTACTCCTAATGCAAAAGACCCGTGCGAGCAACGGGTTGATCCCCGGTAGGGGTGGTTACCCTTGAACCTGCGCAGCGACGGCCTCGCTGATCCGCTGGGACGCGGCATCACGTACCGCCCCGTTCACCTTGCCGGCTCGGAACTCATCCAGATCGACCGGGGCGCCGAAGCGCACCACGACGGTCTCGAAGAGCTTGTAGCCAGGGGTGATACCAACGGGGACCACCTGGGCGCCCGCCTTGAGCGCTAGGTAGGCCGTGCCGCCATGGAACTCGCCCAACTCACCACTTTTGACGCGGGTACCCTCCGGAAAGATGCCGAAGCAGCCACCCGATTCTAAAACGGTAAGCGAGCGCTTTAGGGCGCCCCGATCATTCCCCGCCCGGTCGACCGGGAAGGCGTTGAGCTGCCGAACCAGCCAGCCGAGTACGGGGACCTGGAAGATCTCCTGCTTGGCCATGAACTGGACCGGACGGGGGCAGGCGATGCCTAGGAAGATCGGGTCGATCGCCTTGGTATGGTTGGCGCAGACGATCACGCCACCGGTTCGTGGAACGTGCTGGGCGCCCTCAACCCGGATGCGGTACAGGAGCCGGAACACGGAGGTCACGATCGCTTTAGCAAACCCGTAAAACCCCACCGCTTTATCAACTCCGGCAGTAGGCGAGGATCTCCGCGACCACGTCTTCGATCGCCCGACCGCTCGTGTCGATGACGATCGCATCCGGGGTCTGAACCAGAGAACCCGGCCCTTTATTCATATCCTGCTCGTCCCGGGCCTGGATCTCTGCCTGCAACTGCTGGAGATCGACCGCATGACCCTTGCCCAGCCACTCCTTGTGCCGACGTGCTGCCCGTTCGGCAAGCGATGCGGTGACAAAGAACTTGCGATCGGCGTTGGGAAGAACGTACGAGCCAATATCCCGCCCGTCCATCACCACGCCGCCCTCCGCTCCCATCTGGCGCTGGGCTTCGACCATGAAATGGCGTAGCCCCATCGCGCAAGAGACCTTGGAGACGACGGCTGTCACCTCCGGCGAGCGGATCAGGTCGGTCACCTCCTCACCGTCCAGGAAGACCCGGTTCCCGGCCTCTCCCCGTTCCAGCCGGACGGCCGTGCTCCCGGCCATGGCGGTCAGGCTCTCCTCGTCGGTCGGGCCGATCCCAAGCCGCAGCGCCTTCAGGGCGAGGGCCCGGTACATGGCGCCCGTATCGACGTAAAGGTAACCCAGCCGGTTGGCGACGATCTTGGCGACTGTGCTCTTGCCCGCCCCTGCGGGGCCGTCAAGGGCAATAGTCAGCCTAGGGGTGCGATCTTCTGCGACCAAGATGGACGTCCACTCCAATCAGCCCAAGAGAATCAGATTCTCTCCATAGATTAACAGACGGAATTACCACTCGTCAAACCTTCGGGCCTGCTTCGAGGAGTAAATTGCGGAACCAGGGGTAGGATCTACCCCTGGTTCCATGTGGAAC
>DATGYC010000238.1:0-5302 GCA_035298385.1 Symbiobacteriaceae bacterium | reverse complement strand
TAAGGGCTGTCCATAGCCCGACTTGCACGGAAAGCGGGGGAGTGGGGCCGTGGCAGAACCAACGGGAGCAGGCGTGGACGACGAGATTCCGGCCGAAGGCACAGGCGGGCGCCCACGTGAGCCGCACCGGTTCCGGCCCCTTGAGCAGTACCGGGAACGCTTGGCGCGCAAGCGGGCCCAAAAGGTCGCCCAGCGTCTTCACTTTGCCGAACTACGCAAAGGGCCGCCGGCTGACGCTACCCTCGAGCAGAAGATCGACTTCCTCAACGCCCGCATGACCCAGATGCGCTTCGCCGAGTACATGGCGATGTGGGAGAACCCTAGGCGCATGTTCTGGATCAACCTGGTCAGCGGCATGGGGCGCGGCCTCGGCTACGGCATCGGCTTTGCGTTCCTGACCGGTGTGGCGATCTTCCTCTTGCAGAAGCTGATCGCGGCTAACCTCCCCTACATATCAGACTGGGTCGCCACGATTATCCAACTGGTTGACCAGAAGGTGCGGCCGTAAAGTCGGAGATACTACTCCCCAGAGAGGGGGAGGTATCGTGCAACTCTCATCCCTGCGGCAGCAACTGCTGGAGGAGCGAGCGGAGTACGTCCACCAGATCAAGATGATCGACGAGACGCACGGTCGGAGCCGGGGCCTGGATGGGCCGATGCAGGTGATCGATGACAGTGTGATCTCGAATCATCCCGGTGATCTGGGCTCCGAGACGTTTGAGCGGGAGAAGGATCTAGGCCTTCGGTCGGGCTTTGAGCGCCACATCAGTGAGATCGATGCGGCCCTGGCCCGGATGGACGAAGGGAGCTACGGGGTCTGCGAGGCGTGCGGCCAACCGATCCCGGAGGGCCGGCTGCAGGCGATGCCGAGCGCTACCGCCTGCATTCACTGTCAGGAGCGGCGCGAGTCCCTGAACGATCCGTTCCATCGGCCGATCGAGGAGCAGGTGCTCAACCCACCGTTCGGGCGGACCTTCCGGGGTGGATCGAACGATCCGGGCTACGACGGCGAGGACGCCTGGCAGGAAGTGGCCCAGCACGGGACATCTGAGACACCGTCCGACGTGCCGGGCGCCGTCTCCTACCGGGATCTGTATAACTCGGATGAGAACGTCTACGGCGTGGCAGACCCGCTCGACGCCATCGTGGGCGAGGACGGGGAGGTCCTTGACGGGGTGGCGGTCCCGCCCGAGGCGCACGTCTTCGAGATCATCGATCCATTGGCCCAGAACGGCGGGATCCCTTTGCCGGACCTGGCCCGTGAGGCCTGGCCGGACGGGGACGGCTACGCCGCTCGGCGGTCCCTGGCGGAGGATATCTTCCGGACGGATCACCGCAAGCGGGGCCGCTAGATCGGTAGATCGTGGGTTGAGAGCCAGTCTCGCCAAAAAGCGCCAGCTATGATAGACTGGGGCGAGGTGAGGTGAAGCCGATGCCTGCCCTGATCATCGCTGCGCTCGTTCTGCTCCTGGATTGGGGAACCAAGTGGCTCGTAATGGATCGGATGGCCGAGTTCCAGCAGGTTCCCGTGATTCCGGGGCTCTTCTCGCTGGAGTTCGTCTATAACCCCGGCGCTGCCTTTGGCATTCTGCGCCATCAGCAATGGCTCTTCATCCTGATCACCTCGGCCGTCGTCGTCGTCCTCGCAGTCCTGGCCTTCCGCAAGGAGGGTAAAGGGACGCTGATGCAGGTGGCGCTCGGCTTGCTGCTCGGGGGCGCCCTGGGCAACTTTATCGATCGGGTCCGCTGGGGTAAGGTCGTCGACTTCTTCCTGCTCTATTGGAAGAACTGGACCTTCCCGAACTTCAATGTGGCTGATATGGCCATCACCTTTGGCGTTGGCCTGCTGATCCTGCATGTTCTCCGGACTGGAGAGAAGGAGCACCTGTGAAGACCTACACGTTTCAAGTAGCAGAGGGAGAGTCCCGCCTCGACGCCTATCTGGCGGGTCAGGAGGAGCTGGGGCTCTCCCGCTCGCGTATTCGGACCCTGATTGATGAGGGGAACGTCCTGGTGGGGGGCCAGCCGAAGAAGGCTAGCGCCACCCTGCTCCCCGGTGATGAAGTGACCGTGAACGTCCCGGCGCCCAAGAAGGTAGACCTGATCGCTGAGGCGATCCCGCTCGACGTGATCTACGAGGACGACCAGGTGATCGTGATCAACAAGCAGCGGGGCCTCGTGGTCCATCCCGCTGCCGGCAACTGGTCCGGCACGCTGGTCAACGCCCTGATGGAGCACGTCGATGACCTGGAAGGGATCGGCGGGGAGCTGCGTCCGGGGATCGTGCACCGCCTGGACAAGGATACAACGGGACTCTTGGTCGTCGCCAAGACGACGAAGGCGATGGAGTCGCTGACCGAGCAGATCCGGACGCATACCGCACAGCGGATCTACTGGGCGCTCGTCCACGGCAATACGATGCCCGACTCCGGTCGGGTCGAGGCGCCGATTGGGCGCCATCCGAGTGACCGTAAGCGGATGGCGGTCAATACCAAGAACGGCAAGGACGCCGTGACGCACTTCAAGGTGCTGGAGCGGTTCAAGGGCTACTCCCTGGTGGAGTGCCGGTTGCAGACGGGCCGGACCCACCAGATCCGTGTCCACCTGTCGTTCATCGGCCACCCGGTGGTAGCGGACCCGGTCTATGGGACCCGCAAGGCCCATCTGGGGCTGGTGCCGCAGGCGCTGCACGCTCGGCAGCTTGGCTTCCACCACCCGGTGACGGGGGAGTGGCTGCAGTTGACGGCAGAGCCGCCGGCGGATATGATGGCCGCCATCGAGGCGCTGCGTATCGAGGCAGCGGGTGGGCCGGTACCGGACGCGGGGCCGTTCAAGTACTAATCAGCATCGTCGATCGTCGATCGACGATCTCCTGCGGGGCTAAACCCGCGCTGTCCTCGGAGATCGACGATCGAAAGCCCCGCTGTGGTAGCGGGGCTTTCGTCTGAGAGGAGCGATCTGTGTGCGGTTCGCTGATCGAGTGATTGGGGCGGTGAGGGCGAAGCAGTCCCATGCGGTGGTCGGGCTTGACCCGGTGATGGCCAAGTTGCCGCCCTTCCTGCTGGAGGAGGCGGACTGGCTGCACGGGCGGACCCCAGCGGGCGCCGCCCACGCCCTGCAGCGCTTCTCCCGCCTCGTGATCGATGCGGTGGCGGGGCGCGTGGCCGTCGTCAAGCCGCAATCTGCCTTCTACGAGATCTTTGGCGCTGCCGGTCTCGCTGCCTTCTGGGACGCGGTCAGCTATGCCCAGTCGAAGGGGCTCCTCGTCATCGCGGATGCGAAGCGGGGGGATATCGGGACGACGGCTGCTGCCTATGCCGACGCCTTCTTTGGCGGCGGCGGTGAGTGGCAGACGGGGGTGCCGGCGGCGGACTCGCTGACGATCAACCCGTACCTGGGGACCGACGGGCTGAAGCCCTTCCTGCGTGATGGGCGGGGGGTCTTCGTCCTGGTCAAGACCTCGAACCCATCATCGGGTGAGTTCCAGGACCAGTCCCTCGGCGGCGAGGGCTCGCTGGCGGGGGCGGTGGCTCGGCTGGTGGATGAGTTGGGGCAGGGTTCGATTGGCGAGTCTGGCTACAGCGACGTGGGCGCCGTGGTGGGCGCGACCTACCCGGTGGAGGCGGAGCGGTATCGGCAGTTGATGCCAAGGGCGCTCTTCCTGGTCCCGGGCTATGGGGCGCAGGGCGGGACGGCGGCCGATGTGGTCCCGTGCTTCAACCCGGATGGGCTGGGCGCCCTGGTCTCGGCCTCACGCTCGGTGATCTACGCCTTCGCCTCGGCGGGGGCGACGGACGAGGTGGGGTTCAAGCTGGCGACGGCTGAGGCGGCGGATCGGATGAATGAGGATCTGAATGGTGCGCTGCGGGCGGCTGGGAAGCTGGCCTGGGCGTAAAGAGAGAGCCGGGCGCCCGTGGGGGGCGCCCGGCTTTTGTATCTGGTGGGCTTTGTGGCGAGCGTGGGGCGGGCTAGGGGCGGGCTAGGGGCGAGCGTGGGGCGAGCGTGGGGCGAGCGTGGGGTGAGCGAGGGGCGAGCGAGGGGCAAGCGTGGGGCGGGCTAGGGGCAACGTGGGGCGAGCGAGGGGCAACGTGGGGCGAGCTAGGGGCGGGCGTAGAGCAGCGTGGGGCGAGCATAGGACAGCGTGGAACCGGCGTCCAACGGAGGTGGCGCCGCATCGAACCCCCAGTTCAACGCCACGGCCGGCGAACCGCTCCCCTATCGCTTCTGCAATGACAATGCCAAGCCAATGACCACGGCGCCAATCGCCAGCAACGTGAGCAAACCGATTCCAGCCAGCATCATGATTCCCACAAGCAGACCCACCCTTTAGCTGTACCGTCTGATTGGCGTCTCTCCAGCCAACTGGGTGGCTGAACTGCGTTGAGCACAGCGGCTACTCGATCGGGCGATTCGAGCGTTCCATTGCTTCCACCCGCTCTTCGAGCTGGGTGATCCGCTCCCGTAATGCGCGGAGAGCGCGGTGGCGAGAGAGGCTCAGCCCCACAAGCAGGGCGACGATGCCGACTGGGATGAGGATGTTGAGCCCGGTCCAAAAGAGCTCCACGGGCTCAGGAAAGAGCTGGACCACCGTGAATCGCCTCCCCCTGCTTATTGCTCCGCGTATCGCTGCAGGTCGAACCAGAAGGTCGCCCCCTGTCCGGGCACGCTCTCCACGCCGATCTGCCCACCGTGCGCCTCAACCAGCGACTTGGCGATCGCCAGACCCAGACCGGCACCCTTGTGCGCCCCCACCTGGCGCCCCTGGTAGAACCGCTCGAAGACCTTCTGCTGCTCCGTCGCCGTCAGGCCCGGTCCCTGGTCGCTGACCGTCACCCGGACCCGTGGACCGAACGGGCGGGTCCCGATTGTGACCGTCGTCCCGGCCGGAGCGAAGCGGAGGGCGTTGGCCGTCAGGTTGCCCAGGACCTGTTGGAGCCGGTCCCGGTCGCCCCAGACGGCGGCGCCCTGCAAGGCTGGATCGATCACCAGCGCAACCTGGACCTCCTGGTCGGTGGCGATCGCCTGGAGCCCTTCGGCAGCGGAGCCGAGCCAACCCTCCAGGTCGACGGGCTGGAACTGGATCTCGGCCTGGCCGGCCTCCAGCTTGGCGACATCGAAGAGGTCGGTCGTCAGCCGGGAGAGCCGAGCGGACTCGGCGGCGATGATCTCGTAGTAGCGCTGCCGTCGGTCCTCGTCACGGACGACCCCGTCGCGCAGGGCCTCGGCGAAGCCCTGGATCGAGGTCAGGGGGGTGCGGACCTCATGCGAGACCATGATGAGGAGGTCGTGCTGGGCGGACTGT
>DATGYC010000237.1:0-11409 GCA_035298385.1 Symbiobacteriaceae bacterium | reverse complement strand
ACTGGTTCGCGCAAAGAGAGGGCGCCCCTCGGCTGAAAGGGCACCTGCGCTAACGCCACTCGCCATGCCACCCGGAGAGGGGCCCCTGACGAGGGGGACGGCCCACCTAGCCGTTACCAATGGTATGAGATGAGGTCAGCGTTTGGCCTCAATCAGGGTGGTACCGCGAGTGGATTCTCGCCCCTGACGCACGTTCTGTGTGTCAGGGGCTTTTTGATTTTGTGATGGAGTCGGGATTGTGGGGTGTAGGAGTTTTTTGTTTTTGGGGATTGGGGGGATTGGGGCAGGATTACTTGGTATGGGGGGCTAGGGGGGGCCTCGTTATCGCAGGGGCGCCTCCAAAAAGAAGGGTCCAACGCTCATCCCCCATACCAGGTAATCCCCTAATCCCCATAATCCCAAAAAGAAAAGAACTATTACGCCCGGCGCCCCACCCTCAACCTCAACCCCGACCCCTACCCCAAGCAGGAGGCCAACCCCCATGCCCAAGCAGATGACAGCCAACAAGATCCGCAACATGTTCACCGACTTCTTCAAGTCCAAGGGCCACACCCACGTCGCCTCCTCCAGCCTGGTCCCCCACGGTGACCCGACCCTCCTCTTCACCAACGCCGGCATGAACCAGTTCAAGGACACCTTCCTCGGCATGGAGAAGCGCGACTACGTCCGGGCCACTACCGCCCAGAAGTGCGTCCGGGCCGGCGGCAAGCATAATGACCTCGATGAGGTCGGCATGACCGCTCGCCATCATACCTTCTTTGAGATGCTAGGCAACTTCAGCTTCGGCGACTACTTCAAGGCAGACGCCCTCCAGTTCGCCTGGGAGCTGATCACCTCGCCCCAGTGGTTCGGCCTGCCGATCGACCGCATCTGGGTCACCATCTTCAAGGATGACGACGAGGCCTTTGAGATCTGGCACAAGCAGGTCGGCGTCGCCGCGGACCGGATCATCCGCCTCGGCGAGAAGGATAACTTCTGGCGCATGGGCGAGACCGGTCCCTGCGGTCCCTGCTCCGAGATCTTCTGGGATATGGGCGCCGAGCACTCCTGCGACCACCCCGACGGCTGCTCCATCGCCACCTGCGGCTGCGACCGCTGGCGTGAGTTCTGGAACAACGTCTTCATGCAGTTCAACCAGACCCCGGAGGGGCTGCTCCCGCTGGAGCGGACCGGCGTCGACACGGGTATGGGCCTCGAGCGTATGGCGACGGTCATGCAGGGCGTCTACTCCAACTGGGAGATCGACTCCTGGCAGCCGATCTTCGCCCGCATCGCTGAGCTCTCCGGCAAGACGTATGACGCTGGCCCCAACGCTATTCCCTTCAGGGTCGTCGCGGACCATATCCGCTGCTGCACCTTCCTGATCAGCGATGGCGTCCGCTTCTCGAACGAGGGCCGTGGCTATGTCATGCGCCGCATCCTCCGTCGGGCGGTTCGCTTTGGTCGTGCCCTCGGCCTGACCGAACCCTTCCTTTATAACGTCGTGCCCGCGGTGGCGAGCGCCATGTCTGCCGCCTACCCGGAGATCGCCATGAAGCAGAGCGAGATCCAGGCCGAGATCAAGCGGGAAGAGGAGCGCTTCTTCCGCACCCTCGAGGGCGGCATGAAGCGGCTGGAGGATGTGATGGCCGACCTGAAGGCGAGCGGCCTCTCGATCGTCTCTGGGCCGGAGGCCTTCGTCCTCTACGACACCTACGGCTTCCCGCTGGATATCGTCCGTGACGTCGCCCGCGAGAACGGCCTTGGGGTTGATGAGTCGGGCTACCAGCAGGCGATGCAGGAGCAGAAGGAGCGCGCCCGGGCTGCCCGTGACGTCTCCTACGTTCAGGAGTCGGTCACGAAGCTTGCGAAGCTGGCGCAGGATCTCCCGGCCACCAAGTTCTACGGCTACGACCGGCTGGCCGCGGACGCCAAAGTCCTGCTCGTCGCTGATGAGAATGGCGATCCCTCCGGTGCTGGCGAGGGCTCCTCGGTGATCCTACTCCTCGATGAGACCCCCTTCTACGCCGAGGGTGGCGGCCAGGTTGGTGACCAGGGTACGCTGACGGCGGCGGGCCTGATCGTCAAGATCCAGGACTGCAAGAAGCTCCCCTCCGGCCACTTCCTGCACATCGGCCACGTCGAGAAGGGCTTCCTTGAGGCGGACCAGGTCGTCAAGGCTCAGGTCGATCGCACCCTGCGCATTGCCACCGAGAAGAACCACACCGGCACCCACCTGCTGCACAAGGCGCTCCGCTCGGTCGTGGGCGAGCATGTCCACCAGGCCGGCTCGCTGGTCGCGCCGGACCGCCTCCGCTTCGACTTCAGCCACACCGGCCCGCTGACGAGCGAGGAGATCGCCCTGGTCGAGCAGCTGGTCAACCAGGAGATCGACCTTGCGGAGCCGGTCACCTGGGCGCAGATGCCGATCGACGAGGCGAAGGCGATGGGCGCCATGGCCCTCTTCGGTGAGAAGTACGGCGATGTGGTCCGCATGGTCTCCGTCGGCGACGGCTGGTCCCGTGAGCTCTGCGGTGGCACCCATGTCCGCAATGTGGCCGAGATCGGCTGCTTCAAGATCGTCGCCGAGTCCGGCATCGGTGGTGGCATCCGCCGCATTGAGTGCGTGACGGGCCGTCAGGCTCTGCGCTACTTCACCGAGCAGGAGGCGAAGCAGGTCGGTCTGATCGAGGACCTGCAGGCGAAGGTGAGGGAGCTGGAGAAGGAGCTCGGCCGGCTCCAGGCGAAGGCCGCCCAGTCTGAGGCGGCGTCGCTGGTGGAGAAGGCGATCGAGATCGGTGGGGTGAAGGTGATCGCAGCCGTCGTCTCCGTCACCTCGATGGATGACCTGCGGAACATGACCGACTCCCTGCGCGATAAGATCGGCTCCGGCGCGGTCGTGCTGGGCGCCGTGGCGGGGCCGGATAAGGTGAACCTGGTGGCGGCCGTGACGAAGGACCTGGCGGGGAAGAGGCTCCACGCTGGTAACATCGTCAAGACGCTGGCGGGTATCTGTGGCGGCGGCGGCGGCGGTCGGCCCGACCTGGCGACGGCGGGCGGCAAGCAGCCGGAGATGCTAGGCGAGGCGATTGGTGCGGTGCGCGGTCTGGTGGAGGCGCAGCTCGGGTAGTTGAGGTCGGTGGGGTGTAGTAGTTCCTTTATTTTAGGGATTATGGGGATTAAGGGGATGACCTGGTGTGGGGCGGTGGATGGGGATTATTGATGTGGAGCGGCATCTCATCTGGTGAGGGAGTCCACTTCCTGGATGGGCGCCCCTATGTGCGCAAAAAGCTCATCCTCCATAACAGATCATCCTGTCCCAATCCCCATAGTCTCCACAAAAGAGAACTTTCCCACCCAGTGCCCCACTCCCACCCCAAACAGGCGTAACCAGATCCCTCTCCCCACCGTCCAAGTGGTGCAGACCAGTTTCGAGAGGGGGGGCGCCCGATGCCAGACGTGCTCTGGGGTCAGCGGGTTGGGCTTCGGCGGCTTCGGCCGGCGGACGCTAAGCCCCTGCTCAAGATGGTCTCCCGACCCGAGGTCGCCCGGCTCCTCTTCGAAGAGGTCGGCAACCTACCCACGCCACTTTGGCTCAGCATCCTGATCTGGTCGCAGCAACTGCAGAACCGGCCCGACTTCGCAATCGTGGACCAGACGGGCGCCCTGATCGGTTGCGTCCGGCTCTGGCGAGTCTCGCGGATCAACCGGAACGCCATGCTGACGATCTTCCTGGGTGAGCGCAGCCGTTGGGGACGGGGGTTGGGGACGGAGGCGCTACGGCTCTGCCTGCGCTTTGGCTTCGATGAGCTATCACTCGAGCGGATCGAGTTGCACGTCTTCGGCTTTAACAAGCGGGCGATTCGTTCCTATGAGAAGGTGGGCTTCCGGACGGAGGGGCTGCGCCGGGGCGCCCTCTACCGGGATGGCGAATTCCACGACATCCTGGTTATGGGCATCCGCCGGTTTGAGTTTCACCTGACAGAGGCAGCCCGATCAGGGAAGGAAACCGCCTCGTTTGGAGAGAATAGGCAGGAAGAGACTTGGTCAGCTTCGGAAGGAGGGGACTCCCATGACGGAGATGAGCGATCGGACTGTATTCTACAAGAACCAGCCGGAGGAGCAGAACCCCGGTGAGGTGCTCCGTAAGGTCTTCGCCGCCCTAAAGGAGAAGGGGTACAGCCCGGTGGATCAGATCGTCGGGTACCTGCTTTCGGGCGACCCGACCTACATTACCTCCCACCAGGGAGCGCGGAATCTGATCCGCCGCCTAGAGCGGGACCAGCTCCTCGAAGAGTTGGTCAAGAAGTACGTAGAGAGCGAGGAGCGGGCGTAAGCCCGCTCCCTTTCTATCTTCCTACGCTACAGAAAGCGTCGGTCGAAGTTCTCTATTAATCCGAACGTATCGATAAAAATCTATGATGGCGTTCGGTGGCCAAAACTGAAAGGAAATCGTTAGAAAGAGACGAATATACTCACCCCACCAGCACATGAGAGGGGCGAGAACTGATGAGCAGTCAACACTCCCAGGTCCCGGCGAGTCCGCCAACCACCCAGACAACTCGGCTGATGCCGCTGCCGACGGAACGCAGAGGAGGAAGGCTGCTCTCGGCCGTTGAGGAGCTCCTCGCAGATGGGCAGATGCCTCACGTGACAGATGGTCACGGGCGAATCGGGCGTGTGGTCCGCTTCAATCGCTCGACCCGACAGGCCTGGGTAGCCTGGTCTGACCGGGAGAATCCGGGTCTTGGTGAGCCGATCCAACTCGAACACCTACATCTCCGCTAAAGGGTGGACAGCAAAAGGGTGGGGGCGAATCGCCCCCACCCTCTACGACTGCCCTTCTGGGTGCGAATGCTCAGAGATCCCCGAGAGCGCACCGCCCGCCTCATCCACATGGATCTGCTGCAAGGCCATGTCGCCCAGAGCCACCATACCCGCCAACCGGTCCCCATCAAGGACGACCAGACGGCGGATCTGATGGTTGGCCATCAAGTCCGCGGCCTTGTGTGCGTCCATCTCCGGCGTGGCTGAGATGACCTGGTTGGTCATGCAGTCCGCCACCGTCAGGTCGCTCGAACTCGTCCCGGCCGCGACGCCCCGGACGATCAGGTCCCGATCGGTCACGACGCCAACCACGCGCTGGCCTTCATCGACGACCGGTAGGGCGCCGCAGTCATGCGCCTTCATCTTCTGTGCAGCCGTCGCGATCGAGTCGGTAGGGCAACAGGTCTCCACTGTCCGAGTCATGATCTGGCCCAGTTTCACGCCTAACGCACCTCCACGAATAGCCTCCGCCCGGGCGGGCCGGATTATGTATGGACAACAGGCCCAGGGTCTGGTAGACTCCGGAAGGAATTATCGGGGCATGCTAGAGCCTGAAGGAGTGGTTTCGTGCGGGCCGCAGGCCTTGATGTAGGCGATAAGACGATCGGCGTTGCCATCGCTGATGAGTTGGGCTGGATGGCCCAGGGGCTCGAGGTGATCCGGCGCAAGAATCTGCAGCTGGACCTCGCTCGGCTTCAAGAGATCGCGAAGCAGTGGAACGTAGGACGCTGGGTGGTGGGGATGCCGCGCAACATGAACGGCACCTATGGCCCGCGTGCGGAGTTCACCCGCGCCTTCATTACAGAACTCGAGCAGGCGACCGGTCTGCCCGTCGAGACCTGGGACGAGCGACTGACGACGGTCGCAGCGACCAAGACCCTGTTGGAGGCCGACGTCTCCCGGGCGAAGCGGGCGAAGGTGATCGATAAGGTGGCTGCCCAGGTGATCTTGCAGGGCTATCTGGATGCCCAGGCGATCAAGCAGAAGGCAACGGAATTGAAGCGGGAGTCGACTGACTGGGAATGAGTGGTCAACTTCTTGGTTTGACATGCCATTTCCGGACAGGTAGAATGATACTATCATTGTGAGTTGAGGTGGTCTCGGTGAGCCAGCACGATCACGATCACGATCATGAGCACGACCATGACGAAGAGATTATCGTCCTGACGGACGAAGAGGGCAACGAGCACGAGTTCTCGATTGTCCAGGTTATTAAGGTTGAAGAGAAGGATTACGCCATTCTGTTGCCGGTCCACGCCGGTGAGGAAGAGGACCAGGCGATCATCCTGCGGATCGACACCGAGGACGGCGAGGACGTTCTGGTGGAGATCGAGGACGAGGCCGAGTTCGAGCAGGTCGCTGAGGCCTGGGAAGAGATGCTCGACGACGAGGAGTTTGAAGAGGAGTCGGGCAAGTAAGCAATGTCAGGGAGCCCGTCTGGGCTCCCTTTTTGCATGCGTGGGAGGGGACTTGATGCGCCGTTGGCTGGCTAGCCTACTTCTGCTCTTCGTCGGTGCAAGCGTCGGCGCCGGGTTCTGGTTCCAGCGTGGGCTTAAACCGGTCGATCCCGCCAGCAAGACGCCGGTAACGGTCGAGGTGCCTGCGGGTGCATCGACCGCGCAGGTGGCGGAACGACTGAAAGCGGCTGGAGTGATCGCAGACCCGCTCATCTTCCGCCTCTGGGTGCGCAAAGAGGGGAAGGACGGCCAGATCAAGTCTGGTGAGTACCAACTGACAGCCTCGCTCTCCGCTGAGGAGATCCTGGCTAAGCTGATCAGTGGGGAGGTCGTCATCCGGCGGGTGATCCTCCCCGAGGGCCTGACGATCGCTGAGATCGCTGAGCGTGTGGCGGCCTCGGGGATGACGACGAAGGAGGCCTTCCTGCAGGCTGCGCACCAGCCGATGACGGTTGGCGACGTCGCTCCCGTCATGGGCGTGAAGGAGCCGCTGGAGGGCTACCTCTTCCCAGCCGCCTACGACTGGGAGCGGTCGACGACGGCGGAGGCGCTGGTAAAGCGGATGACGGAGCAGTACGCCGCACTCTGGACCCCGGCCTGGAAGGCGCAGGCGGCTACGCTTGGCCTCACGGTCCACCAGGTGACGACGCTCGCCTCGATCGTCCAGGGTGAGGCGGGGAAGGTGACGGAGATGCCGCGCATCGCTGGGGTCTATCTAAACCGGCTGCGGGACAACTGGCCGCTGCAGGCGGACCCTACCGTCTACTATGCCCTGGGCAAGCCGAAGGGTGAGGCACTCCTTTATAAGGACCTCGAGATCGACTCGCCGTACAACACCTATAAGGTACCAGGCCTACCGCCCGGCCCGATTGCGGCGCCCGGCAAGGCCGCCCTTGAAGCGGTCCTCTTCGCAGAGAAGCATCCGTACTTCTACTTCGTCGCTAAGGCGGATGGGTCGAACGAGCACTTCTTCGCTGAGACCCTCGAACAGCACAACGAGAACGTCGCCAAGGCCGAGGCGAACGCCACCCAGAAGAAGCCATAAGGCTGTCAGAGCCCGATGCCACTGCGCATCGGGCTCTGGTGATTCTTAGGCTCTTCTCAGCTTCGTCACAGCCCACTCTTAGCCAATTGGGGTAGGCTAACGCTGGCTGAAGACGATCTTCGGCCGTCCCAAAGCTGATCCAAAGGAGCGATGCACGATGCTCACCAAGAAGTGGCTCGTCGCGGCCGGAGCGGTCTTGCTCTCCGGGGTCCTGGTCACCGGAGTCGCGGTCGCCGCCACAACCCCAGAGGGCGCCCAGGTAGCCCACGGGCACCATGACAAGATGGGCAAGCGGCCCAGCCTGGACCAACTAGTCAAGGAGGGCAAGATCACCCAGGCGCAGGCCGACGTGATGGCCCAGATCCAGACGCTGCACCAGAAGGCGTTTGCGCAGTTCAAGCTTGATTCTAAGGCCGTGATCGACCAGGCCGTCAAGGACGGCAAGATCACGAAGGAGCAGGCCGAGCAGTTGCTGACCAAGCATGCAATGATGGGCCATCGCCAAGGTCCTCCGGGCAAGAAGTGGCAGTCGCACCGGTCGGCGAAGCCCTCCTCGGTACAGGGTTAGCTTAGCCGTCTTCTGGGCATCATTGCCCGGGAGAAGGTGATCTCATGCTGCCCCGGCTCGCCCTTGCCCGTCGAATCCTGGGTGTCGTTCTGCTGCTGACGCTGTTGACCCTCTTACTTGCAGGCCGGCTCTTCGCCTTCCAGATTGGGGAGCGCGAGGGGCTGGCCCGCGCCGCGTATGCGCAGCGCACCCTGGCGCTACCACTGGCGGCGCAGCGTGGCCTGATCTTGGATCGGAATGGGGTCCCGCTGACGGATCCAGCGGCGACGTGGGGACTCGTCCTCTTCCCCGCGCTGGTGCAGGATCAGGTGGGGACGGCGAAGGCGCTGGTCGGACTCTTTGGTGAGCGGCTCCGGCCCGTAGTAGGCCCGTCGAGTGCAACCGCTGTGTCGGGCGCCAAGGCGGATCTGCAGGCGCTTCTGGTCGCTCGCATGAAGGGGGCGCCCTCACACCAACCGCTCTGGCTGGTCGAGTCGTTATCGCCCCAACTCCTGCAGCAGGTCCAGCGTCTTCGCCTCCCCGGCTTGCAGATCGCCCCGAGCGGTCAGCGGTACGGCCCCAACTCCTTGGCCCGCCACCTGGTGGGCCATCTCTCGGACGGGACTGGGGCGATGGGGCTGGAGCGGCTCTACCAGCCAGAGCTGGCCGGCGGTGCGGTGCCGACGCTTAGCACGGCCCTGAACGCGCGCGGTGGCTCGATGTCGGGCGGGACCTGGACCGTCCGCGTGCCGGGCGGGAAGGAGCCGGACCACGTCTGGACGACCATCTCAGCGGAGGTTCAAGCCGCGGTTGAGGCGGCTTTAGACAAGGCTGGGACCGACTGGAGTAAGGCGAACGGGGGCGCCCCCTTCCGCGCCGCCGCCGTCGTCCTGGATCCGAATACGGGCGAGTTGCTGGCGATGGCCTCCCGCCCGCAGATCGGGCAGAGTGGCGCCCTCTGTACGCAACAGGGGCTGCAGGCCGGCTGCCAGGTCAATCGGGCGCTGCAGGCCTATCCACCGGGCTCCATCTTCAAGGTGCCGGTGGCGGGGCTCGCCCTCGATCGAGCGTTGTGGCAGCCCGATGGGCAGGTCGACTGCAGCGGGACCTACCGGGTTGGGACCGGGGTGATCAAGGACCTGACTGGACCGTGGGGCAGTGTCGGCCTCCCAGAGGCGTTCGCCCACTCCTGCAATACGCCGTGGGCGAAGGTGGGCGTCGAAGGCCTCGGCAAGGCGGGGATGCAGGAGCTCTTCCGCCGCTTCGAACTGGGCGCCCCGACGGGAGCGACGGGGCTCTGGGGCGAGGCCAGCGGCACCCTCCCGACGATGAACTGGCCCGGCGAGGTCGCCCAGGCCGCCTTTGGTCAGGGCCTTACGGCTACGCCGCTGCAGATGGCTCGAGTCTTCGCAGCCATCGCCAACGGGGGGCGGCTACCATCGGTCCGGGTGGTAGAGGCGGTCCGTTCGCCCGAGGGGCGGGTCTTGGCGGCGCCCGCTGTGGCACCGCCGCTGCGGGTGCTCTCGCGGGAGACGGCCAAGAACCTGCAGTCCTTCCTCCGGGCCGTGACGGAGCTCGGGGGGGAGGGGACGGGTCAGGCGGCGTGGGTTCCCGGTTGGGGGAGCGCCGGCAAGACGGGGACGGCGGAGGCGGTGGGGGCGGGCGGGCGCCCGGTGGAGCACGCCTGGTTCGCTGGCTGGACCCCGCTAGAGAGGCCGAAGTACGTGATCACCGTCCTGGTCGAGGAGGGCGGGATGGGCGGCATGGTCGCTGCCCCGATCTTCGGTGCGATCGGCGCCGGGATTCGGGCTCGAGTCGAATAGGATGGCGCTCCTACCGCAGCGGGGGGCGCCATCGACTTGGCAGTTTCGGCCAAGCATAAAAGGGGGTTGCCCACCGAGCGGCTTGATGGTATCATAAGAACTCGCCGGGGGACCTCCCCAGGCAACGAAAATGGCGGTGTAGCTCAGTTGGTCAGAGCACACGGTTCATACCCGTGGTGTCGCTGGTTCAAATCCAGCCACCGCTACCAGCCCGGTAGTAACCCGGCGGCAACGTGTCAGGTCCGGAAGGAAGCAGCACACTGTCGGGTTACTAGGTGGGCATTACTTATGTAGGGGAAGGGTGTACAGACCCTTCCCCTACGCCATTGTAAAAAACTCCCCTGCCGGTCATTCGGCAGGGGAGTCTTGCTTAGTCGGAGCCGGCAAACCGCACAAGGTTCCACAGGTCCAGACGCCCAGCGCCAGCAGCCGTGACCGGCACGCCCGGCAGGGGAGTGACCGTCGCCAGCAGCGCCTCCTTCACTTGGGCTGGCGTGGCCTTCGGCTCGAGCGCTAGGTAGAGCGCCGCCGCCCCAGCGACGAGCGGTGCGGCGAAGGAGGTCCCGCTCTTGCGACCGGTCCCGCCGCCCGGCAGGGTGGAGAGGAGGGAGACCCCCGGCGCTGCCAAGTCGACGCCGGTTCCGGTGGCGCAGAACGGCGCCACCTCGTTCTGATTGTCGAGCGCTGTGACAGCCACCACCTCCGGCAGAGCCGCGGGGTAACCCACCGTGCCGCCCCCGTTGCCAGCGGCAGCGATGATCAGCGTACCAGCAGAGGTCGCCGCTCGGACGGCCCGAATCAACGAGTCGGATGGCTCGGGGACACCGGCGGAGAGGTTGATCAGCGGGAGTCTCTGATCGACGGCCCAGCCGATCCCCCGGATCAGATCCGAGAGCTGGCCGCGGCCGTTTTTGGTTAAGATCTTGACCGGATGCACGAGCGTCCGGGGGGCTACGCCGATGACGAGTGCGGCGGTACGCTGGGCCGCGATCAGGCCAGCGATGTGAGTGCCATGGCCCGAATCATCCAGCGGGGGGCGCCCAGGCTCCACCAGGTTCTGGCCCGGACCTAGGTTGACTGTCAGGAGCGGGTGCTTGTGGTCCACGCCGGAGTCTAGTACCGCGACGGCTACGCCCTCGCCCTCCGAACGGGTCCACGCCAGGGGCGCCCGTATCCGAGCGAGCGGCTCCGGTACGGCCCGGCGGGGAAGCGCAGAGCTGCTGCTCTCGACCGCTTGATCGGTCTCGACGGAGCAGACCGCCGGCTCCTGCGTCAAGAGGGCGTTCGGCAAGCGATCCGCGCACGCAAACCCGTGGATCAGCGGCAGTGGCTCCACGTGCAGGGCGTAGCGTGATCGGAAGAGGTCCACCGTCCGCATCAGGTGAGCCGTGGGGTGCAGGAGCACCAGGGAAGGCGTTCGGCCCATTCTTGCATCCGCCCCTCGGTCCAGCCTATGCGGGGGTGCGAGGGGCGGTCCGGTGCTCACGTACTGGGCAAGGCTAGTACGTGAGCATCACTTTTTCAGCGGTACCTAGCATCAATTTCGCAGCGTGAAACGTCCTAAGAGTATCTACTCTTCCGAAGTGAGGCGATTCCATGGCCAAGCCCCTACCCCTTACCTGGAACCTCGACACCGTCTTCCCGGGCGGTAGCCAGTCCACCGAGCTCCAGACCTGGCTTGCCGACCTCGAGACGTCGATTGGTGCCTTCAAGGCCGACCTCGCTTCCGCC
>DATGYC010000236.1:0-25139 GCA_035298385.1 Symbiobacteriaceae bacterium | reverse complement strand
ATGCGCTGCTTCGCTCGCTACTGCTACGATCGGGGCCTCACCACCAAGACCGAGTTGGCCGTCCAGACCGGGGCGGGGACGATCCGCCCGAAGCTCCTCCTGGATGAGGCGGGCGCCGTCACCGCCGTGCGGGTGGATATGGGGGCGCCCCGCTTCAAGGCCGCCGAGATCCCGGTCGTCACGGCGGATCGTGAAGCGGAGGCGATGGACGAGGTGCTGACGCTGGACTCCGGCGAACAGTTTGAGGGCGCCTGCATCTCGGTGGGCAACCCGCACCTGACGATCTGGGTCGATGACGTGGACGCCTTTGAGTTAGAGCGGATCGGCCCGCTCCTGGAGCGTCATGAGCGCTTCCCGCGGCGGATCAACGTCCACATCGTCCAGCGGGTGGGCTCGGATGAACTGAAGATGCGGACCTGGGAGCGGGGCTCGGGGATCACCCTGGCCTGTGGGACTGGGGCTGCGGCGGTCCACGTGACGGCGGTCCGGCAGGGTGTGATGGGGCGGGCCTCGACCATTCACCTGCCGGGGGGCGCCCTCCAGCTCGAGTGGGATCCGGCGACGAACCACGTCTTCAAGACGGGGCCGGCCCGCTTCATCTGCGATGGCACCTGGCTAGGATAAAAACGAGGGTCGAGGCGATGTCGCCTCGGCCCTCTATGCGTTCTCCAGCCACTCCGGCGCGATTGCTGGGACGTAGAGCGTATGGAACTGCTCGTCCCGGAAGAGGTAGTAGGGGATCATCACTTGGACCGGCTTATCCGAGTGGGGCTCCCAATAGGCTAACTCGACCTGTGTGACCCGAAACTGCTCAAGCTTTGGCGGAAGTGGCGTGCCCCCGTCCTGGCAGGCTGAGGAGCCTACCTCGAACCATCCACCCGTCTGGAGTGACTGCCATGCCTCGCTGGGGGTCCGTAGCGGATAGTCGGCGCTACTCACGAGCGGGCGCCTGCGGATCATCAATGCTGTGACCTGTCGGGACTTATTCACGCCGACGCAGGCTGGCTTATTTCCATAGACTACTCGGTCGTTTAGATGCCGGTAGAAGTGCACGATGCTCGTGCCATCTGCACCGGTCGTCGTCTTTGCCTCTGCACTGTCTGTCATCAGCAGTCCCGCATTCTGCAAGAGCCGGGCCGCGATCTGCTCGGGCGCCCCGTCTCCTGCGTCCAACGGCTCGCTGCTGTTGTACCAAACGAGGGAGTAGCGCGGCGCAAAGTCCCACGGGGCTGGCAGCGTGAATCGATCGCCATAGGCAGGTGGATAGTTGCCTACCTGATAGACGGGGAGGTGAGAGGGCGCCACCGGCAGAGGCGTCGCCAGGGTGAGCGTCCCAATCGACTCCGACTCGCCACTCCGCTCCAGGGTCGATACTTGGAGTTCAAGAGGCTGGACTTTACCAAAGCCCGTAGGGGGGAGTCTCTCTGGATTGTCCTCTGCCCACAGCGGGACGGCTAGGGCCTTAACGCCTCGTGGAGCAGGATCGCTTTGAGTGGCGCAACCAGCTAGTAGGTACAACGAGAGGAGTAGCCAAACGAAAAGCTTCTGGGTAACCATTCGCTCCCCTCCTTTTTGCGTCTGAATAATACAATAACAAATCAATGTACTTGGTGCAACCAAGTGCTAAATCGGGGGCGCCCCGCATATCCTCCTCCCCCGAGAGGAGTGATCGCATGCCCAAACCCGCCGCCCGCCTGGCCGCCGTCCCGCCCCACCTCTTCGCTGAGATCGACAAGCGTAAGGCCGCCCTGATCGCCCAGGGGGTCGACGTGATCTCCCTGGGCATCGGCGACCCCGACCTGCCCACCCCCGACTTCATCCTCGATGCGATGGCAAGAGCGATCCGCGAACCCGTCCACCACCGCTACCCCGAACACGAGGGTCAGCCCGCCTTCCGCGAGGCCGCCGCCGACTACTACGGGCGCCGCTTCGGCGTCCACCTCGACGCCAAGCGGGAGATTCTCGCCCTGATCGGCGCCAAGGAGGGGCTCGCCCACCTGATCTGGGCCTACATCGACAAGGGGGACGTCGCCCTCGTCCCGGACCCGGCCCACCCGGTCTACAAGACCCAGGTCGGGCTGGCCGGCGGGACCGTCTACCCGCTGACGCTGAAGCATGAGCGCCACTTCCTGCCCAACCTCGATGCGATCCCGACCGATGTGGCCCATCGGGCGAAGCTCCTCTTTCTCAACTACCCGAACAACCCGACCGGCGCCGTGGCTGATCTTGGTTTTTATGAAGAGGCGGTCGCCTTCTGCCGCCGCCACGACATCCTCCTCGTCTCCGACAACGCCTACAGCGAGACGACCTTCGATGATTACGTGGCGCCCTCCGTCCTCCAAGTCCCGGGCGCCAAGGCGGTCGCCGTCGAGTGCTGGTCGCTCTCCAAGCCGTTCAACATGACCGGCTGGCGGATCGGCTTCGCCGCTGGGAACGCCCATGCGATCCGGCACTTGGGGGTCATCAAGACCAACCTGGACTCCGGCCAGTTTGGGGCGATCCAGGCGGCGGGGATCGCCGCTCTCACGAGCCCAGAGGCGCCCCGGTTCATCGCCCAGATGAACGAGGTCTACCGGCACCGGCGCGACATGGCGGCCAACGGTCTTTGGTCGATCGGGATGCAGACCGAGTCGCCCCACGGGACCTTCTACCTCTGGGCGCCGGTCCCGCACGGCCAGACGAGCGCCGGATTTGTGACCGACCTGCTCAACGAGACGGGGGTCGTCGTCACCCCCGGCAGTAGCTATGGCCCGGCTGGGGAAGGCTATGTGCGGCTCGCCCTTTGCCTTGATGAGCATCGCTTGCAGGAAGCGCTCGGGCGAATCCAGAAGTATGGAAGGAAGTAGAGAGCGGCGGCCCGGGTTTGGCGCCCGGGCCGCCGCTGACGTCGCACATGGGAGGCATTACCCAGATGATACGCAGCATGACCGGGTTCGGCCGCGGCGAGGCCGCCGGGGAGTACGGGCGCCTGGTAGTCGAGATCAAGTCGGTCAACCACCGCTTCTCGGAGGTCGTCTTCCGGATGCCCCGGGCCTTCATGGCGCTCGAGGAGCAGGCCCGCAAACTGATCCTCGCCCAGGTCAACCGGGGGCGGGTCGAGGTCTTCCTGACATGGGAGCCCAGCCAGGCTGGAAAGGGCGTCAAGGTTGACAAGGAATTGGCACTGGCGTATCATAATGCCCTGAAAGCGCTAGGCGAAGAGATCGGGAGCAATCACGCGATTTCGCTCGATCAGCTAGCAAGACTGCCGGATGTGCTACGGGTGGAAGAGGGCTCACTGGAGCCCGAATCGCTCTGGCCCATCCTGGAGTCAGCCGTGCTGGAAGCCCTGACCCGGTTGATCCAGATGCGGGAGCGAGAGGGGGAGGGCCTGAAGGCCGACCTGACCGCTCGCCTTCAGAGACTAGCTGAGCTTACCCGGCAGGTCGCAGAGCGCAACCCGCTCGTCGTCACCGAGTACAAGGCCCGGCTAGAGAAGCGACTCGAGGAGCTCCTGCCCAAGAACGCCGTCGTCGACCCGACCCGCTTGGCTCAAGAGGTCGCCCTCTTTGCCGACCGGGCTGATATCAGTGAGGAGATGCAGCGCCTCGGCGCCCACATCCAGGCCTTCCACAAGGACCTGGCGGTGGACGAGCCGGTTGGGCGCCGCCTCGATTTTCTGGTGCAGGAGATGGGGCGCGAGGTGAACACGACCGGCTCGAAGGGCAATGACGCCCTGATCGCCAACCTAGTCGTGGCGGCGAAGACCGAACTGGAGAAGATCCGGGAGCAGGTCCAAAACATCGAGTAGCCAGGAGGGCCTTCGCGCGTGGAGATCAAGCTCGTCAACATTGGCTTTGGCAACATCGTCTCAGCGCACCGGATCGTTGCGATCGTCAGCCCGGAGTCGGCGCCGATCAAGCGGATGATCCAGGAGGCTCGTGACAAGGGCACTTTGATCGATGCCACGTACGGCCGGCGTACCCGCGCCGTCGTGATCACCGATTCCGAGCATATCATTCTGTCGGCTGTGCAACCGGAGACGGTCGCATCCCGTGTCACCTCCAAGGAGGCCGGGCCCGCCCAGGAGGAAGAGGACGAATAGCTCATGGTCAACGCCAAAAAGGTTCACCGCAAGGGACTTCTAATCGTCGTGACCGGCCCGTCGGCGGTCGGCAAGGGGACGATCTGCCAGGCGCTCCTGGCTGAGAATCAGACCATCCAGTTCTCCGTCTCGTGCACGACCCGCAAGGCTCGCCCCGGCGAGATCGACGGCGTCGAGTACTTCTTCCTTTCCCACGAGGAGTTCAAGGCCAAGATCGAGGCCGGTGAGTTCCTCGAGTGGGCAGAGGTCTACGGCAACTACTACGGCACCCTGAAATCCTACGTGGACGGGGTGCGCGCCAAGGGTACGGATATCATCCTGGATATCGACCGCGTGGGCGCCCGCTCCGTCCGGGAGACCTACCCGGACGCCGTCTGGATCTACGTGATTCCGCCCTCGATGGAGGCGCTCCGCCAGCGCATCTCCGCGCGCGGTGGCGATTCGCCTGAGGCGGTCGCTCGCCGTCTGGCTGAGGCGCCGAAGTGGATCGAGGAAGGGCTCACCTACGACTATGCCATCGTTAACGATGATCTGCACCGGGCTGTCCAGCAACTCCGCTCGATCGTCGAGGCGGAGCGGATCAAGATGGACCGCTACGGGGCCGATCTGATCAAGACCCTGCTGACCTATGGGGAGGTTGAGGCCGAATGATTAAGCCGTCACTTGACCAGTTGAACGAGTTGGTGGATTCGAAGTACTCGCTGGTGATCGTCGCTGCCCGGCGCGGGCGTGAGATCCAAGCGGGGAAGCAGAAGCTGGTCGACTCGCGGTCGAACAAGCCGGTCACCATCGCCCTAGAGGAGATGGCTCTCGGAAAGATCCGCTATGACCGGAACCGGGTCACGAGCTACGAGGCGATCGAGGCCGAGGAGATCGCCGCCGAGAACGCCGAATAACGCTCAGCTCTCTCAGACGAGGGCGCCCCTCGGCTGGGCGCCCTCGTTTGTCGTAGTAATCGCCGCCAGAGAGGATGACCGTAGTATGCTTCACGGCAAGACCGTTCTCCTAGGAGTCTCCGGCGGCATCGCCGCTTACAAAGCGGTTGAGATCACGTCCAGGCTGGTCAAGCTGGGCGCGACTGTTCATGTCCTAATGACCGAGGCAGCGACCAAGCTGGTGGGGCCGCTCACCTTCCAGGCGATCTCCGGTCAGCCGGTTCGGGTTGAGCTTCTGGGCGCCCAGAACCTGGGCCACGTCGACCACGTTGCGCTGACCCACCAGGCCGACCTGATGATCGTCGCCCCGGCGACGGCGAACACGATCGCCAAGCTGGCCGCCGGGATGGCGGATGACTGGATTACGATCACGGGTCTGGCTGTCCAGTGCCCCAAGCTCCTCTGCCCGGCGATGGAGGCGGAGATGTGGGCCTCCCCGCTGACGCAGCGGAACGTGGCCGCGCTTGAGGGCGTAGGCTGGACGATGATGGCGCCGGCGGAGGGGCGTCTCGCCTCTGGGCTGACCGGGCAAGGGCGCCTGCGGGAGCCCGCCGAGATCGTCGATGCGGCGATCGCATTGCTCACGCCGCCCGCCACGGATCTCGCTGGATGTACCATCCTCGTCACCGCTGGCACCACCCGGGAGGCGCTCGACCCGGTCCGCTACATCGGCAACCGGGCGACCGGCAAGATGGGCTACGCCATCGCGGAGGCCGCCCTCCAGCGGGGCGCCCAGGTGACCCTCGTCACCGGCCCTTCCGATTTGACGCCCCCTGCGGGCGCGAACGTAGTCCGGATCGAGTCGGCCCTGCAGATGCTGGAGGCCTGCCAGGCGCACTTTCCGGGCGCCCAGATCACGATCGGCGCCGCGGCCCCGGCCGACTACCGGCCGGCCGTCTACCACGAACAGAAGATCAAGAAGCAGGGGGACGAGACTGCCATCACCCTGCTGAAGAACCCGGACATCATGAAGGCCCTCGGTGAGGCGAAGCAGCCTGGCCAGGTCGTCGTCTCCTTCGCTGCGGAGACCCAGTCGGTGGTCGAGTTCGCCCGGGAGAAGCTACACAAGAAGCGCTCCGACTTCGTCGTCGCCAACGACGTGACGGCGGCGGGCGCCGGCTTTGGCACCGATACCAACCGGGTCACCTTCGTCTTTCCCAACCACGAAGAGGAACTGCCGCTTCTGAGTAAGCGGGCGGTTGCGGATCGAATTTTGGATCGGGCCGTAGCGTTGCGAAACGGGGGCAACACCCCGTGATCCCCGGGCGCCCTTCGCAAGGCCGACCCGGGGGCGGTCCAACTGGAGCCCCATGGCCGACCGAGGCCAATCGCCCAGCCCCGGCCGCTCACGCGCTCCCTGACCAGCCCCGTCAGTCCGCCCTCTGGGCCGACCCCGAACCCCCCGCTCAACCGACCCCAGCCGTCCCGCTCTTTCGCCCGGGCGATCGCTTCGGCCAGGTCGCTGTCGACCTGACCGCTGAGGGGACCGACCGGCTCTTCACCTACCTGATCCCGCCCGCCCTGGCGCCCCAGTTGGTGCCGGGCCAGTGGGTCCGCGTCCCCTTCGGCCCGCGGTTCCTGGC
Organism: Symbiobacteriaceae bacterium; assembly: GCA_035298385.1. Taxonomy (GTDB): domain Bacteria; phylum Bacillota; class Sulfobacillia; order Symbiobacteriales; family Symbiobacteriaceae; genus DATGYC01. The sequence goes on along the minus strand of DATGYC010000236.1, from coordinate 18,537 downwards.
CGGCCTCTACCTTGGGCAGGTGGACCAACCGCCTGAGGGCGTGAAGCTGAAGCCGATCGCCGGGATTCTCCCCGAACTCCCGCCGGTCCCGCCCCGCCTCATTGAGCTGGCCCGCTGGACGGCGGACCGCTTCCTCTCGACCTTCCCGGCCGCCCTGCGGCTGCTTGTCCCGACGGAGGCCCGCCGCGAGCAGGTCCGGACCCAGCGGGTCCTCCGGTTGCTCCTGAAGAGCACCCCAGCCGAGGCGATCGCCCAGGCGGAGATGCTGAAGCGGGCGCCCAAGCAAGCCCTAGCCCTGCGCCTACTGGCGGAGGCTGGCGGCGAACTGACCCAGCCCGAGCTTGTCGAGAAGGGCGTCGATCAACCTGTCCTCCGTACAATGCTCCAGAAGGGGATCCTCGACTCGACCCTAGAGGATCGCCGCCGTGACCCGTTCGGCGGCGAGAAGGTCGAGCAAGAGACCCCGCCCCAGCTCACGCCGGAGCAACGCACGGCCCTCAGCGCCGTGCAGCAAGAGCTCCAAGCACCGGTCGGCTTCCGTCAGCCAATCTTGCTCCACGGCGTCACCGGCGCCGGCAAGACCGAGCTCTACCTCCGCTCGATCGCCCTCGTGGCTGATCAGGGCAAGCAGGCGATCTGCCTCGTCCCGGAGATCGCCCTCACCCCGCAGATGATCCACCGCTTCCGGGCTCGCTTTGGCAAAGCGGTTGCCGTCCTGCACTCCGCCCTCTCAGCGGGCGAGAGGTTCGACGAGTGGCAGCGGATCCGGCGCAGCGAGGTCTCGATCGTGGTGGGCGCCCGCTCGGCGATCTTCGCCCCGTTCGAGAACGTCGGTCTGATCATCATCGATGAGGAGCACGAGTCCTCCTACAAGCAGGAGTCGCCCGCCCCGGCCTACCACGCCCGCGCGGTCGCCATCGAGCGGGCCCGGCTGGACGATGCCCTGTTGATCCTTGGCTCGGCCACCCCGGCGCTCGAGTCCTACCAGCTCGCCGCCAGCGGCAACTACCGCCTCGTCGAGATGACGACCCGCATCGATGATCGGCCCCTGCCGCCCGTGACTCTGATCGACATGCGGGAGGAGCTACGGGCGGGGAATCGCTCGATCTTCTCCGAAGGGCTGCAGGCGGGGCTGGAGCGCTGTATCCAGGCAGGCAACCAGGCGATGCTCTTCTTGAACCGGCGCGGGTACAATACCTTTATCCTCTGTCGCGACTGCGGCGAGGCGGTCCAGTGCCCGAACTGCGCCGTCGCCATGACCTACCACATGGGCGACCGGCATCTCGCCTGCCACTACTGCGATCATCATGCCCCCCTCCCGACCACCTGCCCGAACTGTCTCTCCAAGCGGATCAAGCCGATGGGCGCCGGGACCGAGCGGGTGGAGGAGGAGCTGAAGGCGCGCTACCCGTACCTGCGGATCGCCCGGATGGACGTCGATACCACCAAGCGCAAGGGCGCCCACGCCCAGATCCTCGGCTCCTTCGGCCGCCGGGAGGTCGACGTCCTGATCGGGACGCAGATGATCGCCAAGGGGCTGGACTTCCCGGACGTGACGCTTGTCGGGATCATCCTGGCGGATACGACGCTCAACCTGCCCGACTTCCGGGCGTCCGAGCGGACCTTCCAGTTGATCACCCAGATGGCGGGCCGGGCCGGTCGCGGCACCAAGCGCGGCGAGGTCCTCGTCCAGACCTATCAGCCGGAGGCAGACGCCTTACAGGCCGCCCAGCACCACGACTTCCTCACCTTCTTCGAAGGGGAGATCGAGTCTAGGCGCCAGAACAAATATCCGCCGTTCGCCCACCTAATCCGCCTCCTGGTCTCGGGTGATAGTGAGGCGGAGACGATGGAGGCAGCGGCAAACCTCTACGCCTTCCTCAAGAAGGGTGGCTTCACCGGGGAGATCCTCGGCCCGACCCCGGCCCCGCTCGCCAAGATCAAGAACCGCTACCGCCACCACCTGATCCTAAAGGGATTCGACGTCGCCCAGATGACCGCCCAGATCCGGGCCGCCTTCGCTCAAGGCAAGTGGTCCCGGACCAAATCGGTCAACATGTCGGTCGATGTCGATCCCCTTTCGATCCTTTAATGCGTCTAGATGATCATAGAGATAGAAGGAGCGTACCACGCAATGGCCATTCTCCCGATCGTACACGAGCCGGCCGACGTCCTCCGCAAGAAGGCGAAGCCGGTTACCAAGGTGAACGCCGCGATCCGCCAACTCCTCGATGATATGGCAGACACGATGTACGACGCCCCCGGCGTCGGCCTGGCTGCCCCGCAGGTGGGCGTCTCCAAGCGGATCATCGTGATCGACCCGCATGACGATGAGACCGGGCTGATCCAGCTCGTCAACCCCGAGATCACGCACGCCGAGGGCGCCGTCTGGGGCACCGAGGGCTGCCTCTCCATCCCCGGCATGGTCGGCGATGTGATGCGCTACGAGAAGGTGAAGGTGACCGGCCTCGACCGCCGTGGCAACAAGGTCTGGATCGAAGCGGAGGGCTGGCTCGCCCGCATCTTCCAGCACGAGATCGACCACCTGGATGGCGTCATGTATACCGACAAGTGCAAGAACTACCGCGAGTCGCCGAAGGATGAGGACGGGGAGGAGGCCGAGGTCGGCCCCGAGCCGATCCCCGACGGTGGCGTGGCGCCTGTCTCCGAGTCGAAGGGGGAGTAAACAGCTTGCTCAAGGTCCTCTTCATGGGCACCCCTGACTTCGCCGCAGACTCCCTCCGGGCGATCCTGGCGGCCGGTTATCCGGTCGTCGGGGTCGTTACCCAGCCGGACAAGCCCGTCGGGCGCGGCGGCAAGGTGCGCTTCTCCCCCGTTAAGGAGGAGGCGCTCAAGCACGACCTGCCCGTCTTCCAGCCCAAGCGGGTCCGGCGCCCCGAAGTGATCGCCGAATTAAAGGCGCTCCAGCCCGACGTCACCGTCGTCGTCGCCTTCGGTCAGATCCTCTCGCTGGACGCCCTGAACATCAGCCCCCTCGGCTCGATCAACGTCCACGGTTCGATCCTCCCCCGCTGGCGGGGCGCCGCCCCGATCCAGCGCTCGATCATGGCAGGCGACCTTGAGACCGGCATCACCACGATGTACATGGACGAGGGGATGGATACCGGCGACATGTGCCTGATCGCCCGGACCCCGATCACGCCCGAGGATACTGGCGGCTCCGTCCACGACCGGCTCGCCGGCATGGGCGCCGAGTTGATCGTGCAGACGCTCCAACAGCTCGAGGCTGGGACGGCCCCGCGCATCCCTCAGCCGACCGAGGGCGTGACGATGGCGGCAAAGTTGTCCCGCCAGGACGAAGCGATCGACTGGTCGCGCACGTCCAAAGAGATAACCGACCAGATCCGGGCGCTCAACCCCTGGCCCGGCGCCTTCTGCGAGGCGCCCAAGGGCGCGCTCAAGATCTGGGAGGCCGATCTGGTCTCGGACTTCGCCAACGACTCGGTCGAGCCGGGCACGGTGATGGCCGTGGTCAAGAAGCTGGGCGTGCTCGTCGCCACGGGCGATGGTGCGCTTCTGGTCCGGACTGTTCAGCCCCCCGGTAAGGGCCGGATGGACGCCTTGGCTTACGTCAATGGCGGTGGCCTCGCCCCTGGTGACCTGCTCCGAGCCCCGGTGATCTTGGAGTCCTAAGCCGGTCAGCGAAAGGGAGGATCCTGTATGTTTGGGTTCTTCTATGATCCGACCTATATCTTGGTGCTACCAGCCATCGCCTTGGTTATGTGGGCCCAGTTCCGGGTTAAGTCCGTCTTCCAGGAGTACTCGAAGGTGGGGACGCGCGCGGGCGTGACGGCGGCTGATGTCGCTAAGCAGATCCTGCAGGAGAACGGCATCTACGACGTCCGAGTCGAGTTCGTGAACGGCTTCCTCTCCGACCATTACGATCCGAAGGAGAAGGTTGTCCGCCTCTCTGCTTCGACCTATGACAGCCGCTCGATCGCGGCGATCGGTGTGGCGGCGCATGAGGTTGGCCACGTGATCCAGCACCAGCACGCCTACGTCCCGCTGACGATGCGGAACATGATCTTCCCGATCGCGCGCATCGGCGATACGCTCGGACTGCCGCTCGGTATCCTGGGCTACTTTATGGGCTTCCCGCTGCTCATCGACATCGGGATCATCATCTTCTCGGTGGCGGTCGGCTTCTACATCGTCACCCTGCCGGTCGAGTACAACGCCTCCTCCCGGGCCGTGGCGATCCTGGAGCATGGTGGGTACCTGACCCGCGAGGAGACGCAGGGCGCCCGCAAGGTCCTGAATGCGGCGGCCCTGACCTACGTCGCCTCCGCAGCCGTGGCGATTATGAACCTGATCCGTCTGCTGATCCTGCGGGATCGCCGAGATTAATCGCTTCTCTGGGGGCGCCCCTAGCGGGCGCCCTTCGTGCGCCAAGGACCTGGCACCGACCTTACGCAACCAGGAGGCGTCACCATGTCGAACTCCGTCCTGACCCGCGATCAGATCCTGGCCCAGCTCCTACAGGCCCTTCAGGACCAGCCCGATCTGCTCGCCCTCTGGGAGGCGGGCTCCACGGCGACCGGCCGGAAGGACCAGTACTCCGACATCGATCTGATGCTCCTGGTCAAGGACGGCACCGCCGAGGCCCTTGGCGCCCTCGTCGAGGCGGCCCTGCAGGCCCTCGCCCCGATCGATCTGAAGCTGGAGGTGCCCCGTCCCTCCTGGCACGGCCACTGGCAGACCTTCTGGCACCTGGAGGGCTGCCCGCTCGACCTGCAGGTCGACTGCTGCATCATGGAGGAGTCGAAGGGGAACCGCTTCCTGGAGCCGGAGCTACATGGCACGCCCCTGGTCTACGTGGACCGGGGGGCAATCTCCGAGGAGAGTGCGAGTTTAGCCCCGCAGGAGAATGCCCCCTGGAGGGGGGCAATCTCCGAGGAGAGTTCGAGGGTCGCCCCGCAGGAGAATACCCCCCGGAGGGGTGGGTATACGCAGGTCGGGCCGACCGACCCGGCGCCCATCGCCGCGGCGATCGCCAAGCGGCTAGCCTTCCACCGGGACCGGGTGGCGCTCTTCCGTGGCTTTGTCGCCAAGGAGTTGCGCCGGCAGGGGCTGACGGATGCGGTCAGCTTCTACCAGGGGGTTCTGATCCAGCCGATTATCGAACTGCTTCGGATGGCCCATGACCCGTGGCGCTATAACTTTGGCGCCCGCTACTTGCGGCACTACCTGCCGGAGGCGCGGCTCCGCCAGATCGAACGGCTCTCCTTTGTGGGGAGCCCGGAGGAGCTTGGCGTGAAGGCCGTGGAGGCCTATGAACTCTTCCAGGAGTTGGTGGCAGAACTGGCGTCCACGGATTGGATCGCCCACCTAGAGGCGCATCGATAAGACGATTAGACCGCCCTGCTGACTACAGCAGGGCGGTCCTTTCCTTTTCTCGCTCGGTCGCGACGAGAATCGATGATATACAGAAAGTGTAAAAAATTTATCCTCAAATACCGAACTCAATCGACCTTGTCTACGTATTCATTATTAGATTGGATTTTATGGCTAAGACAGGGGGGATTCGATGCCAGCTGAGGAGAGGGTGCTTCTCTCACCAACGGGCCAACTCCGCAAGCCCGCCTGGGCGCCCCCCTTCCCAGAAGGTAACCGCCAAGCGCCCGCCGTTCGCCCGCCAGAGGCGGCGCTTCTGTCGGTGGAAGCGCCACGGCTCGATGACCCGTGGCCCCTGCCTAACCTCCGACGACGACGGATGGGGCCCAGCCGCCTGATCGCCCTTGTGGAGGCGAGTCCGGCGGGGGCCGAGCTTTTGGTCGCAGCGGTAGCTAGTACGGGTGATGCCAGCGGCCGGACGACAATCGCGCTTGCCCTGGAGCCCCGGGGCCGAATCCTCCATGCACGACCCCCGGGCCCAACCGTCCTTGCGGCCCCGCCGGAACCGATCCTGACGGCCAGTCTGCTCGCGGAGCGTCTGCATGAACTGCAGCGGCGGGCCGACGTGGTGGTGGTCGACCTCGGCTGCCGGTGGGTCCCAGCGCTCTTCCGCCCTGTCCTGAGCCGAGCGGACGAGATATGGCTTGTCGGCCAGGTCGGGCAGTGGGGCGCCCTGGAGGCCCGCCAGTCACAGGCCGAGTTCTCCGGCTGGACCAACCTCGACCGAATCTCGCTCTTCGCCCTCGGCCCTCCGGGCACGGGCGTCCAGACAAAGCTGGGCGAGCCGATTACGCTCCTCGAAGCTACCGAGCCGAGCCTGACCTCGTTCGCAGAGACCTACTGGAGGAGGCAGCCAGAATGAAGAAGGGTTGGCTCGATGGCGTTCGTGGCTCCGGGGCCGGGCTCTACTTTACGGGTGCAGCGTTCCTGGCCATCCTAGCCGGGCTCTCAATCTGGTCGATCCTGCGGGGGCAGGCGCCGACGGAGTCAGTCTGGGTCCTTACCCGGACGATGGCGCCCGGTGAGGTCGTCACGGCAGCCGACCTGTCGCCTCACTCGATCCCGGCGGGCGCCGCCCCCAGCGGGACTGTCCAGAGCCGAGACGAGGCTGTCGGCAAGCGTCTCCGCTTCGGTCTAGCGGCCGGAGACTTCGTCCGCACAGCCCACCTAGTCGACGCCAAGTCGGACGTCGCCCAACATCTGACCGAGATGGGCCCGGCCTACCGCCTGGTCGCCATTCCGAGTAGCGCCGTTCCGGCCGCCTCTCGGCTGGTCCGAGGCGATCGGCTGGAGGTGACGGCGGTCCTCCCGCTGTCCGAGAAGGGCGTCTCGACCACGGTCGCCGTCGCACTGGGTGAGCTGGTTGTCGTCGATGTGGCGGTCAAGGACGACGAGGGCGTCGTTCTCGCTGCTGCCTCCGCTGAGCAGATCCAGCGCCTGGCGGTTTCGCAGCGAACCGGGCTGGTCTCCTACGCCCTGCTCGGCAACGAGTCGAAGGCGATGGTCGATGAACGGATCCGCCTGGATCAGGATCTGGTTGGGCCGACGGCCCCCGTCAGTGCTCGGGCGGGGGGTTAATCGTGGAGGCGCTCCTCGTCATCGGGTCACCGCAGAAGGGGCGGGAGTTGATCCTACCGCTCTCCTTGGGCGGGGTGCGGGTCCGGAAGGTGCTCAGCGCCGGTGAGCAACTGGTGGCCGAACTGCGCGAGGCACCGGTCGAGGCTGTACTGCTGGCGGAGAGCCTTCCGGATGGGACGGCGGAGCACTGGCTGACGCAGATTGCAGCGCTTCCCGGGCGCCCCCTGGTGCTCCTGCTGCTCTACGGCATCGAGGCGGCGGCGGTCGTGCAGGACCGATGTCGGGCCGCCTACGGGCCCCTGCTGGCGGTGCTCCCGGCGGGCGCCCTTCCGCCCCAGCACTTGGCGAGCCAGGCGGCACGTCTCCTTGAGCAGATGGGTGAGCGGTTGGCGCACGTGGCGGAACCAGGGGCCTCGGAGCCGTCACCGGACGCCGAGTCGCAGGCCGGGGCCGCGAAGCCGCCAACGCAGGTGGAACAGAAGTCCGGTACCACAGAGCCTCCCGGGCAACCCGCAACGCCGCCTCAACCACCCGTCCCCACTACACCGCCAGCGAGTCAGGCGGCCACCTCCGCCCCGATAAGCCTGGTGCGCCGCTCGGGCGCCCTCTCCCTAGCCATTCTGGGGGCATCGGGCGGGGTTGGGACTTCAACCCTGATCACCAACCTTGCAGCCCTCGTCTCGGGCGCCGGTGGCAAGGTGCTCGTCATCGACGCCGGCTTCACGACCGGCCTCGCCCAGGCCTATCTCCTGGGCGCCCAGCCAGACGAGGCCGTCCGGGGCCTGCATCACCTCCGGTGGGGCTACGTGAGCGGTCGCCCCGGCACACCCGCTGATGTGGCGCCCTGGCTGGACTACGGCAGGGAGATCGCCCTGCTCCAGCTCCCGCCAATCTTGGATGCCATCTGGAATCTCCCAGCCGAGCAGATCCTGTGGGCCACTCGAGCCATGGAGACGGCCGTTGACCTCATCCTCTTCGACCTGGGGACAGGGATCGGTTCGCCTCGCACCTTGGCCCTGATGGAGGCGGTCAGTCAGATCCGCCTGCTCGTCGGCGGATGGGCCGCCGGGGTTCAGGGCGCCAGCCGACTCCTAGCCGTCCTCGAGGGGCGCCCCGAGCTAGAACGGCTCTCCATCCTGCTCCGGACGGAGGAGGGGAGCGCCTGGGGCGCCCGCAGCGTCAGCCGGGAGCTTGGCCGGCCGATCGACGCGGCGGTCCCGTCGGAACCGCTGCTGGTTACAGCAGGCCGCCAGGAGAGAGCACCGCCCCCGCTCGTCCTCCAGGCGCCCGATTCGCCCTACGCCTTGGCGGTGCGCTCCCTCGCCGCACAGATCGGCATGATTGCGGGCTCCCCTCAGCCCCAGGCCTCCAAGGAGCGGCGAGGCCTCTTCAGCCTAGCGCTCGGGCGTCGGTGATCAAGCGATGGAGGTAATGACTGATGACGGCGACCCTGCCACAGCGGGCTACCTGGGACCGGTCGGAGTTTGAACGGCTGATCCAAGAGAAGGCGGTTCAGCAGCACGTCATTCGGGCGATGGCGGAGGCCCTTCGGGCCGTGCACGGGCCCGAGTGGCTGGTCTACTTCTACAACCCCGGCGACAGCGACCAGGCCGCTATGGGGCTCTCCGTGCGCACCGCCTTCCAGCAACTCTACACCGAGGGGCGGGCGCCCGCCTGGGAGGATTTGCAGCAGCACGTCACCGATTGGCTGACGCGTTACCTGCAGGGCCGGACCGATCGCCTTGGCAAGCTGCGGGACGTCATCGAGCGGACGGCGACCCGCAAGTCAGCAGGCGCCAACGCTGGTGGGTCCGAGCTCATCCTGAGCGCCGAGACGCGCGAGGCGATGTCCGCCGAGGTCGCCCGAGATCTGCCGACCTACCTGGGCCCGGAGCAACTGGAGGCGACCGAGCCCGAGACGCTCGCCCTGGCGGAGTGGCTGGTACGGGAGAACCTCGGGGCGGGCGCCCTGGAGCCCTTCCTGCTCGACACCCACCTGACTGAGATCATGGTCGGCGCCGGTGGCCGAATCTGGGTCGAGCGGGACGGCCAGGTCCAGGCGACCGGTCAGACCCTCCCCGAGGTCCGGGCGGTCTGGTTCGCCCAGCGCCTCGCCGCCCTGATCGGCTCCCGCATCGATCAGGCCGAACCTTCGATGGACGGCTTCTTGACCGACGGCTCCCGCGTCCACGTCATCCTCTCGCCGGTAGCGATGGACGGGGTCTCGATCACCATTCGGCGCCACACCCGGCGCCCGACCCTGGCCCAGTTGATCGACTCTGGGGCGATGACGGCGGAGTTGGCCGCCTTCCTTCAGAGCGCCGTGGCCGGCAAGGCGAACCTGCTGATCTCCGGCGGGACCTCCTCGGGCAAGACGACGATTCTGAACGCTGTCGCCTCCTTCATCGGCCCGGTAGAACGGATCCTGACGATGGAGGACGCCCCCGAACTCCGGCTGCCGCTACCGCACGTGATCCGGATGCGGACCCGGAAGCAGAACATCGAGGGCCGCGGCGAGTTCACGATGCGGATGCTGGTGAAGGAGTCCCTCCGCATGCGCCCCGACCGGATCGTCGTCGGCGAGGTCCGCGGCGCCGAAGCGCTCGACATGATCGAGGCGATGAACACCGGCCATGACGGCTGCCTTTCAACCGCCCACGCCAACGGTCCGATCGACATGCTCAAGCGCCTTGGCCAGATGATGAAGCGGGGCGATCCCCAGCTAACCGACTCGGGCGCCTATGAGCTGATCGCCTCCGCCATCCACCTTCTGGTGCACGCCGAGCGCCGGGTCGGCGTCGATGGGCACGTCGTGCGTGGCGTGATGGAGGTGGTGGAGGTCGAGTCCTACCAGCCCGACCGCAAGGGGACGGCTGGCTTCACCCTCCGGCCGATCTTCCACCGGGGCGCCGACCGGGTCCTGCGCCAGATCGGCCCGATCTCTGAGCGACTCGCCCTGCAGCTCCGGTTGAACGGGGCGAATGCCGACCGCTGGGTCCGGCTGATGGAGGTCTAGTCGCCGTGCGGAGGTGGTGCGAATGATGGCAGCCTGGAGTGCAGCCCTCCTGGCGGCTGGCTCCGTCGGCTCGGTGACGGCTGGGTTCTGGGTCTGGCGAACGAATGGGCCGGGCAGCGCTCGACTGCGCCGCAAGGTGGTCCACGAGCGGGTCGAGGTCTCCCTGCTTGGGCGGGAGCGCACAACCGCCCTGGCCCGCATGGTCCCAGCGGCGGCGGGCGCCGTGCTCGCCTGGCTGCTGGTCTCCTACCTGACCGGCCGAGGGCTTCTCGCCCTCTGCCTCTCCCTTGGGGTCTTCATGCTCCCGGCTTGGCTCCAGGAGTGGCGGCAGACCGCACGGTTACTCCAGACCGCCGCGCAACTCGGGCGGGCGATGTCGATGATCGCCACATCCCTCCGACGGGGAACGCCCCTGGAAGCGGCGATCGCCGAGACCGCCCTCTCCCTGCCGGCCCCGCTCGGGCCGTTCCTCAAGAATATGGCTGATGCGACCCTGCTGGGCGTCACGCTAGCCCAAGCCGTCGAGCAACTGCGGGAGCGGCCCGGTTTTAAGGACTCAACCGACGTCCAGGTCTTCGCCACCGAACTCGTGATCTGCCACGAGCGGGGAGCGAACGTCGTCCAGGCCTTCGAGGCGCTCCAGACGGTCCTGACCGCCCGGCGGCGCTACCGCAGTCAGGTGCAGGAGCAGATGGGGCAGCACCTGATCCAGTCTCTGGTGATCGCTGGGGTGGGTGGGTTCGTCTTGCTCGCCTACGCAGCCATGACCGAGCAGGGGCTCGATCCCCTCCTGGACACAGCGCTCGGTCAGGTCCTCTTGGCCGTCTCGATCCTTGGGAACCTCTTCTTGATCCGGATCACGCACCTCTCCCTGCTCCGTCAGGTCCGAAAGGTCTAAGGAGGGAGGCGTACAGCATGACCCTGTTGGCGGCCCTTTGCGTGGCCGGTGCCTTCTTCATGGCCTGCCTGCCCTTCGTGCTCGCCCGGCGCCTCACGCCGATCCAGAAGCGAATGCAACAGGCCGCTCGACGCTCTTGGGGAGAGTCACGCTCCCTGGGCGATCGACTCCTCGAGCGGCTTGGCGTGAGCAACGCGGACCGACTCTGTCAGGTGGCGGGGCGCCCCTATGGCCTGACCGGATCATCCCTCCTGCAGATGCAGACGCTCTTCGCCCTGCTTTTCACCGTCCTCTTTGGTCGGGTCAGCCTTCTCTTTGGCCTGCTGATGGCTGGCGCCTCCTGGATGATGCCCCGCATCCTCCTCTCGGCAATGGCCCAGCAGCGCAGAGCCCAGATCGCCCTCGAGCTTCCGGCCTTCCTCGATATCTGGGGGCTGCTCGTCGCCGCTGGCGAGGGGCTGGAGAACGCCCTCGTCGAGATCTGTCAGCGCCACCCGCACTGGCTCCTGGCCAGCGAGATTCGGCGGGCCCTCGATCGAATAGCGGCCTCGGGGCTCTTCGGCCCGTCCCTGATCGAGGAGGCGAAGCTGACTGGTTCCCCTGAACTCTTGCTGGTTGCGGAAGGGGTCGCCTACCTGGCCGAGGGCGGCGGCGTCCCGTCGAAGGAGCTGGCCAAGATGGCCGAGCAGATGCGGGAGGCGCGCATCTCCGATCTTGTCCAGTCTGCCGGTGCGATGGCGATCGTCGGGATCTTCCCGAAGATTGGGGCCATCTTCCTCTCGCTGACGCCCGTGATCGCAGCGATCCTGCTGACGGTCCAAGAACAGATGTAGCCTTTCATACGGCTCCCGAAGGGAGGGACTGGATGTGCTCATAAAGCGTAACCGCAAAGGGCTGACGGCGATCGAGTATGGCGTCTTCGCCGCCTTCATCGTCCTGATGCTGGTCGGTGCGGCCGTGGTGATCGGCCCGCAGCTGAAGACCTGGCTGACCGGCACCATCACCTGCATCACGGATCGCCACGCTAACGGGACCTGCGCCTAAGCAACGCTGGGAAGGGAGGAAGGACCCATGCATCGCCGTCGCAGATCCAGAGGTGTCGCATTGATCGAAGCGACCATGGGTACCTTCCTCCTGCTCTTTGCCGCCCTCGGTGCGATTCAGATCGTCCTCTATCTGCACGGGGAGTTGGCCGCCCACGCCGCCGCCAGCCACATGGCCCGCACCTACTCCCTGACCCGCTCGCTGCAGCAGGTCAACCAGGATTTCGCCGACCAGCGCTACACCTCGTTTGGCTTCCTTGTCTGGGCGAATGGGGGCTGTACAGCCGCATCGGGGTTTGCTCGGTGCAACGTAACGGTTACCGTGCCAGCGGTGCTGCCCGGAATCCAGTGGTTCAACCTGAACGTGCGGCAAGCGACGGGGGCCTATCCACTGCCCGGGCGGAGCTAGGAAGGGAGGCGGAGCCATGATTCGTCGTCGCAGAGAGGTCGGCTCCATCACCCCCATCTGGCTCTTCCTCATAACGACGACCCTCTTCTTGCTCATCCTCTTCGTCGACCGAGAGTGGGTCAACTACCAGGTGCGCAAGGTGCGCCAGACTGCCGACTTTGCCGCCGAGGCGGGCGCCGCCACCGCCCAGATCACCTACAACCTACAGGTGGATGGGCAGGTCGGTACGCCCACGACGAAGCAGGACTGTGCCACCTGTCAGCCCTACACCTACTGGTCCTACCAACCCTGGTCCACCACCTGCTCGGGTACGTTGGAGCAACTCTCGGGGACCGGCTGGTTCAGTCGGTGCGGCTGTCTGACTGCATCCGATCAGGTGCAGATCGAATGCCAGCGTGCACGGGAACTATCCCCGGAGATCCAGTTTCCCGCCGTTGCTGCGGATCTGACCATGGAGACCTTTGCGGCTAACTGGGTTGACAGGCCGAACAGCCGGGTGACGCTCACCTACTTCCACCCGGAACCAGAACGGGACAGACGGCTCGTTGGTCTGTTCGTTAACATACGGATTACGTCCCTCTTCGGCGTCAACTGGTGGCCGGAGACGAACTACCCAGTCTGGGGCCGTTCGACGCTGAAGATCCCGCCGCTACGGCTGAGTGCCAACTAAATCGGGCGCCCCCGGCCCACAAGGAGGATCCCCCCATGGCCTTGATTCGCGTGACCCCCGAAGATCTCCGCGGTGTCGCTGGTCAGTTCAAGGGCTCCCATGATGAGGCGCAGGCGATGATCCAGAAGCTGGCATCCACCGTCTCGAACCTCGACGCCAACTGGGACGGTATGGCCTCCCAGCGCTTCTACCAGAACTTTGAGCTCTGGCAGCGCAAGATGGGCGAGTTCACGGGCCTGCTGGACGAGATCAGCCACGCCCTGACCGAGATCGCTGAGCGGTTCGAGCAGGCCGACATGCAGACCGGCGGCGCTAGCGCTGGCGGGCGGTACACACCTGTTCAGTAGACCTTGAAGGGGGGAGCGCTCATGGAGTTCCAGCCGCCACGGGTCCTGCGCTCCCCTCGCCTCGTTCCGCCGCTGCCCGCTGATCAGGTGGAGATACCCGCGCCGCCGCCCCAGCCCAATGCCCCGCAGCTGAATCCGACCTCGCTGCTCCTCTCGCTCCTACCGGGGTTGATGGGCGCCCTGATCACCTACCTGCTGACCCACCGCGCCACCTACCTCTTCTTCTCCCTGCCGATGATGCTGACAGGCCTGCTCGTCCAGGGCGCCCTCTTGCTTTTCCAGCGCCGTCGGTACGCCAAAGCGGCGGGCGCCCGAACAGAGGCCTACCACGGGCGCCTGGCAGAGTTGGCCGGCACCGCTCGCGCCCTAGCGGAGCGCCAGCGGCGAATCCTGGTCGATCAGGCCCCAGACCCGGCGACCTGTCTGGCCCGCGCTAATACTCCGGACTCCCGCCTTTGGGAGCGACAGCCGGGCGATCCGGACTTCCTCCGGGTCCGCTTGGGTGTCGGAGAAGGCCGGGCCTCCTTTCAGGTCACCCCGCCGAAGGCCTACAGCACGGCCGAACCCGATCCGCTGCTGCAGGCTGCGGAGCAACTCGCGCAGCAGTCACAGGGCGTGACCGATCTGCCGGTCTGCATCGACCTGCCTTCGGTCTCAGCGACCGGGCTGGTGGGGCGCCGGGATCTCGTCTTGGCGGGCCTGCGCGCACTCCTGCTCCAGGTAGCTGTCCACCACGCCCCCGAGGAGGTTCAGATCGCCGCCCTCTTCCCGAGCGGGGAGGCCGCCGATTGGCTCTCGGTTCGGTGGCTTCCCCACACCTGGGCGGCCGAACCGGTCCGGCGCCTTCTGGCCGCCACGCCGGAGGGCGCCCGCGACCTGCTCTCCTGGGTTCAGAGCCTCGTAGAGCGCCGCCGGACCACGAACGGCGAGCAGATCGCTTGCCTGCCGCACCTGCTCCTGATCGTTGGGGCGAGCGAGTTGGCGCCAGATCACCCCGCGTGGCCGCTCCTGCTCCGGGAGGCCACGGCCTGCGGAATCCACCTGCTCTTCCTGGCCGATCGGCGGGAGTCGTTGCCAGCCCAGGTCGAAGCGATCGTGGGCTACCAGTCTGAGCAGGCCGCCGAGTTGATCCGGACCGCACCTCATCTGATCACACAGGGGTTCGCGCCGGACCTCATCGACGGGCCCGCCTTGGATCAGGCGGCCCGCCGGTTGGCGCCCGTGCGCCTTGGCGACCAGCGCAGTGGGGCTGTGCCCACGCGGGTCGATCTCCTCTCACTCTTCGGGGCGGAGCAGCTCGAGAGTTGGGACCTCTGCTCCACCTGGTCGAACAGCCGGCCCTGGGAGTCGCTCTCGGTGCCGCTTGGGCTTGGCGCTGGGGGCGCCCCAGTCCGGCTCGACCTGCACGAGCGCGGGGATGGCCCACATGGTCTCGCCGCAGGCGCGACCGGCTCCGGCAAGAGTGAACTCCTCCAGACCCTGATCGCCGCCCTCGCCCTCCGCTTTCATCCGCAGGAGGTCGCCATGCTACTCGTCGATTACAAGGGCGGCGGGATGGCGAACGCCTTCGTGGGACTGCCGCACCTCGTGGGGGTGATCACCAACCTGGAGGGGGGAGAGGCCCGGCGGGCGCTCGCCTCCCTGCGGGCCGAGCTTCGCCGCCGCCAGCGCCTCCTGGCCGAGGCGAGCCTCAACCATGTGGACGCGTACATCCGCCTCCGGCGCTCGGAGCCGGATCGGGAGCCGCTGCCCCATCTGATCGTGATCGTCGACGAGTTCGCCGAGTTGAAGGCCGAGCAGCCCGATTTCATGCGGGAGCTGGTCTCGGCCGTACGGGTGGGGCGCTCGCTGGGAGTTCACCTCCTGCTGGCGACCCAGAAGCCCGCCGGCGTGATCGATGAGCAGATCTGGTCGAACGCTCGCTTCCGACTCTGCCTGCGGGTGGAGCGGCGGGAGGACTCCCAGGAGGTGCTCAAGTCGCCGGTGGCCGCTTCGCTGGACCGTCCGGGCCTCTGCTGGTTGCAGGTCGGGAGCGGGGAGCGGATGGTTCAGTTCCAGGCGGGATGGGGCGGGGCGCCCTACCACCCGTCCACCGAGAGTACGCCCCCGATCGCCATCGCTGAGGTGACGCTCGAGGGTCTGCGGCTACCCCTGATCGAGCCACCGGCGCCCGCTGCCGAGGCGCCGAGTCAACTAAGCGCCCTTGTCGACTTCATCCGACGCGAGAGCGCCGCAGCTGGGATCGCACCGGTCAAGGGCCCCTGGCTGCCGCCACTGCCAGATGGGATCGAACTGGATCAGTTGCTGGCGGGTGATCGCTCGGCCAGATGGGCCCAGGAGGTTCTGGCTCTATCCCCGGTGATCGGACTCTTGGACGATCCGGAAGAGCAGGCCCAGCGCCCGCTCCGGCTCCCGCTGACGAAGGGGGGGCACCTGGCGGTGGTCGGGGCGCCCGGCTCGGGCAAGTCGACCTTCCTGCAGACTCTCGTTCTCTCCCTGGCGGAGTCGCACTCCCCCGATCAGTTTCACCTCTACCTTGCTGACGGGGCTGGGCGCACCCATCTCCCCCTGGGCGCCCTTCCCCACACCGGGGCCGTCATCCTCGCCGATGACGGGGAGCGTCTGCGGCGGCTTGGTCGCTCTCTCCAAGAGGAACTTCTTCGCCGCAAGGAGCAGATCGCCCAGGCCGGTGCCGGGACCTGGACAGGGCTTCGCCAGATGACCGGGGAGCGACTACCAGCGCTCCTCGTCGCGATTGACAACCTCCCCGCGCTCCTGGCCAGTCAACCGGACTGGGAGGAGTTGCTCGCCCTGCTCGGCCGGGAGGGCGCCGCCTTCGGCATCCATCTCGTCCTGACGATGCCGAGTTGGAACGCCGTCCGGGCTCGCTTGCTCAGCTCGATCGGTCTGGCGGTCGCCCTGCCGCTGCATGACCGGACCGAGTACGCGGCGATCGTTGGCCGAACGAATGGCCTCGTTCCGGCCTCCACACCCGGCCGAGGACTCGTGCGGAGTGAGCCGCCATTCGAGTTCCAGACCGCCCTGCCAGCGCCTGGGGTGACTGAGTGGGAACGCCAGGTGGCTCTGCAGGCCCGCGTCGCCCGCCTGGCCGAGGCCTGGGGGGGCGCCCGCCCCCAGCCGATCCGGTCGCTGCCCGCCGTCATCTCCCTGCGCGAACTCCTGAGGGATGGGCCTCTCGCCATGCCAGGCGATGGGCTGCAGCCAGTCCCGGTTGGCTTGGAGGTCGAGTCCTTGACCACCTTCGCACTCGATCTGCGGGAGGGGCCGCACTTTCTGGTCGCCGGCCTGCCGGGCTCCGGCAAGAGCAGCCTGCTGACCGGGATCCTGGCAGCACTGGCCGCCCGGCACTCCCCGGCGTTCTTGGCCGCCTACTTGATCGATCTGGCGGGCACCAACCTAGCCAGCATGGCGGGCCTGCCACATGTCCGGGGCTGTGCCTGCGACCCAGCCGAGGCCGCCGTCCTGGTCGAGCAACTGACGGCCGGGCGCCCAACGGCGACGACCCTCTTGCTGATCGATGAGATCGACCTCGTGCGTGACGGGCTGCCGGCGGGCGCCCGGGATCGCTTGGAAGCGCTGGTCCGGCGCGAGCGGAACTCCGGTCTGCATCTGATCGCCGGTGGGGCGACGGCTGCCTTCAGCAGTGGCTATGACGGCCTGACGAAGGCGCTGCGGGACCTGCAGACGGGCTTCCTCTTGGGCACCGCTGACCCGGCAGAAGGGGCGCTCTTTGGCGTGCGCCTGCCGGCGCCGGAGGGGAGCCGGTTCTTCCCGGCGGGCCAGGGCTTCTATATCCGCCGAGGCCGGATTCGGTCGATCAAGGCGGCGCTGCCGGACGTGGGCGCCTGGGCGCCTGTTGGCCACGAAGAGGAGGAAGAGCATGAGTCGGATCCTGGTCGATCCCAATCAACTCCAGTCCCTGGCCTCCCAGTTTGAGGCGATTGCGGCGAGCCTGCAGGAGATCGGGCGACGTTCCAGTCAGAGCCTCGTACAGACCGACTGGGTCTCCCAGTCCCTGCAGCAGACGGAGGGGCAGATCGAGGCCGTTGCGCGCCTGGGCGCCGGGCTAGCCAACGAGGCGCTAGAGCTAGGGGTCTCGCTCCGCCAGACGGCCGATCGCTTCCTGGCCGCAAACGCCTGGCGCCCTTCGCGGTCCGTGGGCGGCGGCGGTGCCGTTGGGACGACAGCGCCCGTGATGGGAGCGGCCCCCGTGGCACCATCGCCAGGGGCGCCCTTCCAAGCGACGCCTGCCGACTCAATGGCCGTATTGAACGCCCACTTCCCCGATCCGCAGCGTCAGGCGGTCCTGGCACACATCGTGAAGGTGGAAGGGATGGGCGGTCCGAGTGCCGCCCACGGGGGCGTCGTCTACGCGGGTGACGATGGGCTTCGATCGGACCGGCAGTGGCTCAACTTTGGCTACATCTCCTTCGCCATGCCGAGCGGGACAGGTGGTGATGTGCTAAGGCGCATCTTTGCCACCCCGGGGGAGGAGGAGGCCTTCCGCGCTATCGCCCTGCGCCATCTGCAGGATCAAGCCGCCAGCCAAGTCCCCGCCAGTCACAGCCACCTCTTACGGGAGGCGGGGACCGAGATTCCAGCCCTCTCGGCTACGGCTCAGACGGACCAGTTTATCGCCCTCGTGAAGGCTGGCAAGGACCCCGCCCTCGCCGATTGGTTCTTTAAGTACGGGAACACCCCCGCGGTGGAGCGTGAGGTCGCCACGGGTGATCTACGTCCGGAGTGGAAAGCCATCATGGATGAGTTCCTGGGGCGCCCGGCCAGTGTGCAGGCGCAACTGGAGCAGATCGACAACGGCTACCTTAGCCCCGCCATTGAGTCGGCCAAGGAGTTCGGTGTCCAATCCGAGAAGGCCGTTGCCTGGTTTGCCGATCAGCACGTTCAGTCCGGCGCGCCCAACGCGGATATGTACGCGATGATCGAACCCAGCGCTCCGCCGGCAGGCAGCCGCCTCTCGTCGTACTGGCAACGGTACCAGGCGGGCGATGAGACCGAACGTCTGCAGGTCCTCACCGAACTGAGCGGCTCACCCGGCACCACCGTGCGCGGGCGCCGCGAGGCCGTCCTGGCCAACCCTGCCCTCACCGGGGCGCCCTTCAAAGGCATCTAGTCAAAAGGG
>DATGYC010000235.1:0-16800 GCA_035298385.1 Symbiobacteriaceae bacterium | reverse complement strand
GCCCCGGTGCCCTTCTACACGCCGGAGATCGCCGAGCAGGTGCAGGCGACGATCTTGGAGCCGCTGGTCAAGGTGATGGCGGAGCGGGGGGCGCCCTTCGCTGGCTGCCTCTTTGCCGGATTGATGTTGACGCCGTCCGGTCCGAAGGTGGTTGAGTTTAACGCCCGCTTTGGCGATCCGGAGGCGGAGGTCGTCCTGCCCCTGCTGAAGTCCGACCTGTTGGAGGCGCTGGTCGCCTGCGCCGAGGGACGGCTTGATCAGGTGGCGATCGAATTCTGGTCGGCCTCCTGCGCCTGCATCATGCTGGCTTCGGGCGGCTACCCAGGCCCGTATGAGAAGGGGCTCTCGATCGAGGGCCTGGCGGAGGCGGACGATCGGGGTGTCACGGTCTTCCACGCTGGGACCTGGGTCGCTGAGGATGGCGAGATCGTCACGAATGGCGGCCGGGTTGTGGGTGTAATGGCTGGGGGGCCCGACCTGGAGTCGGCGCTGGAGCGGGCCTACTGGGGTGTGGATGCCGTCAGCTTCCTGGGGAAGACTTACCGCCGGGACATTGGCTGGCAGGCGTTGCAGAAGTAAAGAGTAAGGCCGTGGGCGATTACGCCCGCGGCCTTTCTGTGTGCAGAAGCCATTTGACCGCATCGAGCAGGTCGGTCGCGATGTAGTCGGGTTCGACCTCGGCCCACATATGGCGGTAGGCACCCAACGAGTCCTCGCCCCAGCCAGTGCGGACGAGAATCTTCCGGGCGCCCACTGCCGCTGCCGCGAGCATGTCCGTGGCGCCCACATCGCCGATTACGGCGCATCTGGTCAAATCTAGCCCATGCTCCTCTGCTGCCTGGTAAAGCAGGCCTGGCGCTGGCTTCTGGCACGAGCAGCCCTCGCCGATGCCGTGGGGGCAAAGGTACGTTCCGTCCAAGCCGTACGACAGAAACTGCTCAGCAAATTCCGCTGCAGTCGCTTCGCCGCGGGAGATCCGATGTTGGTTTGTAAAAGCGAACACCTTGCAACTAGATTGTTTCAACAGGTGTAGGGCTTCGGTGGTCCAAGGGTAGGGCGTGAAATCGCGGGGATGGACAAAGTGGCCAGTTCCGCCCAGGGTGCCATCCCGGTCGAGGAAGACGGCTTGTAGATTCATCGCTGTTCCGTAAACCAGGCCCAGAACTGGACCTGAGCGGCGATCAGCCCGAGCAGGGCGCCCCCGCCCAAGAAGGCCGGGAGTAGGCCTACGGAATGGAGCATGGCCAAGGTCATCGAAAAGGTCGGCTGACCCGCCATGGCAAGTTGAAGAGAGTGAAGTACAGCGCCGTAGATTAGACAAGCGATCCAGGCAATCGTCGACCAGATTCCCACGGAGAAGAGCGAGAGCAGCAGGTTCTGGCCCACGATTCGCCTGACCGACATTTCGACGTCCCCCTAGACGAGATATGCTTACATATTTTCCGCATCAATCTGAAACCTTCCTTCCTGTTAGCTCGTCCGTATGGGTGAAGAAGACCCACAAGGAGGTTCATTCCATGCGTCAGAAGCGTACCTGGATCCTGCTGGCGGTCGTTCTACTCCTGACTGCCATCTTCGTGCCCACCTCCTATGCGGAAGGGACGGCGAGCACCGTGAGCCAGACCGTCAAGACCTTGGAGATCACCGGCACCGGCCGCATCTCCTATACCTATGACACCGCTGAGATCACCCTGGGCGCCAGCGAGTTGGCCGACTCCCCGACCGCCGCCTTCAAGGCGATGAGCGAGAAGATCAACAAGGTCGTCGCGGCGATGAAGGCCAAGGGGATCACCGAGGCCGACCTGAAGACCGGCTACCTGAACCTGAACCAGGAGTACGATTGGAAGGACGGCGCCCAGACCCTGCGAGGCTACCGGGCGACCAACACCCTGACCATCAAGGTGAAGGATCTGAACCAGGTCCCGGCGATCATGGAGGCTGCCGTCAACGCCGGCGCCAACCAGGTCCAGGGCGTCAACTTCAGCCTCGCTAACCCGGGCGCCCTTGAGGGTCAGGCGACTGACGCGGCGATCGATAACGCTCGTGCACAGGCTGACCGGGCTGCGAAGAGGCTCGGCCTGACGGTCGCTGGTGTGCAGAAGGTTCAGGTCTTCAACCAGTCCGGCCCGACCCCGCCGATCATCTACCGCTCCGAGATGAAGTCGGCGGCCATGGCTGACGGTGGCGCCGCCGTCTATGGTGGCAACGGCGAGTACACGGCTTCGGTCTCGATCGTCTTCGAACTGAAGTAAGGAGGTTCGGTAGCATGCGCAAGCGTACATGGATACTGCTCGCCGTCGTCCTGCTCCTGACGGCGATCTTCGTCCCGAACTCCTATGCGGAGGGGACCGCTCCGGCCGCGAGCCAGACCGTCAAGACCTTGGAGATCACCGGCACCGGACGTATCGCCTACAGCTATGACACCGCCCAGATCACCCTGGGTGTCAGCGAAGTGGCCGACTCCCCGACCGGCGCCTTTAAGGCGATGAGCGAGAAGATCAATAAAGTAGTCTCGTCCACCAAGGCAAAGGGGATCGCCGAGTCAAGCCTGAAGACCGGCACCCTGAACCTCTTCCAGGAGTACGATTGGAAGGATGGAGTCCAGACCCTGCGGGGTTATCGGGCGACCAACACCGTGACGATCAAGGTGAAGGATCTGGCCCAGGTGCCGGCGATCATGGAGGCCGCAGTCAGCGCTGGCGCCAACCAGGTCCAGGGCGTCAATTTCAGCCTCTCCGATCCGGGCGCCCTTGAGGGCCAAGCCCTGGATGCTGCGATCGATAACGCGAAGGCCCAGGCTGAGCGGGTCGCGAAGCGGCTGGGGACCAGCGTCCGTGGCGTACAGAAGGTCCAGGTCCTGGGTAGCTCCGGCCCGATCATCAGCTATGGCATGACGAGCAAGGCCGAAGCGCCGATGGCGGCGCCCTCTGTCTACGGCGGCCAGGGCGACTACTCGGTCTCGGTCTCGATTGTCTTTGAACTGCAGTAAGCTCAACCAATTGGCGGGCGCCCTCAGCGATGGGGGCGCCCGTCCTCTTCATTCGCCTGTTCGCTGCCTGCGAAAAACTTTTCAAAAATTGGGAGGATTTACCACTACAAAGCCGAATCTTGATAAGGGAAGAGATGAGGTTGCGGGGCGGGAGGTCATACACCCATGGAACTGGCGGAGGTTCGCCATCTAATGGATGCGGGCCGTTATGCGGAGGCCTATGATCAGGCCATGTCGGCAGCGGGAGCGGAGGCTGTTCCGCCTACAGAGCGGGCGAGCCTGTTGCTCTTGGGCGCCCAGGGGGCGGCCCGGCTCGGGCGCCATACCTGGGCGACTGAGTGCCTGAATCAGGTAAGGGAACTGGCCGATACGGATGCCGTCATGCTCCGGCGGACGCTGGCGTTGACAGGGAAGGCAGCGCTTCGGGCCGGGGACTGGACCGCTGCGGAGGAGTCCTTTCTGGCCTTCTTAGCGGAGGCCCCACCGGAGGATGAATACCGGGCTTACGTCACCTTCGGGCTGGCTCAAGTCTACGAGGGGCGGCGTTCCTGGCAGACGGCGGCCTCTACGTACCTGCATGCGGCTGAACTCTTTGGTCCAACGAAACAGAACGACTGGATCGCCTGCTTCCAGACGGCCACCTGGTGCTTCGTCCTTGGGGGCGACCTCAGCCAAGCAGAGCACTGCCTGCTGATGGCGGAGCGTTATATGGAGGGGGCACCGACGAAGCACCGTCAGATCCAGCGAGCGCTTGACGGCTACTGGGAGTACCGAATCGGGAATGAGCCAGAGGCGTTCGCTCAGGTCGTTCTGGCCTTGGATGTCAACGAGGAACCATCCTGTTGGGCGACCTGCTTGGCGGCCGTCACCAGTGGCCTCTTGGCCTGGGATCGGCAGGATGAACCAGCGGTTCGAGCCTCGCTTCAACTCGCGGAGTCGCTGATCTGGGATGCGGTGATGGAGTCTGGCCCTTGCTACCTCCGGGATCTGGTACATGATCTCCGCTGCAAGGTCTTATTGCGTTGGGGGCAGGTCTAAGCCCCCAATTCCTTGCATAGGATTTTTGCTAGGAGCGAAAACGTAAGAGGGGGAGTCTCGGTGAAGAAGGTTGTGGCGCTGTTGGTCTTGTTGGGCCTCTTGGGGGCGGCTTCGGTGGCAGTGGCTGGCCCACATGACATCTGGCCGCCGACCGCGAAGGGGACAACCCCTACGGCTTACTAGGCCTATAACGAGTAGTGTGGGGCGCCCTCGGCTTATAGCCGCCGAGGGCGCTTCGCCCATTGCGCAGGAATTCGGCGGGAAAGGGCGAACCATGAGAGCAATAGCGGGTGAAGGGGCGTTCTAAGCGGTGCCCATCAACGAACGGCTGCGTGATGAGATGACGGATCAGCTCTTCGAGGCGATCCTGCGGTTGCAGAGCATCGAGGAGTGCTACATGTTCTTTGAAGATATCGCCACCGTTGGGGAGTTGAAGGCGCTCTCCCAGCGTCTCGCAGTCGCGCGAATGATCGATGAGGGCAAGACTTATGAAGAGATCGTCGCCGAGACCGGCGCTTCCACAGCCACGATCAGCCGGGTGAAGAAGTGCCTTTACTTTGGCGCGGATGGCTATCGGCTTGTCCTGGAAAGGGGAAAGCAGAAGTGAGGCTCTGGGACATCACCCACCCGCTCTCAAACACCACCGCCGCTTGGCCGGGTGACACGCCCTACCAGTTCCGCCTGAGCTGGCAGATCAAGGAAGGTTCGTCGGTCAACGTCGGCCACGTCACGCTCTCGCCCCACAACGGCACCCATGCGGATGCTCCCTTCCATTATGATGACCAGGGCGCCACGATGGAGCAGGTCAACCTGAGCCGCTACATCGGGCCGGCGCTGGTCGTAGGGCTGGAGGGACGCACCCTGATCGAGCGGGCGGATCTGCTGGCTTTAGACCTGGTGGGCGTCGAGCGGTTGCTGGTTCGGACCGGATCGTGCCCGGACCTGAATCATTTCCACCCAGATTTCACCGCCTTTGCACCGGAGGCGATCCAGTACCTGGCTGAGCAGGGGATTCGTTTGATCGGAACGGATGCACATTCGGTCGATCCGGCGGAGTCGAAGGAACTGCCAGCGCATCATGCATGCCGGACTGCGGGCATCTTGATCGTGGAGAATCTGAACCTAGCAGGGGTGCCGGAGGGGCGGTACGAGCTGATCGCCTTGCCGCTCAAGCTGGCTGGGGCTGATGCGTCGCCGATCCGGGCCATCCTGCGGGGATAGGAAGGAGGCGCCGGCCCCACGGGGGACCGGCGCCTTCGTTCATCTACTTCTCGTTCACCTTGGACTGGGCAGCCTCCCAGATCTGGGGACCGACCGTCTCCCGCATCGCCTGGGTCGCCTGGCTCAAATGAAGCCCGCTGGAGGCGAAGTTCTGCGACAGGCTGTTGAGCGGCCCGCGCATGTCGGAGCCGGCGCTGTGAATCAGTCGGTCGATCAGGGGCTGGATCGTGCTATGTATCTTGCCCAACTGCATCGTGGCGACGGCCATGTCGGAGAGGACGATCGGGGTGGCCTCGCCATAGAGGAAGCGACGGATGGCGCCCAGGGTGGCGGTGTGGCTGAAGGCGAGATCCTTCAGGGTCGCCATCAAGGGCTCGGCGCCTGCCAGCGTGTGACCCGCCGGGGAGTTGAAGATCTCGTTGAACATGGAGACGAGGATCTGGTAGTCCGGGAAGAGTTGCTCGAGCGTCCGCGCAACGCCGATTAGGCGCTGTTGGTAGGCCTGCTGGGCCGCCTGGGCGGGAGACTGGCTCTGTTGCGGTGGCCGCTGCTGGGCTGGACCGGGTGGTGCATAACCCTGGCCCTGTTGGTAGGCGCCCTGCGGTGGGAAGCCGGGCGCCCCAGGCGGGGCTGCCATACCAGGCTGTTGCCCAGGGTAGGGCGGCGCAAACGACTGCGGCGGCGGGGCGAATCCAGGCGGCGGCGCCTGGCCGTAGGCGGCGGGTTGACCATAGGCGGTGACCGGCGCTCCGGCTCCGGGCTGGGTTCCAGGATAGGAGGGCGGGAACTGCACGATCCTTCACTCCTCTCATGTCCTCGGGTGAGTGTAGCCCATCCTATGCACACCCTTCCAGTCTGGTACCACGTCCATTGTGGGAGGTGAGTTCAAGCATGTTTCAGGCCTATACCTCGCTCGATCGCGCGGTCGGTCGTGAGTTGCAGGTCCGGGTTGGTGAGACCGAGTATACGGGGATGCTTGCTGGCGTCTACGCTCTTCTTGGCGCACCGGTCCTCGTCCTGACGCCGCTCGCTGGCGGTGGCATGGAGCAGCATATTCCCTTGACCGGGGCGGTCGTGACGCTCCGACCCGACCGGTAACGTTTCCAGAGAATCCCGCCCTCTGATCATGCGTTCCGTCACCTCCTCTGGCGAACACTACTCTCACGTCAACCTGAGGAGGCGGTAGATCCATGGCGATTAGCATCTTCGTTGGCAACCTGCCCTGGCGCACAACTTCGGATGACCTCAAGGCTCTCTTTGAGCCGTTCGGGGCCGTCGAGAATGCACGCATCGTGACCGACCGGGAGACTGGGCGGTCCCGTGGCTATGGGTTTGTCGACATGACCAATGATGAAGAGGCAAAGAAGGCGGTTGCCGAGCTGAACGGCTATGCCTACGGGGAGCGTCCGCTAACCGTCAACGAGGCGAAGGCTCGCTAGGTAAAGGAGAAGGCCTGTCACCCCCAAGGTGGCAGGCCCTTTCTGCTTGACAGAAGAGAGCGACCGGGCGTATCATGCCTTTAGTGCTTTATCTTAGTAAAGTGATGAAGGGTGAGGTTGACATGCGAGAGCCCATGCGGGGTGCGATTCCGGAAGGGGTGCGGGACCGGCTACCACGGGAGGCGCGGCTTCAGCGGTGGCTCTCGGGGCGCCTCAGCGATACCTTCTTGCAGTGGGGATACCGCGAGGTGATTACGCCGACCTTTGAGTTCGTTGAGGGCGTGCTGGCTGGGGCGGGCGTCCTGGGCCGGCGAGAGGATCTCTACCAGCTCTTTGACCGCCGTGGGGCGACGCTCGCCCTGCGGCCGGATATGACGACGCCGATCGCCCGTCTGGTGGGGACCCGAATGGCGAGCGAGCCGCTGCCGCTTCGTCTGGCTTACGTCGCACCGGTCTTCCGCTATCCGCGGGTCCGGGCTGGCGGGGCGCACGAGGTCTGGCAGGCGGGGGTCGAGCTGATCGGTTCCGAATCAGCCCTTGCGGATGCTGAGGTGGTCGCTCTGGCCTGCCA
Organism: Symbiobacteriaceae bacterium; assembly: GCA_035298385.1. Lineage (GTDB taxonomy): Bacteria > Bacillota > Sulfobacillia > Symbiobacteriales > Symbiobacteriaceae > DATGYC01. Next base: position 9,542 of record DATGYC010000235.1, on the reverse strand, counting down.
GTCCCTGACGGCGGCTGGACTGGGCGGCTTTAAGCTGGGGCTGGGCCATGTCGCCTTCCTGGCTGGGCTCTTTGAGTGGGCGGGTCTGGCTGAACTGGTGGTCCGCGAACTGAAGGCGGCCCTGGTCGCCCGGGACTTGGTCGGTTACGAGCGCCGCCTGCGGGGCGCCGGCTTAGACGCCCAGACTGAAGCGGTCCTACTCGCCCTGCCGACCTTCCGCGGTGATCTGGCGGCGGCGGTGGCGCAGTTCGGCGGCCTGGGCGCCCCCTCGGTGGAGAAGGCGCTGCAGGATCTCGGCCAGGTGATGGCGCTCCTGGAGGCGGCGGGGCTGGCTGGCTCAGTCGCCCTCGACCTGAGCCTCTGCCACGCCTTGGACTATTACACGGGGCTGATCTTTGAAGGGCATCTGCCGGGGTTGGGCGCCCCGGTCCTGACCGGCGGGCGGTATGATGCGCTCCTGACCGAGTGGGGAGGGCCGCCTTCAGCGACTTCCGGTGCCCAAACTCCTGCGGAGCTAAACTCGCAATGTCCTCAGAGTTTGGGCACCGGATTCGCACTTGAACTGGACCGGGTCCTCGAGGCGCTCGAGCGGCAGGGTAAGCTACCGACACTCGCTGGCCCGGCGGTCGTCCTGGCCTGTGAGCCGGGCAAGGAGATCCAGGTGATGCAGGAGGCGACCCGACTGCGGGCTCAGGGCCTGTCCGTTGAGATCGACCTAGGCGGGCGCTCCGGTGAGGAACTGGCCGCCTACGCTCGCCAGCGAGAGGCCGGACGCGTCGCCTATCCCGGTGCTAACGCGCCAACCGAGACGGAAGCAACGGAACAGGGGCGCCCGACCGGACGCCCCACCGTGGAATCGATTCACTAAGGAGGCCGGAATCCTGTGGAACTCTTGACGATCGCCCTGCCGAAGGGGCGTCCATATACCGAGGCCCGACGCCTCCTGCAGGCGATCGGCCTGGCGGGCGAGACCCTGACCGAGCAGGAGCCCCGTCAGCTCCTGCTCCCCGATCCGGAACGCGGCGTGCAGTATCTGATCGCACGCGATGCCGATGTCCCCACCTACGTCGAGTGGGGGGCGGCGGACCTCGGGGTCGTGGGCAAGAACGTGCTCATGGAGGCGGAGCCCCAGGTCTATGAGCTCCTTGATCTGGGCTTCAGCCAGTGCCAGTTCATCCTCGCCGCTCCTGCGGAGCTGGATACGGCCTCTCTCCTGAGCGGGGCTACCCACTGTCGGGTGGCGACGAAGTACCCGAAGATGACCGCCCAGTACTTTGCGGAGCGGGGCCTACAGGTCGAGACGATCTTCCTGCACGGCTCGATCGAGGTGGCGCCGAAGGTTGGGTTGGCCGATCTGATCGTCGATATCACGGAGACGGGACGGACGCTGCGCGAGAATAACCTGGTGATCGTCGACCGACTCTGGTCCTCGTCGATGCGACTGGTGGCGAATCGGTCGGCCTATCAATTAAAGGCGGAAGCGATCGACCGGGTCGTCGGCCTGCTGCGCTCGGCGATCGCCCAGCCGATCGGCTAGCGGTACCAGTACGAACGGTCCCGAGTGCCCGCCGGCATGGCGGGCATGCCAACGGGGGAGACGGTGGTAACGTTCTGGTTGGGGGGCTGGGGCGCCTGGTAGGACTGCTGGGGTGCGCCTCCCTGCGGGTAGCCGCCCGAGTAGCCGCCGAGACTGGGATCGCCGGGGATGGCGCCCGGGTAGCCGGTGGCGTTTGGATAGGTACTGGGCATGCCGCCTGGGAAGCCGCCGGCCGCAGGGTAAGCACCCGGCATGCCACCCGGAAAGCCACCAGCGGCGGGGTAGGCACCGGGCATACCGCCTGCGAATCCACCACCAGTTGGGTAGGCGCCGGGCATACCGCCTGCGAAGCCACCTGCGGCGGGGTAGGTACCCGGCATACCGCCTGCGAAGCCACCTGCGGCGGGGTAGGTACCCGGCATACCGCTTGCGCCGGGATAGCCAGGCATCCCGCCGGGACCGGGCGCCCAGCCGCCCATCGGTGAATAGTTCATGTGTCCTCACCTCCGTGATGAATGCTACAGCCTATGTTGACCGGCAACAGGAGGGGATTCGGTTTGTGGAAGCGGATGAATCCAGCTGAGCTACGAGCGCTCCTCGCCGGTGGGCGAGAGGCGCTCTTTGCCGAACAGGAAGCAGCGGTCCGGACGACCATCGGCGCTGTCCGAAGTGAGGGCGATGAGGCCCTCTACCGCGTGACGGAGCGCTTTGACGGTGTCGACCTGCGAGCGAGCGGGCTGGCTGTCAGGCCTGAGGAATGGGATCTCACCCTTGACCCGTCCTACTATGAGTCGATGGAGCGGGCGATCGAGAACATCCGCTCCTTCCACCAGGGCGAGAGGGTCGAATCCTGGACCACCACCCGGCCGAACGGGACGGTGATCGGACAGCGGGTGATGCCGGTCCAGCGGGCCGGGATCTATGTCCCCGGTGGTTCGGCCCCGCTCCTGACCTGCCTGCTGATGACCGTGATCCCGGCGCAGGTGGCGGGGGTGGAGGAGATCATCATCTGCACCCCGCCGGACAAGCAGGGGCGGATCGATCCGCACTTGCTGGCGGCAGCGAAGGCCTGCGGTGTAAGCCAGGTCTACAAGCTGGGGGGCGCCCAGGCGATCGCAGCGATGGCCTACGGGACCCAGACGATCCCCGCCGTCGACCTGATCGCGGGGCCGGGGTCGCCCTGGGTGATGTTGGCCAAGAAGCTGGTCGCCGGCCAGGTCGGGATCGATATGCTGGCGGGCCCGACCGAGGTCGTCGTCGTCGATGACGGCTCCGAGCCGGTCGAGTGGCTGGCGGCTGACCTGCTCTCCCAGGCCGAGCACCCGAACGGGATGGTGATCCTGTTGACCCTGGCGGGGAGCGACCGGCTGGCAGCCGTCGAGGCCGAGATGGCCCGGCAGACCGCCCGGCTCGAGCGGCAGGAGACGATCCTGGCTTCGCTCACGGAGCGCGGGGTGGCGGTCGCTGTGGCGTCCTTGACGGAGGCCGCTGAACTCCTTAACCGGGTCGCGCCGGAGCATCTCCAACTCGCGCTGACTGAGCCCTGGGAGTTCCTCCCCAGCGTCCGAAACGCCGGGGCGGTCTTCCTGGGCCGCTGGACGCCCGAGGCGATCGGGGACTACATTGCTGGCCCATCGAATGTGATCCCGACCGAGGGGACGGCGCGCTACGCCTCGCCGGTCTCGGTCTCGACCTTCCTCAAGCGCTCCTCGGTCGTCTGCTACAGCGAGGCGGCTTACCGCTCGGACGCCCCGCACGGGGTCCGGCTGGCGACGGCGGAGCAGTTGCAGGCCCACCGGAACTCCCTGGCGATCCGACTGACCGGAGGTGAGTCGAAGTGACCCGTGCAGCCGCCATCGAGCGCAACACGAAAGAGACGAAGATCAAGGTCCAGATCGATCTGGACGGATCGGGCAAGGCTGAGATCCGGACCGGCATCCCCTTCTTCGATCACATGCTGGAGCAGGTTGCTCGGCACGGTCTCTTCGACCTGAAGGTTGAGGCGGATGGGGACCTGCAGATCGACCCGCATCACACGGTCGAGGATACCGGGATCACCCTCGGGCAGGCGATCAAGCAGGCGCTCGGTGATGCCCGCGGGATTCGCCGGTGGGGCGCCGCCTGGGTCCCGTTCGACGAGACGCTCGCCTTTGTGACGATGGATGTATCGGGGCGCCCGTTCCTGGCCTGCAACGCCACATTCACCCGCGCCTCGGTCGGGGCCTTCGATACCGAACTTGTCCCTGAGTTCTTCCGGGCGGTCGCCGTCAACGCCGGCCTGACCCTCCATATGAAGATCGAGTACGGGGCGAACAATCACCACATGATCGAGGCGCTCTTCAAGGGCTTTGGCCGGGCGCTGGATGAGGCGACCCGCCTGGATGAGCGTCGGACCGACATCCCCTCGACGAAGGGGGTCCTCTTGTGATCGCCCTGATCGACTACCAGATGGGCAACCTACCCTCGGTCCAGAACGCCCTGCGGACGCTGGGCTTTACGGTCCAAGTGACCGATGACCCGGCAGTGGTGGCGGCGGCAGACGGGATCGTCCTGCCTGGAGTCGGGGCGTTCGGAACCGGGATGGCCCGCCTGCGGGAGCGGGGCCTGGTCGAGCCGATTCGGGCGCATGCGCGGGCAGGCAGGCCGATCCTTGGGATCTGCCTGGGGATGCAACTCCTCTTTACCGAGAGTGAGGAGTTTGGCTTGCACGAAGGGCTGGGGCTGATCCCTGGACGGGTCGTGCGGATGCCGGAGGGCGTCAAGCTGCCGCACATGGGCTGGAATCAGGTGGCGCCAGTCGGCGAGGAGCAGCCGCTCTTCGATGGGATCGAGGACCTTTGGGTCTACTATGACCACTCCTATGCCGTGACGGGCGCCCCCCGTGGGACCGTTCTGGCCGAGTCCGAGTACGGGCGGCGCTTCCCGGCGATCGTGGCGGGCGGCTCGGCCGTGGGGATGCAGTTCCATCCGGAAAAATCAGCGGCTAAGGGGCTCCGGCTTCTAGCCAATTGGGGGCGACAAGCGTGTCTTTGACCCTGTACCCGGCGATCGATCTGAAGGCGGGCCAGGTAGTCCGGCTTCGGCAGGGGCTGATGGATGAGGCGACCAAGTACGGGAGCGACCCGGGCGCCGTCGCCCGCCGCTGGGCGGAGGCGGGGACTGAGTGGCTCCACGTGGTCGATCTGGACGGCGCCTTCGCCGGTCGGGCCCAGAATGAGGCGGCGATCCGGGCGATCCGGGCGGGGGCGCCCTCCGGGGTGAAGATCCAGGTCGGTGGCGGGCTACGGAGCCTAGCGGCGATCGAGGCCTGCTTCGAGTTGGGCGTCGACCGGGTGATCATCGGGTCGGCTGCACTGGAACTACAGGGTGCCACCTTCCGCCCGTCCCAGCTCCTCGCTGAAGCCGTCGCCAAGTGGGGGTCCGACCGGGTAATCGTCTCGATCGATGCCAAAGGCGGCTGGGTCGCCACGGACGGCTGGGCCGTCACGGCGCCGGTGCTTGCCGTCGACCTCGCAGCCGCTGTTCGGACTATCGGCGTCACCAGCGTCCTCTATACCGACATCGCCCGCGACGGGATGATGACCGGCCCGAACTGGGAAGGCCTAGCCCAGATGGGCGAGGCGATGGGCGGCTCCGGGCTGATCGCCTCCGGTGGCATCCATGCGATCACCGACCTGGAGCGTCTCCAGCGAATTCGCGGTGTCAGCGGGGCGATCATTGGCCGGGCGATCTATGAGGGCGCCATCGATCTGAAGGAGGCGCTCGACCTATGCCGTTAGCCAAGCGGATCATCCCCTGCCTCGATATCAAGGATGGCAAGGTCGTCAAGCATGTCCAGTTCCACCAGAGCGCCTGGGAGGCCGGCGATCCGATCGACCTGGCCGCCCGCTATGACGAACAGGGCGCCGACGAGATCGTCTTCCTCGACATCACGGCCTCCCACGAGGGGCGGACGGCGACCCTCGACCTTCTCCGCCGGGCCGCCGAGCGGATCTTCGTCCCCCTGACGATCGGCGGCGGGGTCTCGGCGGTTGAGCATGTGCGTGACTACTTGATGGGTGGGGCCGATAAGGTCTCAGTCAACTCCGGGGCCGTCAAGCGGCCCGAGCTGATCAACGAGGTCGCCGAGCGGTTTGGCTCCTCGACCCTGGTCGTGGCGATCGACGCCAAGCGGCGGACGGAGGGCGGCTGGGAGGTCTACCTGAACGGTGGTCGGCTAGCGACTGGGCGGGATGCGCTCGCCTGGGCCGAAGAGGCTGCCCAGCGGGGCGCGGGCGAGCTCCTCGTCACCGCCATGGATGCCGACGGTACCCGCGCTGGCTATGATCTTGAGCTGCATCGGGCGCTGGCCGAACGCGTCGGGATCCCGGTGATCGCCTCTGGCGGGGCTGGCGAGCTGACCCACATCCGGGATGTCCTGACTGAGGGTCAGGCCGACGCGGCGCTCGCCGCCTCGATCTTCCATAACGGGCGCTACACCGTGGGCGACGTGAAGCAGTACTTGAAGGGCGAAGGGGTGGTGATCCGGCCATGATCGAGATTGAGAGCCTGAAGTGGGGGCCGGATGGCCTTCTGCCGGTCGTGACGCAGGATTTGGCGACGGGGACAGTCCTGATGCAGGCCTGGGTCAACCGGGAGGCGCTGGCCAAGACGATCGAGTCGGGCTATGCGACCTACTGGTCGCGCAGCCGTCAGTCGCTCTGGCTGAAGGGCGAGACCTCGGGTAATCGCCAGCCGATCCGCGCGATCCGGACCGACTGTGATGCTGACTCGCTGCTCTACGTTGTCGAGCAGACGGGGGTCGCCTGCCACGAGGGGACGTTTAGCTGCTTTACCAAGCCGCTGGCGGGGGCGCCCGGTCAGGAGGCGGCGCAGGCGTCCAGCGCACAGCCCACCGCCATCGGGACGATCCTCGCCCAGGTCCTGGTCGTCTTGCGGGAGCGCAAGGTCAGTGCTGACCCCGGCTCTTACACCGCCAAGCTCTTCGCCAAGGGCCCTGACGCCTACTGCAAGAAGATCGGTGAGGAGGCGACCGAGGTCGTCCTGGCCGTCAAGAACGGCGATAAGGAGAACCTCGCCTTTGAGGTGGCCGACCTTTGGTTCCACACCCTTGTCGCCCTCGTTGATGCCGACCTTGGCACCGATGTCGTCGCTGCGCAGTTGCAGAGCCGGCAGGGGAAGCGGAGGGGCCAGCCATGATCAAGACCCGGGCAGCCCTCGCCCGCATGAAGCCCTACGTCCCCGGCAAGATGGGCGAAGGCGTTAAGCTGAACCAGAACGAGAACCCGCTGGGTGCGGCGCCCAAGGCGCTCGCCGCTGCGCAAGAAGCACTGGCCGGCGCCTTCCGCTATCCGGACCCGACGGCGACCGCCCTGCGGGAGCGCCTCGCCGGTCTCTGGACGCTCCCCGCTGATCATTTCTTGGTCGGCAACGGGTCGGACGAGATCTTCCGCCTGCTGGCGGAGGCCTTCCTGGAAGAGGGCGACCGGACTGTGATCCCGGCCACCTCCTTCTCGTACTACCGGATCGTGACCGAACTGATGGGCGCCGAGCCGGTTGTCGTGGACCTGCAGGCTGGTACGATGGATCTGCCCGCGATGGCCACGGCTGCGAAGGAGAGCGGAGCGAAGCTCCTCTTCCTCTGCCGCCCAAACAACCCGACCGGGGGGATCTTCCCGATCGAGGCCTTCGAGCGCTTCATGGCCGAGGTCCCGGCCGAGACGATCGTCGTCCTCGACGAGGCCTATCGGGAGTTTGATCCGAGTGACTTCCCCTCCGAGCAGTTGGTCCCGCGTTACCCCAACCTGATCATTACGCGGACCTTCTCCAAGCTGCACGGCCTGGCCGCCCTCCGGCTCGGGTACGGGGTGGCACAGCCCGCCATCTGGGCGCCCCTGCTGGCGATCCGGGATCCCTTCTCGATCAACGCCGTCGCTGCTGCCGCTGGCATTGGCGCCCTGGCTGATGAGGCGCACATCGAGGCCTCGATCGAGCTTGTGGAGGAGGGGCGGACCTTCCTCTATGAACTCTGTGCTGAACTGGGGCTCACCTTCGAGCGTTCTGCCGCCAACTTCGTCCTGATCGACGTGGGGCGGCCAGCCACAGAGATAGCGGCGGCATTGGAGGAGCGAGGGGTTCTTGTACGGCCCTGCGCCTCCTTTGGCCTGCCGAACGCCATCCGGGTGACCGTGGGGCGCCCCGCTGAGAACGAGGCCTTCGTTCGAGCATTGCGGGCCATTCTCGCCGTCTAATCAAGAGAACCAGGATGGAAAACCATCCTGGTTCTCTTGATATTTCGGGAAGGGAAATACTTTTATTGTGTAGAATAACAAAGTGATTACAGAGAGGAGTGGTCTAGATGTCGGCTCGCCTTACCCGTGCGCAGGTCAAGATCGAGGAGACCTGGAACTTGGATGACCTCTTCCCGTCCAACGAGGCATGGGAGAAGGGCCTTGCAGCTTGCGAGGCGGCCCTGCCCACCGTCACCCAGTACCAGGGCCGCCTGGCTGAGAGTGCCGCTACCCTGCGCGACGCCCTCGGCGCCCAGGAGAAGCTGACGGTTCAGTTCATCCGCGTTATGACCTACGCCTCTCTCCGTAACTCGGAGGATGGCACCAGCCCGGCCAACCAGGGGATGATGGCGCGCATCCAGGCCCTCGGGGCCAAGTTCAACGCCGCGACCACCTTCTTCAAGTCGGAGATCCTGGCGATGCCGGTCGATACCGTCGAGGCTTGGATCGCTGGTGACGCTGAACTCGCCGTCTTTGCGAACAACCTGCGCGACACCCTTGCGGACAAGCCCTACACCCTGTCGCCGGAGACCGAGAAGGTTCTCGCCTCCTTCGGCGAGGTCTTTGGGGCGCCCTACATGACCTACCTCCGCTCCCGGACCTCCGACATGCAGTTCGCCTCCTTCACCGATGCGGAGGGCAACGAGCAGGCCAACTCCTTCAACGGCTTTGAGGGCGGCTGGGAGATCGTGCCCGAGGTGGCGACCCGGCATGCTGCCTGGGAGTCCTTCGTCAATGGCCTGCGCCCCTACCAGAACACCTACTCCGCCACCTGGGCGACCGAGGTCAAGAAGAACGTCGTGATGGCCAAGGTCCGTGGTTTCGGTTCGGCCCAGGAGATGCTGATCCACGGCCAGCGGGTCACCATGGATGCCTACAACAACCTGCTCGACGTCATTCAGACCGAACTCTCTCCGCACATGCGGCGCTATGCCAACCTGAAGAAGCGGGTCCTGGGCCTGGACAAGATGAAGTGGATCGACCTGAAGGCCCCGCTTGATCCGACCTACAGCCCGGCGACCAACTTCGATGCGGCCCGCGATATCATCCTGGAGGCGCTCTCCCCGCTGGGCGACGAGTACTGCGCTGGGATGAAGCGCGCCCTGACTGAGCGCTGGTGCGATCTGCCGGACAACGTGGGCAAGGGCGGCGGCGCCTTCTGCTCCTCGCCGTACGGCGTCCACCCGTTCATCCTGATCACCTGGAAGAACTCGATGCGTGATGTCTTCACCATGGCGCATGAGCTCGGCCACGCCGGCCACTTCCTGATGGCGCAGAAGTACCAGCGCTACGTGAACAACCGGCCGTCGACCTTCTTCATCGAGGCGCCCTCCACGATGAACGAGATGTTCCTCGGCCAGCACCTGCTGAAGGGCTCGACCGACCCGCGCTTCCGCCGCTGGGTGATCATGCAGTTCCTGGGCACCTACTACCACAACTACGTCACGCACATCCTCGAGGGTGAGCTCCAGCGCCGGATCTACAACCTGGCCGAGACGGGCGCCCCGATCACGGCGGTCACCCTCTCCACGACCAAGGGCCAGATCCTGAGCGACTTCTGGGGCGACACGGTCGAGATCGATGAGGGCGCCAAGCTCACCTGGATGCGCCAGCCGCACTACTACATGGGGCTCTACCCGTACACCTACTCGGCGGGCCTCACCTGCTCGACGGCGGCGATGCAGCAGATCCAGGCGGAGGGCCAGCCGGCGATC
>DATGYC010000234.1:0-2726 GCA_035298385.1 Symbiobacteriaceae bacterium | reverse complement strand
CTCCTGCTCGGCGTTGGCCTCTGGATCGCGTGGGGCGCCCTGCGGCCCAAAGAGCCCGTCGAGGCCTCTGAGGTCGTCCTGGAGCCACGTGTGCATGTCTGGCGCCTGCAACTCGGCTCCGCCCAGATCGTGATCGAGATCCTGCGCGAGCCCGGACGGGCCGACCTGGACCGCTCCGGCTCGATCTCGCTCTGGGAGGCCGGCCTGCTCGGCATCGCCCTGGCGCTCGACTCCGTCGCCGCGGGCTTGGGCGCCGGGTTGGCGGGCGCCAACTGGGTTCTACCGCTCCTCGCCTTCGCCCTCTCCTGGCTCTTCCTGACGACGGGCGGCTGGGTGGGGGAGCGCGTGCCGTTCAAGCTGGAGGGGCCCTGGGGGGCGCTCCATGGCGTGGTACTTATGGCCTTGGGCCTGTTACGCCTGTTGGGATGATTTGGGATTAGCGCTCCCTGGGGTGACCCAGGGAGCGCTTTTGGCGTCCAAACGGCAGAGGTGATCGCCTATGGACACGACGACCACTCTTCTCCTTCTGCTCGCAGGCATACTCCTGATCACCGGTGTCTGGATGGCCAAGCTCGCAGCCCGCATTGGCGTACCCGCCCTGGTCCTCTTCCTGGGGATCGGCATGGTGCTCGGCTCCGACATCAGCGGCCTCGTCTACTTTGATGACGCCTGGCTCTCCCAGTTCGTCGGCACCATGGCCCTGATCTTGATCCTCTTAGATGGCGGCCTGCAGACGAGTTGGCACCACCTGCGGCCCGTCCTGCGTCCCGCTCTCTCCCTGGCCACCTTCGGTGTGCTGATCACGGTGGGCGTGATCGGCGGGGTCACCCACTTTGCGCTGGGCGCCCCCTGGCCCTTCGCCCTGCTCATTGGCGCGATCGTCGGGTCGACCGATGCCTCGGCCGTCTTCGCCGTCATCGGCAACCAGAACATCCCGGAGCGGCTGAAGGCCCTACTCGAGGCGGAGTCCGGTCTGAACGACCCGATGGCGGTCTTCCTCACCCTGCTGATGTTGAACTGGGCCAAGCTCGGCCAGATCGATCCGCTCAGTGCGATCGGTTCGCTGCTGTGGGAGGCGGCGCTGGGCATGGTGATCGGCCTGGGCGCCGGCTACCTCTTGGTGAAGCTCATGCGCCTGATCAAGCTCGGGAGCGCCGGCCTCTACCCCATCCTGATGCTAGGCGGGGCGATCCTGACCTTTGCCGTGACCGGCTGGCTGCACGGCAGTGGCTTCCTAGCGGTCTACATGCTCGCCGTCACACTCGGCGGGGCGGAGTTGCCGCTCAAATCCGCCCTGATCTCCTTCCACCAGGGGTTGGGCTGGCTAGCCCAGATGGTGATGTTCATCCTGCTGGGGCTGCTCGTCTTCCCCCACCAGATGGTCCCCCAGATCTGGCCGGGGATCCTACTCGCCCTGACCCTGCTCCTAGTGGCCCGACCCATGGCTGTCTGGCTCTCGACGCTGGGCATGGCGTTCCGCTGGCAGGAGCGACTCCTGGTGGCCTGGTCCGGCCTGCGGGGCGCCGTCCCGATCATCCTCGCGACCTACCCGATGCTGGCGGGGCTGGCGGAGTCGCATGCCATCTTCCACCTGGTCTTCTTCGTCGTGCTGACCTCTGCCGTGCTGCAGGGAACGACGATTCCGGCTCTGGCGAAGCGTTTGGGACTGGTCGCCGGACAGAGTCCAGCCCGCGCCGTTCGGCTGGAACTCCTCTCGATCGGGCGTGTCGGCGTGGAACTGCTGGAGCTTGAGCTCCTGGCCGGATCGGCCGCCGTCGGCCTCTCCCTGGCGAAGGTCCCGCTACCGGAAGGGGCGACGGTCAGCGCCCTGCTCCGCGGTGAGCGTCTCTTGGCGCCCCGCGGTGGCACCCGCCTGGAGGCGGGGGATCTGCTCTTCCTGCTTGTGCAGCGGGAGCAGGTCGAGGCGGTTCGGGCTGTGCTGGCCTAAAACGAAGCGAGAGCGGGAAGGGTGATCCTTCCCGCTCTCGCTTCGTTATTTGATCCCGAGCCAGTCTGCGACGGGTTCAAAGATCAGCCGCAACAGGTAGTTCGGATGCGGCACGGGCCACCGCAACGTAACCGCCAGACTCAAGGCGAAGCCCAGGGCCAGAAGCACCCCAAAGGCCCGCAGTTCCCGCCACTGCCCGGCCGCAACCAAGACCGGCACCTCTGCGCAGGTGATCACCAGGAAGCTGAGGATGAGCAGGACTAGCACCGGTTACTTCGCCCCCTTGATCAACTCATCCTCACGGATTCCCCGGGGCGGACCGCTCAGACCGGTCCGGCGCACCTTCGCACTCACCTTGACCAGAATCGGCACCCGCTGCAGCTCCTCCGTCCGCCAGTTCTTCACCAACCGCTTCCAGAGGGCCGGCCGGTGCTGGCGGACCAACTCACCCAAGCCTGCCGGATCGACCTGAAGCGTCCGCATCTGGCGAATCGCCGCGTCGATTCGCCGCTTGATCTCGATCTGCATCTGCGACTCAATCTCCCTGATGATCGTGGGGTCTCCCAGGTTCAAGTTCACCTGTTCGTCACTAATGGTACCCTCCGAGTTGACCAGAAACTGAATGACGAGCCGGCCCTCTGCAAACCGCACGCGCCGAAAGATGCGCGAGGCCACATACTCCAGGCTGATCGATCCCCCTGGCGCTCGTGGCAGCTCCACCGTGACCACGCCCATGTAGACCTCGCCCTGTAGCCACAGCAGGCCACGCGTGATGTGG
>DATGYC010000233.1:0-5640 GCA_035298385.1 Symbiobacteriaceae bacterium | reverse complement strand
GACCAACATTCAGCCTGCGTTCTAACACGGAACCCCCGCTCTCGTGACGAGGGCGGGGGTTTTTGGCAAAGAGAAAGGAACTGATTGCGAGCGATGGCGAAGGAGTACCCTGCTCATCCAATGCCAGCGTGTAATGTCCTGATTCGCGATGGGGAGCGTCTCCTACTGGTCCAGCGGGGGCGCCCGCCTTTTCAGGGCTACTGGTCGCTTCCCGGCGGTGGGGTAGAGCTGGGCGAGACGCTGGCCGAAGCTGTGGCGCGTGAGGTCCTCGAAGAGACGGGCCTCCACGTCGAATCGACCCGTTTCTTGGGCTACTTGGATGCGATCAACCTGGACGGATCGGATCGAGTGCAGTTCCATTATGTAATCATGCAGTTTGAGGCTCGGCTACTGGGTGGCGAGTTGACTGCCGGGGATGATGCGGCCGATGTCCGCTGGGTGACCCCGCTTGAGGCCCGCCAACTCCTGATTACGGACACCGTCGAACTCGCCCTGAAGTGGGCTGGGCTCTAGAGAGAAAGGGGATCGCCGTCGATGCATACGCAGCGTGTGGCCAATCTGATTGAGCGAGCGAAGGCACAGGGACTCGAAGCGGTTGTGATCATGCCCGGCCCGAACGCGTACTACCTAACCGGCATCGACTTTCATCTCTCCGAGCGGACCACGCTCCTCTTCTTCCCGGTAAACGGCGAGCCGTTTGCGTTCTGCCCGAAGTTCGAGGCGGTCCGGGTGAAGGAGGGCGCCGGCATCCAGAAGGTCTTCGCCTGGGGCGAGGAAGAGGGCCCGCAGCCCGTCCTGAACGCTGCGATGGCTGAGACCGGTCTGGGCAAGGGGATCCTGGGCGTTGAGTACCTCGCCATGCGTGTCTGGGAGCGGGAGCTGCTCGCTGGTGCCGCGCCCGAGCTACGCTATGAGAATGCGGATGCGATCCTGGGCGCCCTGCGTGGGGTGAAGGATGCCGAGGAACTGGCCCTGATGCAGAGGGCGGCTGAGCTCGTCGATGCTGGCGTCAAGGCGGCCCACGAGATCATCAAGCCCGGCATCACCGAAGCGGCCGTCGAGGCGTACATGACCAAGGAGCTGGAGAAGCTAGGAGTGAAGCCCCCGTTGCATATCATGGTCGCCTCCGGCCCCCGCTCGGCCGTGCCGCACGCGGGGACCACGGATCGGGTTCTCCAGGAGGGAGAACTGATCTGGGTCGACTTTGTGGTCCACCACGAGGGCTATGTCGGCGACATCACCCGTACCTTCCCGGTGGGGAACGTCACGGGGAAGTTGGCCGAGATCTACCAGGTCTGCTTGGATGCGCAGGCCAAGGCCCGTGCGGAGGCCCGTCCGGGCATGTCGGGCGCCCAGGTCGACGCCATTGCCCGTGACTACATCACCAGCAAGGGCTACGGGGAGTACTTCACCCACCGGACCGGCCACGGCCTAGGTCTAGAGGTCCACGAGGCGCCCTACATCGTCGGCTCCAACCATGAGCCCCTGGCCGTCGGCGCTACCTTCACGATTGAGCCGGGTATCTACGTTCCGGGCCTCGGCGGCGTCCGCATCGAGGACGACGTGGTCCTGACCGAGGAGGGAGCGCGGGCGCTGACCCAGTACCCGCGGAACCTGATCGGCTAACCGCCCCCAGACCCGCAAAGGAGGCGCTGCTTCTTGACCCTGCGCTTTTCTCGCCATGAACTGGCAGAGGGCGTCAATCTCTTCGTCGGCACTACCGAGAAGTTCAAGACGACCGTGATCTATGCCTATTTCCACACCCCGCTCCATCCGGAGTGGTTGACGCCGAACGCCCTGTTGCCGCTCGTGCTGGCACGGGGCTCGGCGGACTACCCGACCATGGCTGAACTGCAGCAGCACCTGGATGAGCTCTACGGTGCCTCTTTTGGCATTGAGATCAGCCGCCGGGGCGAGGTCCACTCGATCATCTTCCGGATCGAGGTGCCGAATGAGCACTACCTGCCTGATTCGCCCCACCTGCTGGAGGAGGCGATCAAGACGCTCTCGTCCTTGATCACCAAGCCGCTGGTCGAGGGCGACGGCTTCCAGGCCGCGATCTTCGAGCAGGAGCGGACCAACCTGCAGTCCCTGATCGAGGGGCTGATCAATGAGAAGCGCCGCTGGGCGCTCCACCGCTGCACGGAGGCGATGTGTGAAGGTGAGGCGTACGCCCTCAACCGGCTAGGTCGGGTGGAGGATCTGCCAGGGATCACCCCGCAGTCGCTCCTTCGGCATCACAAGCGGATGCTGGAGGAGGCGACCGTCAACCTCTTCGTGATCGGGAACGTTGAGGAGGAGCAGGTAAAGGGCTGGATGGACCAGTACCTACAGCTCCCGGCGGGCGCCCGCACCATGCCCGAGACCGTGGTCAAGCGCGAGGTTGGCCGGGAGCCCAAGAAGGTCACCGACAGCCTGGACGTCAATCAGGGCGTCCTGGCGATCGGCTTCCGGACCGGTACCACCGTCCGGGACGAGGATTACTTCCCCTTGATTGTGGCCAACGGCGTCTTCGGTGGCTTCCCGCACTCGAAGCTCTTCCAGGAGGTCCGGGAGAAGAACTCCCTGGCCTACTTCGCCTACTCGAACGTCGAGACCGTCAAGGGTGTCGGCTTCATGTACGCCGGAATCGAGTTCGAGGATCGGGACCAGTGCCAGGAGATCATGCTGGAGCAACTCAAAGTGCTGCAGTCCGGTCAGGTCTCGGATGAGGAGTTGGAGACGACCAAGCGGCAGTTGGTCAATGACATCCTCTCCTCCGGGGATTCGCCCGCAGCGCTCGCTGACCTTGCCATCGATCGGGTCTTCAGCGGCGTGGACCGGACCGTGGAGGAGCGGGTGGCGGCCGTGGAGGCTGTGACGAAGGAGCAGGTCGCTGCGGTGGCCCAGAAGTTCCAGATCGACACGGTCTACTTCTTGACCAACAAGGCCGGGGAAGGGGGCGAGGCTCAGTGAAGGAGCAGACGAACTCCACGCTGACAGAGCGGACCGACCCTCTCCTGCAGGAACGCCTCTACACCACGAAGCTGGCGTGCGGACTGACGGTGGCGATCATCGTCAAGCCGGGCTTCCATGAGAAGACCGCCCGCATCGCCACGCACTACGGCTCGATCGACAGCCGGTTCATCCACCCGGAGACGGGCGAGGAGATCCAGGTGCCGGACGGCATCGCTCACTTCCTGGAGCACAAGCTCTTTGAGAAGGAGTGGGGAAACGTCTCCGACAAGTTCTCCGAGTTGGGCGCCGAGGCGAACGCCTACACGACGTACACCCACACCGTCTACTACTTCAACACGACGGACCGGTGGGAGGAGTCGCTCGACCTGCTGCTCGACTACGTCCAGACCCCCTGGTTCACGGACGAGTCGGTTGAGAAGGAGCAGGGGATCATCGAGCAGGAGATCCGGATGTACCTGGACGATCCCGGCTGGCGCTCCAACGCCAACCTGCTGGAGGCGCTCTACCAGGAGCATCCGCTTCGCATCGATATCGCCGGCACGGTCGAGTCGATCCACCAGATCGACAAGGAGACGCTCACTCTCTGCCACAAGACCTTCTACCATCCGTCGAACATGGTCCTCTTCGTGGCGGGTGACGTGGATCCGGAGGCGACTCTGGCGCGGGTGAAGGCGGCCTTTGATACGAAGGGCTACAAGCCCCAGGCGGAGATCAAGCGGCTGATGCCCAAGGAGCCGACGGCACCGGCTGAGAAGCGGCGGGAGCAGGCGCTGGTCGTCAACCAGCCGATCTTCCGGCTGGGCTTCAAGGACCCGACCCCAACCAAGACGGGCCGGGAACTCCTGGCGCATGATCTGCTGACCGCCATGGCGGTCGACGTGGTCGCAGGCCGTTCCTCGCCGCTCTATACCGAACTCTACGAGGCCGGGCTGATCGACCAGCGCTTCGGTTTTGAGTACAGCTGCGACGAGACCTGGGCCTACTCCTACTTTGCCGGGATGACCCGAGACCCGGAGGCGCTCCATGAGCGACTCTCGGCCGGCATCCAGCAGGCGGTTGACCAGGGCCTTTCGCCGGAGGCGTTCGAGCGGATCAAGCGGAAGACGATCGGTCGAATGGTCGGTATGATGAACGACTTGGACTCGATCGCCTGGCTCTTCATCGACTCCTACTTCAAGGAGATGGACGTCTTCGACCTGATCCCAGTCGCGAGTGAGCTGACGGTGGAGCAGGCGAATCAGCGGCTGCGGGAGCACTTCCGGCCGGAGCAGGCGGCTGTCAGCCTGATCAAGCCGAAGTAGGGTTGAGCGGCAAAAAGGGGTCCTCTCGCACAGCGGGAGGATCCCTTTTCAGTTACGCCGGAATGGCTGGAAACTAGGGATAATTAAATCTAAGTAGTTCCGATCGGTTTACTCGAAAATCCATCTAGAAATATCTTATCGTATGTAGTAAAGTCCGAATGGGTACCGGGGCGCCCGGGCAGATTATGGTCTAATGGGCCTTCGGGTGATTGGGAAGGACGGTAATAACGAAATGACAAAGAAGATAGCGTATTCGCTCCTGGTGCTCCTGCTTGTAATCGTGGCGGGCTGCAGCAAGGGAGCTACCCCCGCTCCTGCCCCTGCTGCTGCAGACCAAAGTTTGAAGACGGTCAAGGACCGGGGCAAGCTCATGGTTGGGATGAGTGGGCAGTACCCGCCCTTCGCCTTCCGGGAGGCCAACGGTGAGTTGGTGGGGTTCGATGTTGAGATCACGACGGAGGTCGCCAAGCGACTGGGCGTCGGTGTGGAGTATATCACCATGCCCTTCAAGGGCCTTGTTGCCGCTCTGGATTCGAAGCGGTTTGACATGATCGCCAACCAGATGGGGATCACGCCGGAGCGCCAGGCATCCTACGCCTTCTCCAAGCCGTACGTGAACTCGGGCTCGCAACTGCTGGTCCATAAGGATGACACCACCATCAACTCGATGGCGGACGTCAAGGGGAAGAAGTTTGGTGCCTCGCAGGGTTCCAACTATGAGAAGATGCTGCGGGATGCCGGTGCCGAGGTGGTCCTCTACACCTCGAATGCCACGCTCTTCGCTGACATCGCCGCCCGCCGGATCGATGGCACGCTGAACGATCGGCTTCAGGTCGCCTACCTGATCAAGCAGGGCACCCAGCCCCTGCGGGCTGCCGGGGCGCCCACCAAGGGGGTCGACGTGGGCCTGATGATGCGCAAGGGTGAGACCGCACTGATCAGTGAAGTGGACAAGGCGCTAGACGGGATGCTTCAGGACGGGACCTACAAGAAGATCTCCGAGAAGTGGTTTGGCGAAGATGTCCGTCCGTGATCTGATCTGGCAGTCGCTTCCCTTCCTGCTACAAGGGACGGTAACCACGCTCCAACTTTGGGCGGTGGGAACGATCCTCTCGCTATTCTTGGGCCTTCTGGTGGCGCTCGCCCGCATCTCGGGCGGGCGCTTCGTCAGCGGACTGGCCAAGCTCTACCTCTCGGCATTCCGGGGCACCCCGATGCTGATCCAGTTGATGATCTTCTACTATGGATTAACCTCGTTTAAGATCCTGCTCACGCCGATCCAGGCGGCGCTTCTGGGGCTGACGCTCCATTTTGCCGCGTATATGTCCGAAGCGTTCCGGGCGGCGATCGGGGCGGTCGACAAGGGGCAGTGGGAGGCCTC
>DATGYC010000232.1:0-11757 GCA_035298385.1 Symbiobacteriaceae bacterium | reverse complement strand
CTCCCCCAGAAGGGCCCAGCCCAAAAATGAACCGATGACCGGCTGCAGGAAGAAGTAGATCGCCCCCTTGCCGGCCTCCATCCGGGCGAAGCCCCAGTTCCAGAGGAAGAAGGCGACCACCGTCGAGACGATGGCGATGTAGAAGAGCCCGAGCCAGACCGTGGGGGTCCAGCTCCCAAGGGGCGCCCCGATGCTGGACCAGAGGCCGGTCCAGATGGTATCATTGCCAGCCCCAGCCCCAAGGGCGCCCCGCCCACGCCAGAGCGCCACCGGTAGGTTGAAGCCCGCCCCCGTCAGGCAGGCCCAAGCGGTCGTTGCTAGGGCGCCATGTCGGGCCGCGAAGCGCTTGGCTAAGACGGTGTAGAGCCCCCAGGTCAGTCCGGCACTAGCCAGGAGGAGCTTCCCCCAGAAGGCCCGGCCATCGCCGCCCCAGAGCTCGCCCGTCCCGATCACCAGGGCGACCCCGGCAGAGGCCAGTCCGATCGCGATCAGCCGGGAGCGATCCAGCCGCTCGCCCAGGAGCAGCGCCCCAAAGAGCAGGATGAAGGCCGGGCTCGTCGCCGTGATCAAGGAGCCGTTCGCCGATCCAGCCCAGGCGGTCCCGACGAACTGGGCGCCCAGGGAGAGCAGGAAGCCGACGCCGCCTAGACCAAGGGCGGCCGGCCACTCCGCACGTGCCAAGCGCCGCTCCTTCAGCCAGGGCAACAAGATCAGGAAGGTGATCAGCAGGCGGAGAAAGAGGAGCCCGAAGGGCGTGAACCAGCCACCACCAAGGAGCCAGCCAGCGAAGACATAGGTGCCGCCCCAGATGGCGGACGCAACCGCCAGGGCGAGGGGGCCGGCCAGACGAGTCCACATGAACAGATGACCCCCATATGTAAGAATTGGTATTCCTTTCGGGGTCGAAGGAGTTGACTCCTGCGTCGCCGAACAGACAGGGATCAACAGAGAGCACAGAAGGGGTCATGGCGATGATAGGCTTGGGTACACTGGCGAATACGGGCGCCATTCTAATCGGGGGCGCCCTGGGCTCCTTCGTGATCCCGCAGGTGCCGGAGCGGGTCCGGCAGACGACGATGCAGGCACTCGGCCTGGGCGTCTTCCTGATCGGCCTGCAGATGGCCTGGACGACCCAGGAACTGCTCCTGGTCCTCGTTGGGCTCGCCCTGGGCGCCGTCGCCGGCGAGTTGATCCAGATCGAGGCCGTGCTTGAACGCTGGGCGGGGGCGGTGGAGAAGCTGCCCAAGTTCTCCGGGGCTGGGACGGCGGCCGCCTTTGTCCAGACGACGCTGCTCTACTGCATCGGTGCGATGGCGATCACCGGCTCGCTGCAGGACGGCCTGCAGGGGAATCCGACGACGCTCTACGCCAAGGCGATCCTCGACGGCGTCTCGGCGATCATGTTCGCCTCGGTCTTGGGGCCGGGTGTGATCCTCTCGGCGATCCCGGTTCTGCTCTACCAGGGTGGCCTCACCCTGGGCGCCTCGCTTCTGACGACGATCCTCTCGCCGGCGATCATCCGTGAGGTCTCGGCGGCGGGCGGGTTGATGGTGATGGCGATCGGCCTAAACGTCCTCGGCCTGATCAAGATCCGGGTGGGCAACCTGATCCCGGCCCTGCTCTTCGTCGGCCTGCTGGTGGCCTTCCTCGGCCACTGAGTCGGTCCGCTAACTTTCGACGGCGAAGACCACGCTGATCGGTGCATCGTCTTCGACCACAAAGCCAAACCGGGGCGCCCATCGCTGGGCGCCCCGGTTCTGTCTGCATCAAAGGAAGAGCCGGAGCACGAACATCGCCCCAACGCCGGCCAGGACCGTGCCAATCAGGGACTTACGCCAAAGGGCGATCACGAGTGCAGGCAGGATCGCCAGCGGCGCCAGGTTCGCGGGCGGTAGGACCAGCTTACCGCCCACCAGGAAGAGTTCCCGGGCCAGCAGGGCGCCCAGGACGGCTGGCGGCACGAAGCGGAGGAACCGCTCAGCCCAGCCAGGGAGCGTCACAGCCCGCAGGGCCGCGAACGGGAGGAGACGGGGCAGCAGCGTGACCAGGGAGGCGCCCAGGATCGTCAGGAGGATCGCCGGCCGAAGGGCTAGCATTCGGTCGCCCTCCCTTCGGACGTCGCCTCAGCCCCTGCCGGATGCTCCAGCGCCGCCCCAGTCGGTTTCGCCAGTTGCTCAGCCCGCCACTCCCAGACGGCGCCCACGATTGCGGCCCCCACGGCGGCCAGCACCACCGGCAGGGTCCCGCTGATCACCAGCGAGAGCCCAACCGCTGCGACGCCGCCCAGTCCGGTAACGACCCAGCCAAGACCAGGCTTCGGGCGCCCCTGCAGCCCAAGCGCCAAGAGCCCGAGGAACATCGCCGGGAGGGCGAAATCGAGCCCCAGGGCGGTCAGATCGACGACCAGCGAGCCCAGGAGCCCGCCCACCACCGTCGCCAGGATCCAACTGGCCTGTGCGGTGATATGCAGCCCCCAGAACCAGCGGGGGCTCTCCGCCTCCCGCCCAGCCCAAGCGTTGCTGTCCACGGCGAAGGCCTCATCGGTCAGACCGTACCCAATCGAGAGGGATTGCCAGAGCTTCAGGCGCCGCAGGGAGGGCGCCAGAGCGGTCGCGTAGAGGAGGTGGCGCAGGTTCAGAAAGGCGATCGTCGGGACGATGGTGGAGGCGGTAGCCCCGGCACCGACCATCCCAGCGACGACGAACTGGGCGCCCCCCGCATAGAGGAGCAGGCCCAGCAGAAAGATCTCCACGATGGAGAGCCCGGCGCTCCGCTCGATCACCCCGCAGGCGAGACCGATGGAGATGTAGCCGGGCACGACCGGCAGCGCAGCGATGAGGCCGGCCTTAAAGGAGTGCGAGTTCGGGGTCGACACCGGGGACTGGCCTCCTTTGTTTGACGACTACGCCTGTGAACGCACCATATGGACCGGTAGACTGCCCCATGGTGCGGAGTCAAGCGCCGCCTGGAACGCCGCATCGGACGCCCAGGGCTGATCCGGTAGCCAGCGGGCCGGAATCGCCCAGGTAAACTGATCGACGTCGAAGGGCCAGGGCGAGACCGTGTAGCGATCCCCACCCAGCGCCCAGCACTTCAGGGCGAGATCCGGCCCGCCTGGGTGGGTCGGGAAGCTACCCAAGAGGCCCGGTTCCTCCCCGATCCAGCCCGTGCAGATTAGGAGTGAGAGCGTATCCCAGGCCTGCAGGTAGCGGTAGTGCGCCCAGAGGGAGGCCTCAGCGGGCTGCAGGAGAGCGATCAACTCCGCCTGTACCCGCTCCTGCTCGGTCAGGAAGGCCTCTGCCGCGGGCCGGTACTCCGCCGGGATCGGTGGGATCGGCATGTGGCTCATCCAGCCGTAGCGCTGCTTATAGAGGCCCGCCACGTGCAGGGAGAGGAGGAGGCCCGCATAAGCGTCCGCCTGCTTCACGCGCTCGACGCCGGCCGCGTGCCCCGAAGTATGGTAGATGTTCGGGATGTTGGTGAAGGACCAGGGGCGCCCCGTCGCCGGATCGACGCGCGGCGCCGCCTGCCAGGGCAACCAGCCCTCGTCATGGCGCTCCGTCACCGTCACCAGGCTCGCCATCGGCTCGGGCCGGGCGAAGAGCGAGCCTCCCCAACGGCGGCAGAGCTCGGCAGCGAAGGCGGCGTGGTCCGTCTGCAGGAT
Organism: Symbiobacteriaceae bacterium; assembly: GCA_035298385.1. Taxonomy (GTDB): domain Bacteria; phylum Bacillota; class Sulfobacillia; order Symbiobacteriales; family Symbiobacteriaceae; genus DATGYC01. The sequence goes on along the minus strand of DATGYC010000232.1, from coordinate 8,093 downwards.
GATGCGCAGCAGGGCGCCCTCCGAGTGCAGGATCATTCGTTACATACCTCCATCTCCCGACGGTCAGACTAGATGCTCGGGAGGCTTGATTCACATGAAGGAAGGGAAGCAGAGCCCGGAACAGAGAGCCTACACCCAGTGGATCAGCCAGCGGGAGCCGAAGCCGCCCCGCCTGCGCAACGCAGGCCTCGCTTTCCTGAGTGGCGGTCTGGTCTGCCTGCTCGGTGAGCTGATCACGGACTTCTGGGAGGCGACCCTCAAGATCAGCCACCAGGACGCCGCCGATCAGACGGTCACCACCCTGGTGGCACTCGCTGCGCTGCTGACGGGCCTGGGCGTCTTTGATAAGCTTGCCCGGTATGCCGGGGCGGGTCTAGCCGTCCCCGTCACGGGGTTCTCGAACGCCCTGACCTGCTCAGCCATGGAGTTTAAGCGGGAAGGCCTGATCCTGGGCATTGGCGGCCGGATGTTCCAGTTGGCCGGTCCGGTGATCACCTATGGGGTCGTCACGGCCTTCTTCGTCGGCCTAGTTAAGGCGCTCGCCAAACTCTTGTTCTAAAAGGGGGGACGGTGGATGGCAAAGAAGCGCATCGGGAAGTGGACCGTGCGGCTCGAGGAGCCGCCCGTCATCCGTGCTACTGCCGCTGTCGCCGGTAAGATGGAGGGCGAGGGGCCGCTCGGCCATGAGTTCGACCAGATCTATGCAGACCTGATCATGGGCCAAAAGTCCTTTGAGGCGGCCGAGAAGAAGATGATGGAGGACGCTTGCACGCTCGCCCTCCAGAAGGCAGGGCTTGACGGCACCCCGCCGAAGGTTGACTACTTCCTGGCGGGGGACCTCCTCAATCAGATCATCACCTCAACCTTTTCGGCGCTAGAGATTCGGGTTCCTTTCTTGGGCCTCTACGGCGCCTGCTCGACCTTCTGTGAGTCCCTCTCCATCGGGGCAATGCTGATCGATGGGGGCTTCGCTGATCGCATTCTCTGCGCTACCTCGTCGCACAACGCCTCGGCGGAGCGGCAGTATCGCTATCCGGTCGAGTACGGTGGGCAGCGCAAGCCGTACGCCCAGACCACGGTGACGGGCTCCGGCGCCGTCATCCTAGCCGCCGAGGGCGATGGCCCACGCATCACGCACGTCACGAACGGGCGGGTCGTCGACATGGGGATCGCTGACCCGTTCAACCAGGGCGCCGCCATGGCGCCGGCCGCCGTCGAGACGCTCCTCGCTCACTTCCATGATACCGGTCGCTCCCCCGGCGACTACGACTTGATCGTCACGGGGGACCTCGCCACCTTTGGCCATGAGGTAGCGGTCGAGCTGGCCGCGCAAAAAGGGCTAGAACTCGGGCCAAACTATCAGGACTGCGGCATGCTGATCTTCGATCGCACGAAGCAGCACGTGGACTCTGGCGGGTCTGGCTGTGGCTGCTCGGCGATCGTCACCTGCGGCCACCTGATTCCGGAGATGCGGCGAGGCAACCTGAAGAAGATTCTCGTCGTGGCGACGGGCGCCCTGCTCAGCCCGACCACCTTCCAGCAGGGTGAGAACATCCCGGCGGTGGCCCATGCCGTGGCGATTGAGGTGTAGCGCGATGATGTACCTAAAGGCCTTCGGACTGGGCGGACTGATCTGCCTGCTAGCCCAGTTGGTCCTGGATAATACGAAGCTGACCCCGGCGCACGTCCTGGTCGGGTTAACGGTTGGCGGCGGGATTCTGGGGGGCTTCGGTCTCTATGATCCGTTAGTCGCCTGGGCGGGCGCCGGAGCCTCCGTGCCGATCTCCTCCTTCGGCAACGCCTTGGTCAAGGGCGTGCTGCCGGCGCTGGAGAAGGATGGGGTGATCGGTCTGCTGACCGGGATGTTCCAGATTACATCGACCGGCATTGCGGCGGCGATCGTCTTTGCCTGGATCGTCGCTGTGATCTTCAATCCAAAGAGCTAGGAGGACGAGCATGAAGCCAGATTTGGAGCGGGCGCTGGGGATGGCCCATGGGGTGCAGGCTGAGTATCTCTTGATGGCGGCCTCGGCTGAGGAGAAGCAGGTAAAGCAGGTCTTTGAAGCGATGGCGGAGGATGTGGACCGCCATATCAAGGTCCTGCGCTCCCGCCAGGACTACATACAGAAGTGGGGGGATCAACTCCAGCAGCAGCAGCAGGCTGGTGGCCAGAACCAGCAGAATCAACAGAACCAGCAACAGAACCAGCAACAGAACCAGCAGCAGAACCAGCAGCAGAACCAGCAAGATCAGCAGCAGAACCAGCAAGATCAGCAGCAGAACCAGCAAAAGGCCGGTGACGCGCAACAGTCGACGGGCTCCCAACAGTCAGCCAGTGGCGGGAACAATTAGAGGGCGCCCCAGGGGGACGCCCTCCTCTGTATTAGCCCTTGTGCGCCCGGAGCGCCTCACGGAGCGTGTAGAGCGCCTTCCCGGTGGCCTCAAGGTCGCCGCCCGCTAGGTGCTCCTTCGCCTCCGTCAGAGCGACCTGCGCCGTAGCCAGCGGCTGCGGGAACTGGGGATGGGTCGTCTCCGCTCCGGGCTCCACGACCGCTTGGAAGCGGCGCCAGACCTCAACCGCTCGATTCAGGTCGGCCTCGGCCTCAGCTAGGGCGCTCCCCGCACTCAGATACTCGCCGGCCTGGTTGCCGACCTTCGCCATCGCCAAGCGGAGGTCAGCCGCCTGCGCCTTCGCCTCGGTCGGGTTGCCGCCAGCGAGGGTCGCCCGCGCCTTGGCCAGGAAGGAGTCCAGGTTGGTGATCTGGCCAGCAAGTGCGGGCGGATTCCCGGCCCGCTCGGCCATCGCCCTCAGATCGGAAAGGGCGCCCGCTACGCTCTCCAGTACCGCCGGCGCCTCCCGCCAGAGCGACTCCCACTCGTCCAGGCGGTGGGAGAGGGAGTTTAGGCCTTCCCGCACCTGTTTCAGCTCACTTTCGGCCTGGGCGAACCCGCCGGTCCGCCCGCGGGCGAGCTCTCGCTCGATCGACTCGATCCCATCTGAGAGGCGGCTGAAGGCGCCCGTGACCTGTGCGAAGGCCTCCTCGACCGCTGCAAAGGCACGCCCCGTCGCACCAGAGGAGCGGCGTGCGAGGTCGGTCCGGCCCGAGAGGGCGATCACCTGTTCGCCCACCCCGCCAAACGCCTCTTGCAGGCGTGCAAAGCGCTTCATCGCCTCGTCTCGCTCGGCCCAGCGGCCAAACCAAGTCAGCCAGTCCCGCATATCGGGTCGCCTCCATTCGCTCTTATTGATGCACTCATACGGGAGGCAGGTAGTCCTTTCCTGCCCCGTACACAAAGGGTTTTCTCACTTTGAAAGAGAATCCCGTCACGAAAGAGGACTCTTAGGGGACAAAAGGTTCAGCATGAGAGAAGGCGAGCCAATCTGGCTCGCCTTTCTGCCGGGTCCTAGTGGCGCTTCGGTACATTCGCCCGTCCCTGCTCGGGATCGGGCCGTTTGAGCAGATGCTCCCACTTGGGCTCGAAGAAGCCCTCGCAGATGTGTCCGTCCACGTTGATCGTCGGGTACTCGACCCGGCCGGTGTGGTGGACGAGCTCGCCCCGGGCGCCCTTGTCACCAACGATATCCTTGGCCTCAAAGTGGATCCCGCGGCGCTCCAGCCAGTCGATCGCCTTGCGCAACTCTGGGGAATCCGGACCCGTATAGAGGGTCACGTGGTACTCCTGTGTCATAGGCGTCCCTCCCGTTTCGTTAGTCTGCCCGTTCTTGCCGGAGGTGATAAGGTGCGCACTAGACGCACGACCGCGCCCCACTATGAGACTCACGGTCAGGGTGAGGCGATCGCCGGCGCCCTGCTTCATTGGTTCGCTCGCTTCCAGCGGGATCTTCCCTGGCGCCGCTCACGCGACCCCTATCGGATCTGGGTCAGCGAGGTGATGCTCCAGCAGACCCGCGTGGAGACGGTCATCCCGTACTACGAGCGCTGGTTCGCCCAGTTTCCCACCCTGCTCGACCTGGCTGCGGCACCGCAGGATCAGGTCCTGAAGGCCTGGGAAGGCCTCGGCTACTACAGCCGGGCCCGGAACCTCCAGCGGGCGGTCCAGGTCGTCGCTGAACGCTTCGGCGGCGAGGTGCCGGATGATGAGGAGGCCGTTCGGTCCCTGCCCGGTGTTGGGCCCTACACCGCCGGGGCGATCCTTTCGATCGCCTTCAATCGCTCGGTCCCCGCGGTCGATGGCAACGTGATGCGCGTCCTCTCCCGGCTCTTCCGGATTGGGGATGATATCATGAAGCCGAAGACGCGTGCGGGGATGGAGTCCCTAATCCGGGAGATGATCCCACAGGGGCAGGCGAGCGCCTTCAACCAAGCGTTGATGGAGCTGGGCGCCCTGGTCTGCACCCCGACCTCGCCCAAGTGTCTGGCCTGTCCCGTGGCCGAGTTCTGCCAGGGGTTCCAGCACGGTGAGCAGACCGCCTTCCCGATCAAGACGAAGGCGAAGCCACCGAAGGAGATCGACCTGGTTGCGGTCGTCATCGAAGAGGCCGGGCGCTTCTTGATCCAGCGGCGGCCAGAGGAGGGCCTCCTGGGCGGTCTCTGGGTCTTCCCGATGGTCGATCTGACCACGGGCGAGTCTCACCCCCAGGCAGTCCACCGCGGCATCCAGGAGCAGTATGGCCTGCCCGTCCTGATCGATGCACACCTGACCGATGTGCGTCACGTCTTTAGTCATCTGGTCTGGAACCTGAAGGCCTATCTGGTCTCGCCTGATTCTGGCATCCCCAGCGCGGCTCTGCATGAGACGTCGCTCGCCTACGGGGGCGCCCAGACACCGCATGGCATGCTAGAGGCGTCGACCCTGCCGCAGGATCATCGCTGGGTCACCCTGGATGAGCTTGCCCAGTATGCCTTCCCCGTCGCACACCAGCAGGTGATTACCGCCCTGCAAACCCATCTTGGAGGCTGATTTCTGCATGGCCCTTGACCTTAGCCGCGTTCGCGTCATTCTGTTCGACCTTGACGGCACGCTTTACGATGACACGCATCACTTTGATCGCTATGCTGAACTGATTGGGGAAGGGCTCTCGGAGGAGCTCCGGGCGCCCTTCATGGCCGAGTACCAGGCCGCCACGCGCGGGGAGCATCCGGCCCTGCGGATCGGCACCTTCTACGACGTCAAGCACGACCTGGTTCTGAAGATCAAGGAGGGGCACGTCGAACAGGCACTCCACTGGGACGGCTCGGTCGCCCCGACGCTCGTGACTCGGCAGCTCTACCCCGGCCCGGTCGTGCCGGACCACACGACGATCTACAACGTCGGCGACCTCTGGTGGGTCCCCAGCTCGATCGCGGCGCATTATGGCGGCAAGCCCGAGCATGGTCAAGCCTCCTTCCTGCGCATCCGCGAGGAGATGATGGCGCCCTCCTTTACGGTCAACCCGATCGAGGCCCTGGCAGAGACGGTAGAGGGGCTCAAGGGCAAGGTTGTGCGGGTCTTGGCGACGAACTCCCCGCAGCCGGACTCTGAGGCGATTCTGTCCAAGGTCGGTCTCCTGCCGCACCTGGATCAGCTCTTCTTCGCGAGCCGTAAGCCCGCAGGCCTGACCCCGATCATCGAGGGACTCCTGGCCGAGCACGGCCTGGAGCCTGATCAGCTCGTCTCGGTTGGTGACAACCTGACGAACGAACTCCTCCCGGCCAAGCAGTTGGGCTGCCAGACCGTCTTCCTCGACCCGCACGGGATTGGGGCGGGCCCCGAGGCTGACCTGATCGTGCCGTCGATGCGTGAGTTCCTGCCCCAGCTTCGTGCCCTCGCTGGTCTGGCGTAAGCACGTAGCATAACGAGGGAACCCCTTGGCGTAAGCTGAGATGACGGGTGCACGAGACGAGGGGGAGGGTGGCGATGAACGAGCAGGAGCGGCGCCTTCTGGCGCAGGCGGTCGCCTCAGAGCGGCCGGTCCTGGTCAACCCGACGGATGAGGAGTTGCGTGCAGCAGCCGAAGCCTTGCGCCTGGAGGGCCGGCTGGTCTGTTCGCACTGCCACGAGCCGATCCGGGAGCCCGAGTTCCGGTCGCAACGCGTAGAACTCGGGCCAAAGCTTCAGGCGGTGGCGCATACCCACCTGAGCTGTGAGCCGGGCACGCACTAGCCCCCATGAGAAGCCCCCCTGGCCAATCGCCAGGGGGGCTTGCTCGTTACTCCTCGGTCTCTGGCGGGTCACCTGGTAGGTGGCCATCTTGGCGCCCCTTCACCCAGCGATCGAGCGCCAGGCGGCCCACAGCGGTCTGCCGCTGCTCCTCGCTCACCTTGGCGTAGATCCGGGCTGACTCGACCGACTGGTGGGCCAGAGCGACCGCGGTCAGGTAGAGATCGCCGGTCGCATCGTAGATCCGCTGGGCGAAGGTGTGGCGGAGCTTATGTGGCGAGACGAACTCCAGCCGCTTGTCAGCCGTTGTGGCGTACTTCTTGACCAGATTCTCGATCTGGCGGCCCGTCAGGCGCCCACACGTGGTCGAACTGACGAAGAGCGGGGCCTCGCGCACCGGCCCAGCCGCGGGTATCGGTCGGTGGGCTGACCGGAGGTAGGCCTCGATCGCCGCCAGGGCATCCGGGTGCAGTGGCACCCAGTCCGTAAAGCCGCCCTTGCGCTGGACCCGTAGCTGGCCCCGCTGCCGGTCCAGGTCCCCCATCGAGATCCCGGCCAGCTCAGCCAAGCGGAGGCCCGAGGTCAGGAAGAGCAGGACGATCGCCCAGTCCCGTTCCCCGACCTTGGCGTGGTATTGGCGTGCCCGCTCGGTGGGGAGGAAGACCCCCGTCCGCACGTTGCGCAGAAAGAGGGCGAGCCCGTCATCATCAAGCGCCATCACCCGGGTCAGGTCGTCGCGCCGCTGCTGGCGGTCCTGACCGACCGTCAGGCGCAGGGCCGGATTGCGGGGGAGGAGCTCCCGGACGTCCGTCAGGTAGCGAAAGAACGAGCGCAGAACCGCGGCCTTCCGCTGCTGGTGCCGTGTGGAGATGGGGGAGGCGTACTGGAGCAGAAAGGCCCGGAGGAGGGGGTAATCGACGGCCTGCAGGGTGGCCAAATCCACGACGGCCCAAGAGGGCGGAGGCGGATCGCCGGTTCGCTGATCGACCAGGTATTGAAAGAAGATCTGCAGGTCGTAGTGATAGGCCTCCCGGGTGCGGGGGGTGATCTGCTTTCGCAGTTGAAGGTCAGCGAGGAACTCACCAACCAGCGGTGGAGTGGTAGCAGTCATGGTGGAGAAGCCCTCCCGATGGTTCAGCCTCTCTCACTAGTTTACCATCGGTTATGCCGCTTGCGAACATTTGTTCTTGGTTCTGTCACAAAGAAAACCCGCCTGGCTGATCGGCGGGTTTTCAAGTTCGTTAAATCCATATTTAACGAACAGATGTTCGTAGTTGAGTGGGTTGAACGACGACCTAATTTGCCTTGGCGGTTGGGCACCGGAAGGCCTGCATCTGCGGGAGCAGCTCTAAAGCGGCCTCCCGCAGGCGCTCAAGCCCTCGATAGCGGAGGTGGTAGATCGGGACGCCCAGTCGGCGGACCGCCTTGGCCAGGTGATCCTCAACCTTGTGGGAGGTAAATGAGGTGATGAAGATGACTCCATCCGATTTGTTGCAGAGACGATCGATCTGACCGAGCTTCTCTTCGCTCGGGGCGAATCCAAAGCGCGCACCGAGGGATTCGATCACCCGGCGGTAGTCTGCCTCTCGGCTCGAGGGGCCGATCACGCCGACCCGGAAGCCCTGCAGGGGCTCACAGCCGCCTTCCAGCACGGTTGGTTCCGGGCAGATCGCCGCGGCCTCCAGGCCGCTCAGGACAGAGGCTTCTGGCTGGGCACTGCCGGTACCGCTTGGTCTGGTCTGTTTGAGCGCCCGGAGCCGGTCTAATTCGACCTCAGCCTCGCGCATCAGGGCCTGAATCGCTTCCATTTCGGTGGTCAGTTCTAGATAGCTGACCTCCATGGACTGGATTTGCTCTTCCAGCGAATCGAGCGCCATGCGAATCCCTCCCATCGGCCGGCTCGGACCAGCAATGTTTGCTGGGAGCGAACCGCTCTTGTGAGACAATTGTAGCAAAGGAGGGGGCACCCTGCAACTGGTTCCTCTGGAAAT
>DATGYC010000231.1:0-1544 GCA_035298385.1 Symbiobacteriaceae bacterium | reverse complement strand
ATGGCTGGAGGCGTTACGGGCGGAGCCGCAGGCACCTCCTGCATCTGCAAGTCATACTGGACGATCGATGTACCAACGTGGATGATTCCGTTGGTAACATAGCTGTCCTCCCCAGGCTTCACCGAGACGTTGCGGCCCTCGGTGCGGCTGTCATAGTTCAGGTAGCCGCTCTTCGTGGCGACGATGTAGTAGTCGCCGTCCGGGAAGACCATCCAGGCATACTCACCGGTGGCCGTGGTCAGTTGGGGCACATGGTTCTTGTTTGGCAGGAACGTCGCCAATTCAGGCAGGGCGACGAGGGCGCCCGGCGTGCGGCCCTTGCCGATATTCAGCGGCGTATCCGCCCACCTGAGCTCCATCGTGACCCCGGCGATTGCTAGGCCCGTCGCTGCACTAGTCACAGTGCCGAACGGGTCGATCAGCCCGGTGCCAATCGTCAACTCACCGTCAGCTGAGACGGTGAAGGGCACCCGCACACCTGCCAGCAGCTGACCATCTGGCGCCCTGACCTGGAAGACCGCCACGTACGTGCCACTCGGGACGTTCTCCGCCCGGAAGGCGCCATTCGTATCAACGGTCACCGTAGCCGGAACCACGGCTCCCTCCGTGGTGAACAGTGTGCCCACGACCTGCTGACCGCTGGTCAGCACCTGGTCGATCGTCTTCACCCCACCATTTGTGGGGTCGGGAGCGAACAACTGGCCACTGATCGTCTTCGTAGCTTGAGTCACATCGCCGGTGCCAGAGACCTCGCCGACGGTCGCCGTCTGCTTGGTCGTAATCTCGATCCGGACCCCACCCACCGTGACGGGTGTCGTGATCTCAGCCTCGTAGGTCGTGTTCCCCTTCGGTACGATGATGGAGTAGCGCCCATCGGCGCCAGTCACCACCTCCGCATCGAAGACGGAACCATCATCAAAGACCTTGTGGATGTGGACCACGGCGCCCTCGATCGGCTTGCGGGGAGACCCGTTATCCAGGACCACGCCGTCGATCGAGGAGGGGGCAAAGGTAATCTTGATCTGGGCGTAGGCGAAGAGTCCACGCTGTACGTCCTGAACTCGGACGCTGGCATACTCCTCAACCTTGTCGAGCCCGCCGATTAGCGGCGCCTTCAGGGTTGCATTGGCCTTCCCTTCAGCGCTCGTGCTAGCATCGGTCGCAGTGAAGGTCCCTGCCGTGGTGGCGAAGATGACTTCAACACCGTCGACAGGCGCTTCGTTGTCAAGGAACCGAACTTCAGCCTTCAGTTGGCTGAGGGCGCGACCGTTGCCGACGATCGTCGACGGATCGGCCACCAGCGTAAGGGTCACGGTCGCCGGGATCACGAGATCCAGGGTACTCTCTCCGGTTCCAAGTACAACCTTCGTTGCCTGGGTCAGCGGGGTCTCAACGCTCTTGACCTTGACTGTGTAGGTACCGCTCGGGAGACCCTCAAAGCGGTAGGTACCGCCCGCCCCCGTAGTCGTTTCAGCTAGGGTCTGACCGTCGCTGTTGATCAAGAAGAGTTGGATGCCGACAACCTCGAAGCCTGCGTCGGTCTT
>DATGYC010000230.1:0-15855 GCA_035298385.1 Symbiobacteriaceae bacterium | reverse complement strand
AGGCTGGCCAGTGGGTTCGTAAATGTACCGAAGTGCACGGAGCGTACCTCCCTTCGTCTCCCACCAACCTATGAGCAACTTCTTCTGCGGGTGAGAATTGGCGTGACACCGCTAATTCTCAAAAGAGGCCAAAGGTTGCAGGAGTATCAATCGGTCGGTCGAATCAATCAGGTGAATGACCGTTCAGTAGGGCGGTCCTAACCCATCGGCGGGCTGCATAGATGGAGAGCAGCGACAGCCGCGGGGCGCCCGCAGGAGCGTCAAGGAGGAGCACCCGTGACCACACCGACACGTCCGATCCTCTGGAACATTGAAGGGGCATGGCTGATCTACCTGTTCCTCGTCCCCGCCCTGGCCATCATGGCCTATGGCTTCTGGCGTCGTCTGCGCCTCTGGCGCCTCGGGCAGCCCGCCACCCGGCTGGACCGGATTGGTGACCGGCTGAAGTTAGTCCTGAAGCACGCTGTCTTTCAGCAGCGGCTCGCGAAGAACCGCCTGGTCGGCTTCTTTCATATCACATTCTCCTGGGGCTTCGTTCTGCTCTTTATCGGTACCGTCGTCGTCCTGATTCAACAGGACTTCCGGATTCAGATCATGCATGGGCCGTTCTACCTCTGGTTCCAGTCGCTCATCCTCGACGTCGCCGGTGCGCTCTCGATCATCGCCCTGGCGATCGGCTGGATCCGCCGCGAGGTGACCAAGCCGCGGGCGCTGAAGGCCGGTAAGAACCATCCCTCGATCTTGGATGACTGGATCTTCAACGCCCACTACATCGTGATCATGTGGTCCGGCTTCGTGCTCGAGGGCATCCGGATCTACCTGACCAACGATCCCTGGGCCGCCTGGTCCCCGGTCGGTCAACTTCATGGCCAGATCCTCGGCAGCCTGATCCAGAGTGAGGCAGCCCTCCGGCTGATCCACCAGATCACCTGGTGGGGCCACTACGCCCTCACCCTGACCTTCATCGCCTACCTGCCCTTCTCGAAGATGATCCATATCTTCTCGGGTCCGCTCAACATCTTCTTCCAGGATCTCGGGCCGCGCGGCACCTTCGCCGTAGTCGACCTGGAGTCGGAGACGCCTACGCTCGGCTACGCCTCGCTCTGGGACTTCACCTGGAAGGACCTCGCCGACCTGGATGCCTGCACGGAGTGCGGCCGTTGCCAGGAGGCCTGCCCGGCCTACAACACTGGCAAGCCGCTCAACCCCAAGGCGCTGATCCTCGATCTGCAGCATCACCTGCATGAGCAGGGCCCGCTGATGACCCTGCTGAAGCTGAAGGGCGAGGTCCCGACCGAGCAGCCCTTCGAGTCGGCCCTCGTCGGACCGGTGGTCGATCCCGAGGCGCTCTGGGCCTGCACGACCTGCCGCGCCTGCATGGAGGTCTGCCCGGTCAACATCGAGCACGTGCCCAAGATCGTCGAGATGCGCCGCCACCAGGTGATGCTCCAGGGCGAGTTCCCGTCTGAACTGAACCAGACCTTTAAGAACCTGGAGCGGCAGGGGAACCCGTGGGGCCTGGGCGCCCACACCCGCAGCAAGTGGGCGGAGGAGCTGAACGTCCCCACCGTCGCTGAGAACCCGGAGGCGGAGTATCTCTTCTGGCCTGGTTGCTCTGGTGCGTTTGATCAGCGCGGTCAGAAGATCGCCCGGGCGGTCGTCCAGCTCTTGAACGCCGCCGGCGTCTCCTTCGCCATCCTGGGCAAGGAGGAGAAGTGCACGGGCGACCCGGCCCGCCGGGTCGGCAACGAAATGCTCTTCCAGCAGCTCGCGATGGAGAACATCGAGACGCTGAAGGCCTATGAGGTCAAGAAGATCATCACCCACTGCCCGCACTGCGCGAACACCTTCATGCATGACTACAAGCAGATGGGCTTTGAGGTGGAGGTCCTCCACCATACCCAGATCCTTGCCACCCTGGTTCGGGATGGTCGGCTGAAGCCGACCGTCGCGATCGAGGAGACGGTTACCTACCATGACTCCTGCTACCTGGGCCGTTACAACCAGATCTACACCCCGCCCCGTGAGCTCCTGGCCGCGATCCCGGGCCTGAAGCTCCAGGAGATGGAGAAGCACGGCGAGAACGCCATGTGCTGCGGCGCTGGTGGCGGCCAGATGTGGATGGAGGAGCACCACGGTACCCGAGTCAACGTAGAGCGGACCGAGCAGGCTAAGGCGACCGGGGCGACCACGGTTGCGACGAACTGCCCGTTCTGCATGACCATGATCTCCGATGGTGCCGCAGCCCTGGCGACCGATGCGGAGGAGCAACTCAAGGTCCTGGACCTGGCCGAGATGTTGCTGCAGTCGGTGGAGGGCGCCCAGGTGGAGGCTGCCACCACTTCCGAGCCCACCGGAAACTAATTGATGTATAATGGAAGGCGTCGCGCGGACAGCGCGGCGCCTTTCATTGCGAAGAGAAGGGGCTGACCAGACCATGCTGCCCATCATCCCGATCGCGCTGCCCACCCCCTGGCCTGGGTTGGGCGCCGCCTTCGCCTACCTGATCCCCCAGGAGCCGATCACCCTGATCGATGCGGGACTGGGTACCCCGGAGGCCAAGGAGGCCCTCCTGGGCGCCCTGGCTGCCGTGGGGGTCAGACTGGACCAGATCAAGCGGGTCCTCGCCACCCACTCCCACGTCGACCATATCGGTCTTGCCGGCTGGATCCAGCAGGAGGCGGGCGCCGAGCTTTGGATCCATCCGTTCGAGACAGGCAAGCTCCGGCGGACCGAGTGGTGGGCGGCCGGGCAGAGACGCTTCCTGCAGGAGAGTGGCGTGGACGAATCCGTCGTTCACACCTTCTTTCCTGCCCAGATCAAGCGACTCGACCGGGCGATCACGCCCTTCAAGGAGTGGCGCTTCCTACGCGAAGGTGAGAGCATTCCCTTTGAAGCGGGTGAACTGACCGTCCTTCATACCCCTGGGCATTCGCTTGGCCATCTCTCCTTCTTGGAGGAGGCGACCGGTCGCCTGATCGGGGGGGATATCCTGCTGGAGGGGCAGACCCCGAATCCCCTCATGGAGACCCTACCCACCCAGGCAGAGCTCGACCCGGGCGCCCCAGAGTGGCAGCGACTTCGCCCCGTTCCGTACGCCCCCTACCGCGCTCAGACCGTCGTCCAGTTCTGGGCGACGTTGGACCGATTGACCACGAGCGGTATTCGGGAGGTCTTCCCGGGTCACGGCAACCGGTTCACCGATCTGACCAAGGTGATCAACGTCTACCGAGGGCGCCGGGAGCGAAAGCTGGAGCGCCTCCGGAACCGGATGACCGAGCCGCTGACCGCCCTGGCGTTGATGCAGGTCATCTTCCCGCACCTGGGAAACAATGATCTGCATCTAGGCCTGTCGGACATTGTCGGTCATCTGGACATGCTCTACATGGATGGAGTTGTGAGTGTTGAATCTGGTCCAGCCGGACTGCTCTATCGGGTCAAGTAAGAAAGGAGGGCGTGCAGTGACCAATCCATCGGACGTGCTAGAACTGACCCTGACAGTCGGGCACGCCCTGATCACCTCGGGCGCCGAGGTAACCCGGGTGGAGGATACCCTGACCCGGATCGCCCACGCCTACGACTACGATGCGGTGGAGGTCTACGCCACCCCGACCGGGCTCTTCGTCTCGCTGGAGGGGCGCCCTCCCGTGACCGGTGTCCGGCGGATCCGCAAGCGCGTCCCAGCCCTGGACCGGGTGGGTGCGATCAACGCCCTCTCCCGCCAGATCGCCTCCAATCCGGGCCACCCGACCGATCACCTGCCCACCGTCGAGGCGATCTTGGCGGCACCGCCAACCGTACCGGAGTGGCTGAACCCGCCCCTCTGGGCGCTTGGAGCCGCCGCCTGCACGATGCTGGTGGGCGGCACGCTTCCCGACTTCATGCCCGCCTTCGTGGCCAACCTCTTTGCCCAGGAGGTCCTGAAACTGGTCGCCTGGTTGAACCTCCCGGACGCCGTGGGTGAGTTCTCGGCTGGGTTCATCGCCGTCTTTGCGGGCGCCCTGCTCCATCGGTTTACCGGGGCCAATCTGGAGGCGGTCATCGCCGGCGGCATCATGATGCTCGTCCCGGGCACCGCCTTTACGACGACCATACGCGATGCGATCGCTGGGGACCTTGGCTCTGCCTCGGCCCGTGCCGCAGAGGTGGCGCTAAAGGTCGCGGCCTTGGCGGCTGGGGTGGGCGCCGCCCTGGCGCTCATGCATCGGGGGGGATAACTATGCTCATGTACATCTCGGCCTTCCTTACCTCAGCGGCGACCAGTCTGGCGATGCGTGGACCGAAGCACACCATCCTACCGATCGGCGTAATCGGTCTCCTGGGCTGGGCCGGCTACCAGCTTGGGCTGATCATCTGGCCAGGCTCGGGCGCCTTCTCGGCCTTTCTGGGCGCCCTGGTCGTCGGAGTGGCGGCAGAGGTCTTCGCCCGCCGACTCCACCAGCCGACGATCCTCTTCATCATTCCCGGCCTCTTCCCGCTAGTGCCTGGCATTATGGCCTATCGGGGCACCCTGGCCCTGATCAACGGCGAACTGACCAAGGCGGCCGCTACGTGGGTGGAGACGTTGCTTTACGCCGGCGGCCTTGCGGTCGGCCTGACCATCCCACCAGCCGTTCTGCGCCGTCGCATCCGGTAGTCTCTACCAGAACCGGACGTACTCACGTCGAATTGATCGACTTCCCGACCGAACGCCGTTCGGTCCTTTACACGCTCTTTGCAATCTTCTACGATCTGCAATGTGGGGTGGATTGCATGGGAGTAGGACGGTCCGGAGGCGGTTGGACTCAAGCACCGCTGCGCAGTGGAGGGTCCGCTCAGGTCAGTGGCGTCGATCTGTACTACGAGGCGTCAGGGCCGGAGTTCGGCCCGACCGTTCTCTTCTTGCATGAGTCCGGCGGCAGCGTTGCCACCTGGGAAGAGCAGTTGCGCCACCTGGGCTCAGAGGTGCGGTGCTTGGCCTTGGACATGCCCGGACATGGTCGCTCTGCTGGAAGTCCTGTCCCCTCCGTGCAGGCCTATCGAGAATGGATCCTTGGCTTCCTAGAGGCACTCGCCATCCGGCAGAAGATCAGCGTGGTCGGCCTCGGCTTGGGCGCCGCCATCGCCCTGGACCTCGCTGTTGTGAGACCGGAGCGGGTCTACGGATTGGTGCTGACCGGGGGAGTCCCTGGTGGACGAGCCTCCGACCGTGCTCGTGACCTAGTTAGCCAGGGGGAGACCCATACAGCGTTCGATGAGGAGCTCCTTCGCCATATTCCGTCGGCGACCGTGCGCATGCACTGGCAACGGCGGTGGCAGAAGGCGACTCCGGCGTGCCGAACGGCTGACCTGACCGCCGCCGCCCAGTATGAGTGGTCGGCGGGTCTGGACCGGGCTAGCTGCCCCATACTCTTTCTGGAGGGCGCCCTGGACCCCCACGCTACCATATGGCGGCGGGCCCGTGGTCGCCTTGTCTTGATCCCGGGCTCCGGAGGCTTGGCCCCGCTGGAGCAACCGGCCCGGTACGCTGCCGGGGTGCGCGACTTCCTCACCACGCTGCAGACACCCACGGACGGGCGGGCTATCAGCCGATTCGGCTAAGCCCTAGAGAGGATTTTCAGCCATACCCTCGAATCTTTGTAGGGTTAGGACTGAGGAGGTGGCCCTGGTGTCGGCATCCGTCATCTTCTACACATATCCCAGTTGAAGCTCCTGTGCACAGGCCAAGCAGTTGCTTGGGAAGATGGGTATCGCCTATGAGACGCGTCTCTTCATGCAGGAGAAGGCGACTCCGGCCGAGGTTGAATCGATCATCCGCCGCTTGCCCGACGGGGTCTACGACCTAATCTCGGTCCGCGGCAATCGCTATAAGGAACTCTGTCTAGCTGAACGCGACCTCAGTGAGGCCGAGTGGATCGACCTGTTGGCTGAGGAGCCGTGGCTCTGGCGGCGTCCGGTGATCGTTACGCCCCAGGGCGTTCAGGTCGGGTTTAACGAAGAGGCGATCAAGGCGCTCCTGCCCTAGCGGGCAGACGCATAGAGTAGTGGCGGGCTGTCCTACAGCCCGCCACTCTCTTTGGACCAGGCTCCCCGACTAAGGAGGCTCCGTCAATGAAGCTGACCCTCGAACCGCTCTCGCCCGTCAATGATCCCTGGGAGCCGGAACGCAACCGGCGAACGGGGAGCCACCTACTGACCTCCGTCGAGGTGACCGTGACCAACCGCTGCAACATGCGCTGCCGGCACTGTGCCGTTGGCGAGACCCTGGCGATGGCCGACCCGCCTCGGCTGCCCCTCGACCTGCTTTACCGTCGGCTGGCCGAGGTGGAGGGCCTCTCAACCCTTTCGATCACCGGTGGCGAGCCGAGTGAGAGCTGGGCGACCCTGCGGGAGTACGTCCTGCCCCTTCTGCGCTGGGCGAAGGAGCGGGGGCTACGCACGCAGATCAATACGAATCTGACCTATGAGTTGGAACGGTACGAGCTGATCGCTCCGTATCTGGATGTACTGCACATCTCCTGGAACTATACAGGTGTAGAGGATTTCCATCGCATCGCCTGGAGCCATGGGCGGGAGCATGTCCCGATCAGCTCGTCCGAGCGGCTCTATAACCGCATCGTGAGCAACGCGGAGGCGCTGGCCAAGGGCGGTTGCTTCGTCTCCGCGGAGTCGATGATCAACCGGGAGACGGCGCCCCATCTCGGCCAATTGAATCGGATGATCGCCGCCATGGGCTGCCAGCGGCATGAGGTCCACCCGATGTACGCCGCCGATTGGGCGCAAGACCTGCCCGTCCTCTCGTTGGACGAGTATCGGACGGCGACAGACCGGTTCCTGGACGAGCGTGACCTGGATCTCTGGGCTCTCTTCGGCACCTTCCCGTTCTTCCCGTGCAGCCCCCTGCCTGAGGACCGGGCCCTGATCGCCAAGGCGAAGGGCGCCCCGAACCTCTCGATTCGGAACTGCCCGGACGGGCGGAACCGGATCAACATCAGCGCCTTCAGCGGGGATCTCTACGTGACGGACTTTGCGGATGTCGCCGCCCTGGGCAACCTGGTCGCTGATCCGCTCCAGGCGGCCTTCGATCGCTGGCAGACGGATCCGCGCTTCGCCCCCTTCAACTGCTACTGCCCAGAGGCTGGCTGCACGGGCCCGAATCTTCTCGTCGCGCATATGTACCACCCGGGGGTCGACTTCCGCACCCGTCGGGCGTTCTAACAGAGAGAGGCAGGCGTCGATCGCCTGCCTCTTCTTATTTCGGTGTGGGGGTCGCCTTGGCGCTACGGACCCGCCGGCGGATCCACCATGCCAGGACGCCCAGGGCGCCCGCCCCGAGCAGCACCCAGGGCAGATGATCGATCAACCCATGAAGCATCTGCCAGCCTCTGCGACGGAAGAAGCTGATCAGTATGTCAGCCAGCCACGTCCAACCGATCGCCCAGAGCAGGTTGTTCAGCAGGATGGTCGGGAAGAAGCGCCGGAACGGAATCCGGGTAATCCCGCTCAGCCACATCGACTGGGCGAAGCCCCAGTTGATCCAGCGCGTGAAGATGATCGTCTTCAGACCATGGGTTGTGAACCAGCCCTCTAGCCGGTCCCAGGTCTGTTGCTTGATCCGGAAGAGGCGAAGGATCCGCAGCATGGGCGCCCGCCCAAGCCGGTACCCAATCCAGTAGCCGAGCACGTTGCCGACCGTGGTCGTCAGCCACATCAACAGGATCGCTGGAACCAGGTGAAGCGTCTCATGGGCCAGCCGATAGCCCATGATCCCCAGTGGAATCTCAACGGGAATCGGGAGGCCGATCCCTTCGAGCAGGAAGATCAGCCCGGCCAGGGGCAGGTTCGCTCCGAGGTGGTGGAGTAGTCGTAGCATCGTTGAACCTCCAGAGTCCAGGACAGATCGTCACCGGTTCTAGCGTGGGAGGAGACCCGTTCGGACGTGGTTGGGGCTCTTCAGATAGGTGACCCACGTCTGTCCGTCTGGCCGGAGCAGGGCGGGGCTACCGTCGGGCAGGGAGAGGTTGATGTGGGCGGAGCGGCTCGCCTTCGACCAGCGAATCGGCCAGCCCTTGCCGTCCCGGTATAAGATGCCGTCGCCGTTGCTGACGACATCGATCTGGTAAAGGCCAGACTGCGGCTGTGCATCCGGGCGCCAGACGAAGCGGGTGAAGAGCACGACCAGATTGTCGGTCGCCAACTGGGTCCCGTCTGCCATCAGGTGCGGCTCGCCGGCCTGACTGCGCAGGTAGCGCTTGCCGTCCCAGTTCCATGCACCATCTTGCGTCCCTTGGCCCCAGTCATAGGCGATGCGTACAACGGCCTCGCCACCGGCCAGGTCCCCTTCAGGGAAGCGCCGGAGTGGCGTGAGGGCGAAGCCGCGCTCAGCGGCATAGTTCACCTGCAGGTCGCTTGAGGTGTAGAGGTTGTGGGGCGCCACGCGGTCCTTTGAGCGCCAGAAGCAACCGCCACAGACATAGATCTCATCCACGTTGAGCAGGCCACCTGGCGCAGAGGCGAGCAGGCCCAGCGCTTCGTTCGATCCGCCGGCGTGGGCGTAGGGGACCTTGTAGGGGGTCGCCATCTCAATGAACGGTTTGCGGGCGCTCCGGACCGGCCCGATCACGGGGGCGCCCTCGCGGTTGAAGAGCGCGAGGAACCGGGTGACGCCATACTCCGACTCGCTCTCAAAGATCAGGTCTGCCCGGTCCAGCCCAATCTGTGGGCGGGCGCCGGGGGAGTTCTCAATCATGATCCCAATCGCACCTGGCAGGGCGGGGTAGGTCTGCTTCGTTGGCTTGGGCGCTGCTGGTTCTGGCATGGCCGGGGCCGGAGCGCTCGGTTCAGGGGCGCTGGGCGGGACCGCTTTGCTAGGCGGTGCCGGGGTCGGCGTGGGCGTCGAGGGGCGCCCGCAACCCGCCAGACCGAGGAGCAGGACCAGAAGCCAGGGGGCAAGGCGCGTGGGTCGTCCCATGGCGCATCGCTCCTTTCATGTAGGGCTAGTCCTCTCCATGACCAGATACCACATCGGGCGAGCAAAACCTGCATCGGAAAACGTCGACTAAGTAAAGGATAACGATTTCGTTTGTCTAATCTGTATGTGTACTAACCTTGCCTCTGCGACCAAGTGAGGGTTTGTACAATGTGGAAGGCAACCTGGAAGCGATTCACCCTGTTTATTGACCAACTGGAGGGGGAGCGACCCAATGGGCGGCTCTTCCTGTTGCCGCGCCTGCCACTGGTCGTCGGAGGCCATCTGGCCTTTATCTTCGGTTATTCCATCCTTATGTCGCTTGGCGTGCGCGCTCTTACATTGCGTCATCTGGTCGAGATGGCTACCCAGGCTGGCATCGGGCTGGTCATGATTTTTGGTGTTGTACGCTTGGTCTCGTGGCACCGCCAACAGTGGCGTGGGGGTGCGTTGGTCGACCTGCTTGGTACCGGCCTCTTCTGCCAGGGCTACGCACTGTTGGGGGTCATCCCTGACCTCATGCTTTCTGGTCCCGGTAAGGCGACCCCGCTTGGGCAGTTCGTCACCCTCTATAGTTGGATCACCTTCGGTCTTCTGGGGACCGCCCTGATCATGGTGGGATTGACCGTCTTCATCCGCCGCTATGAGTCTGAGCGGTCGGAGCGCCGCCGTCTGTCAGCCCTTATTCGGTTTACGGAGCAGCTCTCGCAGCAGGATGAGAAGAAGTTGTTGGCCAAGGCTGCTGAGCAGTTACAGGAACTGCTGGAAGCGGACAGCACGGTTATCTACCTCTGGGATGATGCTGATGAGGTGCTGGTGCCGGTGGCCAGTTGTTTCAACGAACGGCACGATGAAAGCTACATCGCACAGACGAAGGCCTTCCGAGTGCCACGCAACTTCGGCGCGACCGGTGTGGTCTTTGAGACGGGGCGCCCCCATTTGACGGGAAACTCGCAGAAGGACCGGTACACCCAACCCCTCCCGGGCTGGGGGGGCGAGGTGAAGTCCGGTCTGTTCGTCCCGATCGGCGATGAGCAACCGGTCGGTGTTGTGCGCATGACCCGGTTTGGGGTCGACAAGTTTGACCGCGGCGATATCGCTCTGGCGGCCTCCTTCGCACGGCAGGTTCACCTGGTGCTCCAACATGCACGTGCCCTGCGGGACCTGGCCGATCTCTCGATCACAGATCACCTGACCGGTCTGTACAACGCCCGCCACCTCTTCTCCGTGTTGGAGCGGGAGGTGGAACGAGCTCGCCGCTATAGTCAGCCACTCTCTCTGATTATGCTGGATGCTGACTGCCTAAAGCAGGTGAATGACCGATTGGGGCATCAGCAAGGTGATGAGTACCTGCGCACGATTGGGCGCCTCCTCAAGGAGAGTCTTCGCTCTACGGATTGGGCCTTCCGTTATGCCGGGGACGAATTCGCCATCATTCTGCCGTTGACGGCGGCCTCGGACGCTTCGGTGCTCGGGGAACGGCTCCGGAAGATTATCGCCGAGAAGGGTACGATGCCCGGACTTGAACCGACCTTCTCTGTCGGGGTCGCCGCCTTTCCGACTCACGCCCAGACGGTTGAGGCGTTGGTCGGGGCTGCGGATGCAGCGCTCTACGCCTCCAAACGGGGCGGGAAGAACCGATTGACCATCGCTGCCTACCAGAACGTCGCTGTAAGCCAGATGCCACCTGAACAAGATGAAGGATCGCCCGCGTAGGGCGGTCCTTCCTTTTTTGGCTTATGGGGGCGCCCCATGGCGGGCAGACTAGCCCTACCGAAAAATTTTTGTCGCCCAGAGGCGAAAAAGATCAAACCTTTTGTGCCTGTTTTTCGTTTTAGGGGTAACAGGGTTTTCATCGGGGTGCTCTGTACTAGGAATAGGAGTGAACGCTCATGTGGACGCGCAAGTCTCGACGCCGGTCTCCGCGCCGCCAGGCTGGGCGCCGGAGCGCCCACGCTACGCAAGCGAAGGGCCGCTCGACCACCCAGGTAGCCACCACGCGACCGCGCCGGACTCTTTGGCGGCGGGTGCTCATGCGCTTGCGTGCTCTCTGGCGGTGGGGGGCAGGCAAGCTGCTCCGCCGCTTCTTCGGGCGGTCTGAGGGCGCCACGACCGGGCAGGGACAGGCGCGCATCCATCTCCTACCAGATCAGCGGCAGCACCGGCTGTAGGAGGTGATCCCCATCGCTCTACCGCTTCTCCTCTCCGTCTTGACGTGGGGAATCTCGTTGACCGGTGGGTTCTGGCTCCTTCTGACACTGCGGGATATTCGGGATGAGCTCCGGGCGCTCCGCAAGCTACTGCAGGATGAGCGGCGTCGGCTGGGGTAGGCTCGTAGAAAGAAGAGCAGGGCGTGCATGCGTGCACGCCCTGCTCTGTCGCTGTTAACCCTGCCAGCCCTCCGGCTGGAGAAGGTAGACCACGCCGCCCCGGTCCAGCCACGCGCGCTGGAAGAGGTCTCGGCGGTAGACGACCCGGACCCCGTCATCCGTGCTCGCAGCGGGATCGTTACAGATGACGTCACCCTCGGCGGTGAAGCCCCGTACGACCAGCAGATGCCCGCCGGTATAGGGATGGACGGCGTTGGGCAACCACTCCCGGCTGTAGGCGACCGAGCAGATGACCGGGACGCCCCGGGTGACCCAGCGCTCTAGGTCGGCGAAGCCCGGCAGCCGATCGACCCAGGCGACGAACCCCTTCGACCCGGCGTAGGCGGTGTTGAAGACCCAGTTCCCCGTCCCCTCATAGACGGGATCGTAGACGCCCGGTACGAGCGTCTCGGGGATAGCCAGGTCGGTGCCCCAGGCCGCCATGACCATCGAAAGGGAGGTCGGGCTACACCAGACGTTGCCGCCCTCATAGATCATCTGCGACCTCTGGGGGACTGGGAGTTCCACGCCCCAAGCGGCCCGGTGTGCCGGTTCGTTCGAACGAGCAGCGGGGATGGCGGCGGAGAGCCAGGCCCGCTTCAGGGTGGCATTCTGGAGGTGAGCCTGCAACTGCCACTCCACGGCCGTCTCAGCCAGGGTTAGGGTGTCCGTGGAGAGCTTGCCCACGCCCTCGACGACCTGCTTCGGTAGCGAGCCCTTCGCACCGGTCTCCGACCAGGTGCCGAAGGAGAACCAGGGGGACCAGTTCGACCCGAGCTTGGCCCGGACACGAAGCTCCAGATGCTCACCGTCTCCGTTCCAGGAGACGACCGCCCAGGTAAAGGGTTGCGCGGCGGTGTAGACGGGCGAGGTCCACTCGCCGGTGCCGGTCAGGTAGCCTTCAGCGGTCAATGTGGTGCCAGCATGGGCGCCCTCAGCGAACGAGGGCACAGCGTAGAGGGGCATGGACTTAGGCTCCCTTCTGCTTGGCGCGCGGGTCGAAGGCGTCCCGCAGCCCGTCGCCAAAGAGGTTGAAGGCGAGTACGGTCAGCATGACGGCCACGCCAGGGATGACGGAGACAAGGGGATTGGACATCAGGTACTGGCGCCCGTCGTAGATCATGTAGCCCCAGGTGGCGGTCGGCGGCTTGACGCCCAGGCCCAGGAAGGAGAGGGAGGCCTCTGCCATGATGGCGCCCGGGACACCCAGCGTCGCCGAGACGATGATCGGGCCGATCGCATTCGGCAGGATATGCCGGAGGATCACCCACCAGTCCTTGGCGCCCGCCGCCTTGGCGGCCTGAACGTACTCGCGCTCCTTCAATTGTAGCACCTGGGAGCGTACGAGTCGCGCCATTCCAGCCCAGGAGATGACGGCCAGGGTGATAAAGAGGTTGAGCAAGCCGCTACCCAGAGCGAACATCATCGCAATCGCGAAGAGCAGGTCCGGAAAGGCGAAGAGGATCTCACAGAGGCGGGAGATCACCTGATCGACCCAGCGACCGTAGTAGCCAGCGAGGGAGCCCATCGTCACGCCGATCAGGACGATCAGGGTCTCAGAGACCACGCCGACCATCAGCGAGATCCGGGCGCCCCAGATCGTGCGCGAGAGCAGGTCGCGCCCGAGCGAGTCCGCACCAAACAGGTAGGTGGAGCCGCCCATTGAGGCCCTCATCGGGGTACCGGGTGCCGCGAACTTGGCAAGCAGGTCCTGCCGGTTCGGATCGGCCGGGGCGATCCAGGGAGCGAAGATGGCGAGGAGCACGAGGCCGATGATCACAACCAGGCCAGCGACGGCGAGCTTATTGCGGCGGAAGCGGACCCAGGGGGTCGTCGCCTTCGGCTCGGTCGCTGCGGTTGGCGTTTCCTTCTTTGCAATCATACGTCTACCCCCTAGCTGATCCGGATCCGCGGGTCGACGAAGGAGTAGGAGATGTCGACCAGGATGTTGATGAGCACGAAGATGACGGCGGTGAAGAGGACCGATCCCTGAATCACCGGGAAGTCCCGGTTGGTCAGGCCGTTGATCGTCGCCAGGCCGACACCAGGGATGCCGAAGACGGATTCGATCAGGATCGACCCGGTCAGGAGGCCGCCGATCTCAAGGCCGACGATCGTCAAGACAGGGACCAGGGCGTTCTTCAAGGCATGCTTGAAGATGACCAATCGCTCCGAGACGCCCTTCGAGCGGGCGGTCCGGGTGTAGTCCTGCCCGAGGACGTCCAGCATGGCCGTCCGGGTGTGGCGGGAGAGGGAGGCGGCGTAGCGCGAGCCTAGGACGATCGCCGGGAGGATCAGGTGCAGGGGGGTCCTAAAGCCCGAGATGGGCCAGTTGCCACCAGTCGCCTTGTTGAGCGTAAAGACCAGGATCTGGGCCAGCATGGCGATCCAGAAGACCGGCGCCGAGATGAAGGTCAGGGTGCCTAAGGTGGCGCCCCAGTCGAGCCAGGTCCCCTTCTTGACGGCGGCCAGGACACCAAGGGGAATGCCCAGTAGCAGGGTGACCAGGACCGAGGAGGCCGTTAGCTTCAGGGTGGCGGGTAGGCCATCGCCGATGATCTGCATGACGGGCTTCTTCGACTGGAAGGAGGCGCCCAGGTCACCTGTGACGGCGCCCTTGACGAAGTCGAGGTACTGCACCGGTATGGGCCGGTCCAGCCCAAGTTCGTGCTTAATGCTGGCGATCGCAGCGGGATCGTATCGCTTGTCAAAGGCGACCGAGACCGGATCGCCCGGGACGATGTGCATCAGGATGAAGGTGATCAGGCTGACTCCCAACAGAACGGGAATGCCGGCCAGTAACCGTCGGATGATGTACCGCAGCATCTCGATTCCCCTTTACATAAACAAGAGGGAGCCCCGTATGGGCCGGGGCCCCCTCAACGACCTGTTGGTACTACTTGTCCAGCCAGACGCCCTTCATGCCGCCAACCCGGAGCTGATCCTTCGGATAGCCCTTAACCCACTTCTGTAGGTAGTCGGTGGAGGTGATGTGATAGAGCGGGAGGATCGCGTACTCCTCGTACAGGAGCTTCTTCTCGACCTCCTGGTAGATCGCCTCACGCTTCGCCTTGTCGGTGCTGGTGCGAGCCTCGGTCAGCTTGGCATCCACGTCGGCGTTGGCGTAGTTGACGCTCATCTTGACCGATTCCTTGCTGAAGAGGAAGGTGTAGAGGTAGTTGTCGGGGTCCGGGAAGTCCGCGAACCAGTTGCCCTGCTGGGCCGGAATCTGCCCCTTGCCGCGGGCCGCATTGAAGGTCGCCTTGTCCTTGATCTGGACGTCGTAGACGAGGCCGACATCCTGCAGCATCTGCTGGATGGCCAGGTTGGCATCGGTCACCTTGTCGCCGCCGCGCTGCCAGACCTCAATCTTGGTGCCTTCAAGCTTGTTATCCTTGATGATCTGCTTCGCCTTGGCCGCATCGAAGGGGAAGCCAGCGCCGTTCTTCAGGGCGCCCGGGATGCCCGGCGTGACGAAGGAGGTCGCAACCTTGCCCTTGCCGTTGTAGACGGCGTTGACGATCGCCTGACGGTCGATCGCCAGGGAGATCGCCTCGCGCAGCTTGGGGTTCGAGTAGGTCTTGGTGTCCAGCGCCAGGTAGTAGGTGTTCAGCGAGACGATGTCGTTGACCTGATACTTACCGGACTCGCGGGTCGCCTTCTCCTCGCTGGTGGGCGGGGCGCCCTCTTCGGTGTTGCCGCTCTGGAACTCCAGCCACGAGGTGGCCGAGTCAGCGATGATGCGGTACTCGATCTTGTCGAGGTAGGGCAGGCCCTTCTCGTAGTAGTTCGGGTTCTTCTCCAGCACCAGCTGGTCGTTCTGCTTCCACACCTTCAGGATGAAGGGGCCGGTACCGATCGGCTCACGGCCGAACTTGTCACCCTTCTGGGTGGCGTACTCAGCCGGGAAGATCGAGAGGCCGGGGTTCGCCAGGGACTGGAGGAACGGGGTGTAGGGATCGGCGAGGGTGATCTCAAAGGTCAGGTCGCCGGTCACCTTCAGGCCAGCCAGTTCGGTAGCCTTGCCGCCCGTCACGTCCTTGGCACCGACGATCTGCGAGAGGAGCCAGCCGTTGGCGGCCTTGGTCGCCGGCAGGAGCATCCGCTCGAAGGTGAACTTGACGTCCTTCGCCGTCAGCTTGGCGCCGTTGGAGAAGGCGATGCCGTCCTTCAGCTTAAAGGAGTAGGTCTTGCCATCAGCCGAGGCCTTCGGCATCTCCGCCAGAAGCTCCGGCTCCAGCTCGAGGGTATCGCCCTTATAGCGCAGCAGGGTGCTGAAGATGTTACGGGACATGTTGTAGACCTGGAGGGAGGTGTCGACCTGCGGGTCAACCAGGGGCGGCTCGCTGCTGATGGCCACGTGGTAGGTGCCACCATACTTCTCGCCGTTCGGCCCCTTCTTGACGGCGGCGGCCTCCGGCTTGTTCTCGTTCTGGGCGGGCTTGCTGGTGGTGCAAGCGGTCAGGGTCAACGCCAGAAGTGCAGAGACTGCAATTGCGGACCGTAGTAGCTTCATCAACGAGATCCCCCTTTTAGCAA
>DATGYC010000229.1:0-4239 GCA_035298385.1 Symbiobacteriaceae bacterium | reverse complement strand
GGGCGCCCCAGCGGCAGGACCGATCCCTGCACGCGGGCCAGCAGGTCCGCCTCCAGGCAGCCGCCCGATACCGCCCCTTCGGTCAGTCCCGTCGCCGAGAGCAGCATCGCTGCGCCCGCCTTCCGGTAGGTGGAGCCGGCGGTGGCGACGACCAAGGCCACCGCCACCGCCTCCCCTGAGGCCTCAAGCCGCTCGATCAGGGGGAGGAGCTCACGCATCGAATCCGCTCCTTTACGGCTACAGGGTTAGACCGAGCTGTGCGATGCAGTCCTCGATCGCCCGGCGGGTCTCGACCTGGCAGAGGGCAGCCCGGTAGTCGGCGGGGACGTAGGCGTCACCGCTGACATCGACGCCAGTGATCGCCTCCTCGGCTGCCGCCTGGATCCGCTCCGGCGTCATCCGGGCGCCCCGCATGACCCCCTCGGTCGCCTTCGCCCGGTAGGCCGAGAGGCCGACGCAGGTGATGCCGACCCGGATCTCCGTGCAGACCTTATCCGGCCCGGCCTTCAGGAAGCAGGCGATGCCGGTCATGCCGTAGTCGTTCTGGCGACGGGTGAACTTGCGGTAGACCGCGGCCTCGCCCGCCTGCATCTTGGGCACCCGAATCGCCGTCAGGACCTCATCCGGTTGCAGCGCCGTCTCGAACGGCCCGGTGAAGAACTGGTCGATCGGGACCCGGCGCGTGCCGCCCATCCCCTGCATCTCCACCGTCGCCCCGAGAGCGAGGAGGATCGCCGGATAGTCAGCGGCTGGGTCGGCGTGCGCGATGGCGCCACCGATCGTGCCCTTGTTCCGGACCTGCATATCGGCGACGACCTCGGCCGTCTCAGCGAGCGCTGGGCACCGGGCCTTGACGAGCGGTGCGGCGAGGATCTGGTAATGGGTCGCAAGAGCGCCCAGGACCAGATCGTTGCCCTCTTCCCGGACGAACTGAAGCTCCAGGATGCGACCGATATCGATCAGGGTCTTCGGCTGGGCGAGCCGGAGGCGCATCGCCGGCAGGAGCGAGTGGCCACCGGCGATCAGCTTTGCATCGGGACCGTGCTGCTGCATGAGCTGCAGGGCGTGAGCGACGGACTCTGCCCGCACGTAGTCAAAGGCTGCTGCAAACATGTTCTCGCCTCCTTTACTGCTGGCGCCCGGCAGCCTGGATGGCGGCCCAGACGCGGGGTGGGGTGGCGGGCATGTCGATATCCTTGACGCCCAGGTGGCGGAGCGCATCGCAGACGGCGTTGATGACCGCCGGGGTGGAACCGATGGTGCCAGCCTCGCCAATGCCCTTGGCGCCCAGCGGGTTCGTCGGGGATGGCGTCGAGTGGAACTGCGTCTCAAAGGAGGGCAGATCGGGCGCCGAGGGGAAGGCGTACTCCATCAGGCTCGTGCCGAGCGGCTGGCCGTACTCGTCGTAGCGCAGCTCCTCGAAGAGCGCCTGGGCGATCCCCTGCGCGAGGCCGCCGTGGACCTGGCCCTCAGCGATCAGCGGATTGAGGACGGTGCCGCAGTCATCGACGGCGACGAAGCGCAGCAGGTCGACCTTGCCCGTCTCGGTATCGACCTCGACGGTGCAGATGTGCGTGCCGGCGGGGTAGCTGAAGTTCGACGGCGTGAAGTTGACGGTGACGTCGAGCCCTGGCTCCATCCCGGCGGGCAGTCCGGCGTGGGAGGCGAGGTTCGCCCGGGCAGCGATCTCGGCGAAGGAGAGCGAGCGCTCGGGACTCCCCTTGACGCAGTAGCACCCATTGAAGTGGCCCTCTGCGCGCGCGTGCTGCACCTGCGGGGCATCCCCGGCGACATGACCTGGCATCTCGATCTGGGCCTCCGGCACGTCGAGCAGGTGTGCAGCGATGCGGGTCGCCTTGGCGCGGACCCGTTCGCAGGCCTCCCAGATCGCCATGCCACCGACGACGAGCGAACGGGAGCCGTAGGTCCCCAGCCCGAACGGTCCAGCGGCGGTGTCGCCGTGGCGGATCACGACGTCCGTGAAAGCGACGCCCAAACGGTCCGCTACCAACTGGGCGAAGGTCGTCTCATGGCCCTGCCCATGCGCGGAGGCGCCGGTGAAGACGGTCACCTTGCCGGTCTGGTGGACCTGGATCTGCGCCGACTCGTAGAGGTGGGCGCCGTAGGCAGAGCCGTGGGTGGCGCCTGCCGGGGCAAGGCCACACGCTTCAATATAGGTCGAGAGGCCGATCCCCAGAAGCTTGGGTGAGCCGGAGGCGACGCGCGCCATCTGCTCCCGCCGGAACCCTGCGTAGTCGATCGCCTTCAGCGCCGTGTCGAGGGCGCCGTGGTACTCGCCGACGTCGTAGGTGATGCCGGAGGCGTTCGTGAAGGGGAACTGATCGGCGGGGATCAGGTTCTGCTGGCGCACGGCGACGGGGTCCATTCCCAGTTCGGCCGCCAGCAGGTCCATCATCCGCTCGAGGACGTAGGTCGCCTCGGGGCGCCCGGCGCCGCGGTAGGCGTCGGTGCCGGTCTTGTTGGTGAAGACGCCCGTGATGTTGCAGCCGAACTCACGGTTGGCATACGGCCCCGGCAGAACGAGGAAGCCGAGGATCGGCACGTAGGGCCCGTTCAGCATGTTGTAGGCGCCCATATCCGCGATCCAGTCGACCTTGATCCCCTGGAGCTGTCCGGACTTGGCGGCGGCGAAGGAGACCTCCATGATCCCCTCACGCCCGTGGTGCGTTGCGAGGAACTCCTCCCGGCGCTCCATCGTCCACTTGATCGGCTTGCCCAGGTGCATGGCCAGGGCGCAGGCGATGATCTCCTCCGCATAGACCTGCAGCTTGGAGCCGAAGCCACCGCCCACCTCTGGGGCGATGACGCGGACCAGGTGCTCTGGCAATCCAAGGCAGACCGCCGTGAAGAGCTTCAAGAGGTGCGGAATCTGGGTCGAGGAGGTGAGCGTCAGCTCGCCATTGGCCCGGTGGTACTCGGCGACGTAGGCGCGCGGCTCCAGGGCGTGTGGCACGAGGCGCTGCTGCATGAAGCGGTGCTTGACGACGACATCGGCCTGGGCAAAGGCGGCATCGACGCCCGCGGTGGCGTAGTTAAACCTGTAGGCGACGTTGTCCGCTAACTCAGCGTGGACCTTCGGGGCGCCCGGCGCCAGCGCCTGCGCCGGATCGACAATCGCCGGGAGCGCATCGTACTCGACCTCGACGAGGTCCGCTGCATCCTTCGCCAGCGCCCGGTCGGTGGCGACGACGACAGCGATCGGATCACCGACGTGGCGGGCGATCTGGGGCGCCAAGGGCCAGTGCGCCGGATTCTTGAGATCCGGGAAGGCCGCCCAGGCGCAGGGAAGCGGGGCCTTGAAGTAAGCCGCGAGGTCATCGTAGGTGTAGACCCCGGTGACGCCCTCCATCGACTCCGCCGCCGCCTTATCGATCTTGACGATGCGGGCGTGGGCGTAGGGCGAGCGAATCACGTAGGCATAGAGCATGCCGGTCTTCTGGATATCATCGGTATAGGTGGCGGAGCCGGTGATCAGGCGTGGATCCTCGGACCGCTTGACGGAGCGGCCGATCAAGGGCTCTTGCATGAGGGACCAGCTCCTTTCCTACTTGGCCTCGACCGGCTGCTGGGCAATGGCGTTCGCCGCCGTCTGGACCGACTTGACGATGTTCTGGTAGCCGGTGCAGCGGCAGAGGTTCCCCTCCAGCCCATCCCGGATCTCGGCCTCGGAGGGCTGCGGGTTGCGGGCGAGGAGGCCACACGTGGACATGATCATGCCCGGGGTGCAGAAGCCGCACTGGAGGCCGTGGCACTCCTGGAAGGCGGATTGCACCGGATGGAGCGAGCCACCAGCGGCGAGCCCTTCGATCGTCGTCACCTCGCAGCCATCGGCCTGCACGGCCAGGATGCAGCAGGACTTGACCGCCTCGCCGTTGAGCAGGACGGTGCAGGCGCCGCAGGTGACGGTGTCACAGCCGACATGGGTCCCGGTCAGGTTCAGTTGGTCGCGGATCGCTTGGACCAGGAGGGTACGGGGTTCCACAGAGAGCTCGGCCGGGGCACCGTTAACCGAAAGCCGGATCCGATTCATGCAGGGACACCCCTTTCGCTGCCGCTTTGCTTGCGGGAGATTCAGCGGAGCAGGTAGGGATTCGTAAACTGATATATCTAAACCTTCCGAACGGTGGTGAACGGAATGTAAAGATTGTATAAAGATCGGGGGGGAAGGGTTTGGTATAGAGGTCTTTTTTACCACTGATTACGCTGATGGAGTCGGGT
>DATGYC010000228.1:0-6881 GCA_035298385.1 Symbiobacteriaceae bacterium | reverse complement strand
GGTCGACCGCACCTTCGACCTCACCCGCATGATCCTCGAATCCACCGCCGCCGAACAGCCCTGGCTCACCACCAACACCAAACTCCCCCCGATGCCCTTCGGCAAGGAGAGCGCCGTCGAGGGCCAGATCGGCCCCGGCACCAGCCACACCTACGCCGTCATGCTCGCACAGGGCGAACGCTTCCGCTTCCACCTCTACGCCCAGTACCTCGAGCAGCCAGGCCTGATGGATCACGCCGGGCTCTCCTTCGAGATCCTCGACCCCAAGGGCAAGGAGTACCACTCGCTCTTCATGCCCGTCGACAGCGAGGGCTGGGCCCAGGAGTTCTCCCTCTGGGTCGATCCCCCGTTGGGTTCCTGGCACGAGGCGCCCATGACCGGCCTCTACCGCATCCGCCTCCGCAGCCCCCGCAAGAGCGAGATCGGCGGCGGCTACACCCTGCGCTACCTGATCAAGCAGGAGCGCGACGCCATCGCCCACGGCGAGCGGATCTGCTTCGACCAGTTCGGCGTGAACTTCATGCAGAACGCCATCAATCCGGAGCTGATCGGGCTCCAGCTACGCCGGCAGATCCCGGCCCAGATCGTCCAGGATGACGGAACGATCCGCGTCGAGGGGCAGATCGGGATCGAGCAGGTCCGCCCGCTCCCGGCGATGGCGGAGGCCTACCTTCTCTATGAGGCGAGCCTGAAGCTCGACCTAAAGCTGACCGCCGGTCCCTGCAGTTGGCAGGTACCGGCGGCGGCCAAGATGCGGCTGCGGGTCTGGACGGAGTCCCCGGCGATGATCGTCGTCAAGCCGGACCAGGTCCAGGAGCAGGATGTGACGGTCGATCTGGCTGCGGTCAAGGCGATCGATGGCTCCCCCGGGCTCTGCGGGATGGATGTGGTCGAGAAGGCGATCGGCTCGGCGGTGCGCGGCCAGCTCGTGGGCACCTTGACCAAGCAGGTGGAGGAGGCGGGGATCCAGCGAACGGTGATCGCTCGCCTGCGCGATGAGATGATCGGCCTGCCGCCGAAGGTGGTGCAGGGGGTTCGGCCGGCGAAGCGGCCGAGTAAGGAGCCGGCGCCGATCCTCTTCAGCGGCCTGACGCTGACGGGGGACCTGAAGCCGGGTCCGGGCGCCTACTACCCCGTGACGCTCGAGAAGGGCCAGACGATGCGGATCGCCTTCACGGGGACGTGGAAGGAGTTCGATTACGCGGGCTACAACCAGATCGTCTCCATCGCCGTCTGCGATAGTGAGAAGGGGCACCTGGCGCACGAGTGGATCCTGCCGGATAGCGACAAGCGCACCTGCAAGGGGCGGCTGCAGTTCAAGGCGCCGGCTGACGGCGAGTACTGCGTGCGGCTGCGCTTCCAGTACGGCGTCGCGGACCCGGCTGAGATGTCCTATACGGTGATCTGTAAGTAGGGAGGGGTCGTGGCGATGAAGGGACGGGCTTATATCTTCCTGCGCAAGGATGGCGCGGCGATTCCGGGCGGGTTTGCGGGGCATGTTGGCTGGGGCTTCAGCCTGGGGGCGGATGGGCCGTTCTATGCGGGCTCGACGGAGAATCCATCCGGGATGCCGGTCGTCCTGCCGGGCGGCGATAATGGCTGGTGGGGGGCGGAGTTCCCCTCGGAGGCGGCGATGATCGAGGCCTTCGGGGCGCGCCAGTATGACGGCTTTAAGTGGGCGACGGTGCGGGAGCCGAACCTGGGCGCCGCCCGCGCGGTGGCGGAGCACCAGCAGGTGGAGGGGTATACGGGGCTGCGCAACAACTGCCTGGACCATGCCTACAAGATCCTGCGGGCCTACGGGGTGGACGACCTGCCCTGGCTGCAGAATCACCCGGCGCCAAGCGACTGGTTCGCTGCCTTCAACGGGGAGTACAAGAACCTCTAAGATGAGTGCCCGGTCCCCGTCTGTTAGAACTCCCGTCGCCGGTAGGCGGCCATCCCGGCGAGCAGGACACCCGCCAGGTAGAGCAGGCCGTAGAGCAGCATCCAGCCGGAAGGGGCCGACCCGTTCAAGTCCAGTTGAAGCAGCGCCCCCTGACCGATCCCGTCCCGCAGATGACCGGTCACAAAGCCGTTCAGGCTGGCGCCCGGCAAGAGAAGCGAGATCATGACGCCCGAGAGCTCCAGCTTCGGCAGTTGCATCGCGTGCCCCCCCGTCTCAAGCAGGGCGCCCAACCAGGTGAAGAGCAGGAGGAGGAGGGCGCCAAACCCAGCCCCGATGGGGCCGATCCGCGCGCACAGCCAGAGCGTCAGGGCGAGTTGCACCAGCGGCGCTAGCGTGAAGACCGGCAGTAGGCTCCACCAGAGGGCCGGCCAGTCCCCCGTGGTCCAGCCAAAGGTCAGCAGGATCGCCACGTAGAAGAGGGCGGCATACGAGGCCACCCCGGCGCCCAGCCCCAGGAACTGCCCCAGGAAGACCCCCTGCCGACGAACCGGCCGGCTGATCACCATCTGGGCCCGCCCTGACTCCGCATCCAAGCCCGCCGTCACGACGGCGGCAAAGGAGGCGATGGCGCTGATGAGCAGGCAGGTGCAGATCAGCATCATGGTGATCAGTTGCTGGTGCGCCGCGACCCGCACCGCCTCAAGCTTGCCTGGTTCGTTCGACTCCGTGCGCAGGACCAAGGCAAAGAGCGCGACCGGAATGCTCGAGGCGGGCAACAGGAGCCAGACGAGACGGCGCTGCAGGAGCTCCCGGAGTTGAAATCCTCCCACTAACAACCAATCAGCCACCGGCGCTCACCTCCCCCGGTGCGGTTACCAGATCGACGAAGAGATCCTCCAGGCTGCGGTGGCGGGGGACCAGCTCGTAGAGGCGGGCGCCCGCTGCGACGATCGACGCTGCCAGATCCGGCACCTGGTCGCTATTGGGGAGGACGACGCGCAGCCGTCCCTCCGGCAGGGCCGTGACCGGTCCGAATGCGGCGAGCTGCTCCGGAGCGAGCGGCTCCGCCCGCAGGGTCACCTCGACCTGGCGCCCGGCCAGGTCCGCCATCGTGCCCGTCGCCACGACCTCGCCCTTCCGGATCACGGCGAGGTGGTCGCAGAGCTGCTCCAGCTCCGTCAGCAGATGCGTGTTCAGGAAGATCGTGACGCCCTCTGCCTGTAGCTCCCGCAGCAGCGAGCGGACGAAGCGGCGCCCCAGGGGATCGAGGGCGGCTGTCGGCTCGTCCAGGATCAGAAGGCGCGGGCGATGGAGGAGGGCGGCGCCTAAGGCGAGGCGTTGCCGCATCCCGTTCGAGAAGGTAGAGACCGGCCGCTCTGCAGCGTCAAGGAGCCCGACCTGATCGAGTACGGCCGTCAGGCGCTCCCGATCCGGCCTCTGACCAGACAGACGGCCGTAGTAGCCCAGGAGGTCACGCGCCTTCGGCCACTCGGGCAAGCGGTAGTGCTCGGGCAGGAAGCCGAGGAGCGCTTTGGCCTGAAGGCTGCCGATGGGGTGGCCGAAGATCGTGCCGCTGCCCGCTGTCGGCTCGAGTAGGCCGGTCAGGAGCTTCACCACGGTCGACTTCCCGGCGCCGTTGGGACCCAGGAAGCCGAAGATGGAGCCAGCGGGGACGGTCAGGGAGATATTCTGGCAGCCCCGCGCCCGGCCGTAGAACTTGGAGAGCCCGTGGGTTTCAATGGCGATACTCATGACGCTATCGCACCGCCACGGCTAAGAGCTCGGCGCGGGTCAGCTTACCGCCTACGAAGTAGGTAAAGCCGCCCTGCTGCCAGACGAGGGCGCCGCCTCCCTCGATCGGGTAGTAGACCCCTTGCACCTGCCCGATCGTCACCGGCTCGCCCACCTCCGGGCCGACGGGGAGGGGGAGGGTCTGCGACAGGTCGGGGATCTGGCGAATCTGGTCGATCACGGATGCGGGCGCCCCCGCCAGCTGGCCCATCAGCCCGGCCAACTCCGACAGGTCGATCCCGTCCGTGCCGCTCACCTGCAGGCTGGTCGCCTGGGCGATCATGAGGCCACGGCCGTCTGCCCCCCGCCACTGACGGGCGACAACGGCGGGCGTCACCACCTGGAAGGTCCTTCCCTTGAGCTTCTCGTTGAGGGAGGCCGGAACGCCCTGGCCGCGCAGCCAGGTGTTGATGGCGTCCACATCGGGGCGGAGGGTGTAGGTGGCCGAGTGCATGGCGCCCCAGCGGGTCGGTTCCGCTGGTAGGCCTGCCGGGAGGGCCGCAGGCTGTAGTAACGGCCCCATCAGGTCAGCCGCCGCCGCAGGTGTGGTCGGCTCCATGGTGGGGAGTCTCTCGGGGCCGCTCACCCGTGCCAGCTGTCGGATCAACTCGGGGGAGAGCTTTTCATTCAGGTTCTTGATGGCGCCCTCGATCGCTTGCGGGCTCGTCTCGACGGTGGCGATCTTTTGCGTTCGGAAGATGGAGAGCCAGTTGGCGGCGGTGGCGCGCCAGGGATCGATGAGCAGGGTTGCCGTAAAGAGAGCCGCGACGGCAGCGCCGACGGCGACGGGGCGTAGGCGCAGCATGGTCGATTGCACGGGTAAGATCTCCTCCCAGGGGATTGTTGGCACGGGGCTCTGTGCGACATCCATTCGCACGGCGCTCAGGAGCGCCTGCGTCGCCTGGGCGCTCCTTGCCAGCTGCGTCAGCCGGTCGCGGCAGGTCGGGCAGGATGCGAGGTGGCGCTGCAGGCGGGCGGAGTGAAGCTCGTGGTCCAATACGGCACGGAGATCACCTTCGGGCGGGTGCGTTAGCCACCAACTCATACTGCTCCTTCAACCTCCTTTCGGCACGGGCCAAGAGGGTCCCAACTGATCCGGGTCGGCAATGGACCGCCTGGGCGATCTCCTTGTAGGGGAGCCCCTCGGCACGGAGAAGGAGGATCAGCCGGTCGCGGGGCGAGAGCCGATCGAGCGCGGTGCGCACCAGGCGCACCTGCTCGTGCTCGACCATCACCTGCGCCGGGTCCGGTGGGGCCTCCTGGTGCGATCGGTAAGGATCTGTCAGCCCTGCATCCGCGGGCGGGAGACCCCGGATACGCTGCCCACGGCGGAGGGCGTCGTAGGCCAGACGACTGACGACCTGGCGGAGCCAGGCGCCGGGGTTCTTCACGGTTCCCGTTCCCTGGCCGAGCAGTCGGGTCACCGCTTCCTGGGCGGCATCCTCGGCCTCGTGACGGTCGCCCAAGAGCAGGAGCGCCCGCCGGAACGTCGCCGTATAGAGGTCCTGCAGGTCCACCCAGTCACCTCCCTGATAGAAAGACGGGGACGCCCGCTCTTTGTGACAGGCATTGGTGCGCTTCTGCAGCGTTCTGGCTAAAGATGCGCTCGCATACTGCTCCGTAAGCGCAAAGGGCTGTGCCTTAGGAGGTTCGACGGATGAGAGCGGCCATCTACCGATCCTATGGTCCCCCTGAGGTCCTGGAGCTCACGGATCTCGAACAGCCTTCGATTCAGGATGAAGACCGGGTGTTGATCCGCGTCCATGCCGCTTCGGTCAATCCCTTTGACTATTGGCATCGCATGGGTTATCCACTCGTCCGGCTAAGCAATGGGCTGACCAAGCCCAAAGAGCACAGACTGGGCATCGACGTTGCCGGCACGATCGAGGCGGTCGGCAAGCACGTCGATAAATTCAAGGTTGGTGATCGGGTCTTCGGCAGTTGTCTCGGCTCTTACGCCGACTATGTATGCCCCCGTCAAAGAACCCTCAGCCTGATCCCGCCGAACGTCACCTTTGCGGAGGCCGCAGCGATGCCGTGCGTCGCCCAGACGGCGCTGCAAGCCTTGCGCGATGTAGCCCCCGTCAAGCCAGGTCAGCAGGTCTTGATCTACGGGGCATCCGGTGGCATTGGGCATATGGCGGTCCAGCTTGCCAAAGAGTTCGGCGCAGAGGTCACAGCCGTCTGTAGCACTGTGAATCTGCCGTGGGTGAAGGAGCTCGGGGCCGATACGGTGATCGACTATACGAAGGAGGATTTCGCGGCGAGCGGCAAGCGGTACGATCTGATCCTTGATGCGGTGGGCAAGCGGACCTTCTTTAGTTGCTTGCGCGCGCTGACTGAGACGGGGATCTATATTACCGAGCACCCCATCCGCCCCACGTATCATCCCGTTCAGTTACTGATCGGATCGTGGCTTGGACGCAAGAGGCCGAAGGTGCATATGTCCCAACCGAATGAGAAGGATCTCGAGTTCCTGGGTGGGCTGATGGCGGAAGGGCGAGTTAGACCGGTCATCGAGAGGTGCTATCGGCTGGACCAGATCGTCGAGGCGCACCGGCACGCCGAGACTGGTCGGACCAAGGGGAAGGTCGTCCTTGCGATCAACACAGAGTGATTGCAGAGCCCATCCCCAACGGGATGGGCTCTGCTCGTGCGGCGTCGTCGTCGGACCTGGTGGCTCGCGCTTCACCGCTCTCGGTCGTGCAGGATCGAAAGGTACGCGCTCCAGGGCCCGACTGCAGCGGCGTAGACCTTCGCCATCGTGCGGGCGATCTGCCCTACGTGGTCCAGGTCATGGGCGACCCACGTCGCCAGCAGTTGTCCGAGCGTCACCTCGCCGAAGGCGGGGTGCTGCCCCGTCCGGTCCAGATCGCTTTGGGTCAGATTCAGCGCCAGCAGCGCAGCGAGGTTCTCCCGCCGCAGCTCGGCAAACGTCACGAGCAGTTCGCCTAGGCTCCTGCTCTGGCTCTCGGTGAACTGGGCCGTGCGGTCGACGGGCCCGAAGGGGCGCCTCTCGCCGGCCAGGATCTGCCGCGCCCGGGGGAGCCAGTCAGCGCGTTCGCCGTGGATCAGGTGACCGATGACGTCGTAGGGCGCCCAGGTATCGGGGCCCTCCGTCGCCCTCACCCACCGCTCGGGTAGGCCGTCGAGCAGTGCGCTGAGGCTCGCAGGCGTTCGCTCCAGAATCGCAATCGCATCG
>DATGYC010000227.1:0-12625 GCA_035298385.1 Symbiobacteriaceae bacterium | reverse complement strand
CCTCCTGACCGCTCTGGGCGTCACGGGGTTTGAGGCTGTGGTGGAGCATCTCTTCCGGTTCGGCTTTGAGTGGGCGCCCGCGTTCCTGCATGCGCATGGACTCCCCATCATCCTCGCCTTCCTCCTCTTCCCCGCTCTGATCGGCCTGCTGATCCCGCTGCTCCGCCGCTTGGTGCCCACGGATGAGCGCCAGCACGCCATCCCCCAGGTGATCATCGCCATGCTACGGCGGGATGGGCTGATCACGCTGCGCTCCTTCATCTTGAAGACCTTTAGCTCGATCCTCACCCTGGGCGCCGGTGGCTCGCTCGGGCGAGAGGGCCCCGTCGTGCTCTTGGGCGCCGGCGTCGGCTCCAACCTGGGGCGCATGCTCCGGCTGCCGAGTAGCTGGATCAAGACCCTGATCGCTGGTGGCGCCGCTGCTGCGATTGCGGCGGCCTTCCATGCGCCGCTCGCTGGCCTCTTCTTCGGCCTGGAGATCATCCTGACCGAGTTCCAGCCCCGCGCCTTCCTGCTCGTCGCCGTCGCGGCGATGAGCGCCGCTGGCTTTACCGGCATGCTCAGCCAGCCGCCGAGCTACCCGATCGGGCCGTTCAAGCTCGCCTCCCCGTGGGCGCTCCTGCTCTACCTGCTCCTGGGCGTGATGGCCGGACTGCTCTCTCGGGTCTACGTGAACGTCCTGGTGCGTGGTGAGGCCAAGGGCGCCAAGCTGCCGATCCCCGCCTCGATCCGGCCTGCCCTGGCTGGTCTGGCCTTCGGCTTCCTCGGCTTCATTGCCCCGGACTCCCTCGGTGGCGGCTACGGCGTGATCGACCGAGCGCTGCATGGGCAGATGGGCGCCCTCCTGATGCTCGGCCTGGTCCTCGTCAAGCTCGTGGCGATCGGTCTGACGATTGGTGGCGGCTGGCCCGGCGGCACCTTCGCCCCGGCCCTCTACCTCGGCACGATGCTGGGCGGCGCCTTCGGGCTCTTTGCCCAACAGCTTCTGCCCACGGTGGCGGGTGAGCCCTCCACCTATACCCTCGTCGGCATGGCCGCCCTCGTCGCCGGTGCGACCCACGCCCCGCTGACCGGCCTGGCCCTCTGCCTGGAGCTGACCCGGCAGTACGGCATGATCCTCCCCGCGGCGATCGCTTGCGGTTCGGCCGCCTTGATCAGCCAGCGCCTCTCGCCCTACTCGGTCGACTCCGACCACCTCCACCACGAGGGCGTCCTGATGCCCTGGGAGGTGGCCGATCTGCGCTCGGTTGCGATCGGCGACGTGATGACGGCTACCGTCCACACGACGCAGGCTGACCGGACGATCGGTGATCTGATCATGCAGATGCAGACCCACCGGCACGGTGGCTATCCCGTCCTGGATCAGGCGGGGCGCCTGGTCGGCATGATCACCCTGCAGGATGTGCGGGCGCTGCCGCTCGATGGGCGCCTCGTGGTGCCGATCGCTCAGGCGATGCGCCAGCCAGTCCACACCATCACGCCCCAGCGGACCTTGGCGGATGCGGCCCTCTTGATGGCCAAGCACAAGGTGGGACGGCTGCCGGTCGTCGATCCGGCTGATGCCGGGCGCCTTCTGGGCATCATCAGCCGCTCAGACATCCTGACGGCGCTGCCGCAGGATGCGGTCGACGGCTCCTCGCAGTTGGGTATCTAAAGAGAACGCGGCTCGTGCCGCTTGGTGACGCCGATTGACAGGTCCCGTGCTGCGACCGATCTCGCAGCACGGGACCTCTTTTTCAATTCCCCCCTGTGACTAAACGCACAAAACAAGAAAAATTTATTTTTGTATATGGCGTCAGAATAAAAAATTTGCTACGGTTATGGTAGAGAGGTTTCACATGCCTCTCATCATAAACAGGGGGGACTCATCCCATGACACGGCTCCACCGCAGTTCCGCCACGGCCCTGACCGCCGTCCTTCTGGCCGGCCTTGCGCTGACCGGGTGCGCCGGCCGCACGGAACCGACGAAGGCGCCCGCTCCCGCGACCGAGACCGCTAAGAAGCCCTTCGAAGGAGTCACCCTCCGGTTCCTGGGCGCCCAGCACCCCTGGTTCGACACGCTAAAGAAGGAGATCCCCGCCTTCGAGGCCGAGACCGGCATGAAGGTGAACACCGAGGTCCTGGCCGAGGGCAACCTCACCCAGAAGCTGACCGTCGAACTCACCGCCGGCACCGGCACCATTGATGTCTTCATGCAGCGCCCGCTCCAAGAGGCCAAGCAGTTCGAGAAGAACGGCTGGTACGCGGACCTGAACCCCTTCCTGAAGGATGCCAAGAAGACCAAGAGCGACTACGACTTTAACGACTTCTTCCAGGGCACCCGCGAGGTCGAGACCCTCAACGGCCATGTCGTGGGCGTGCCGATCGTGACCGAGCAACAGATCGTCTACTATCGCAAGGACCTCTTCGCGGCCAAGAACGTGAAGGTGCCGACCACCATGGCTGAGCTTGAGGCTGCGGCCAAGGCCCTGAACGACCCCAAGAGCGACTTCTACGGCATCGTGATGCGCGGCCAGGGCAACCCGGCCGTCACCCAGTACTCCTCCTTCCTCTACTCGATGGGCGGCGACTTCGTCAAGGATGGCAAGTTCGTCATCGACAGCCCCGAGGCGCTCAAGGCCTTCCAGATCTACGGCGATCTGCTGGGCAAGTACGGCCCGCCCGGCGTACTGAACATGCACTGGCAGCAGGCCTCCGGCCTCTTCGCCCAGGGCAAGGCCGCCATGTGGGTCGACGCCAACTCGCTCTACCTGAACGTGGCTGACCCGGCCAAGTCGACCGTCTCGGACAAGGTCGGCTACGCCATGTTCCCCGCTGGCGACAAGGGCGCCCTGCCCTACTCCGTCACCTCCTGGGGCCTCTCGATCGCCAAGTCCTCCAAGCAGCAGGATGCCGCCTGGGCCTTCGTCCAGTGGGCTACCTCCAAGGCGATCACCACCAAGACCCAGGCTGCGGGCAACCCGAGCGCCCGGACCTCTGTCTGGGCCAACGCCGACGCCAACAAGGGCTGGCCGGCGGAGTGGGTCACCGTGGCCAAGAAGTCCGGTGAGGCGGGCAAGTCCACCGACCGGCCGCTCGTGATCAACGTGGGCAAGGCCCGCGACCTGATCGGCGAGGTGATCACCGCCGCCATCAACGGCAAGGATCTGGCAGCGACCGCTAAGGACCGCAACGTCAAGCTGAACGCGCTCCTGGCTGACGAGAACAAGTAGGGCTACGCACCAAGAGGGCGCCCGGGCAGGATGCTCGGGCGCCCCTTTGACCCAAGAGCCTAGTTCTGCCCGGGGGTGGCACTCTTCGTGAGTTGGTTCAATCGGTCGAGTCGCTGGATCGAGCGTAATCTCAAGTGGGTCTTTACGGCGCCCGCCCTCCTCTTCATTCTGCTGATGATGGCCTTCCCGATCCTCTACACGGGCTGGATCTCCCTGACGGAGTGGTCAATGTCAGCCGTTGAGCCAGCCACGTTCATCGGCCTGCAGAACTACGTCAACCTCCTGGCCCATGATCACCGCTTCTGGCTGTCGGTCTGGCGGACCTTCGAGTTCACCGGCCTGGCGCTCTTGGGTGAGACGGTACTGGGGCTGCTCCTCGCCGTCATGCTGAACCGGGACTTCCCCGGCAAGAACCTGCTCAAGACGCTCTTCCTGCTCCCGATGGTCGCCACACCGGTCGCCATCGGCATGGTCTGGCTCCTGATGTACGAGCCGACGATCGGCTTCATGAACCACCTGCTCAAGGTGCTGCACATCCCGCCGCAGCCGTGGCTCGCCTCGGAGGCGGGCGCCCTGCCCTCGCTCGTCCTGGTCGACATCTGGCAGTGGACGCCGATGATGGCCCTGATCCTGCTGGCCGGCCTCGTCTCCATGTCCAGCGATCCGTTCGAGGCAGCGGAGGTAGACGGGGCGACGCTCTGGCAGGTCTTCTGGCACGTCACCCTGCCGATGCTGCGCCCGACGATCGGCATCGCGGTGATCCTCCGCTCGATCGATGCGCTCAAGACGTTCGACATCATCTACGCCATGACGCAGGGTGGGCCGAACTACGCCACCGAGACGCTGAACCTCTATGGCTACAACCTGGGCTTCGGCTACTTCCAGATGGGCGCCGCCTCATCGCTGCTGATGATCTTCTTCGCCATCGTGCTGGGGATCGTCATCTTCCTGAACTGGGCCCGGAGAGGGGTGCTCTCCTGATGAACGCTCGCCGCCGGGTACGCCCGCTCTGGAACCTGCTCTACTTCGGTCTCTTGGCATTCTTCTTCGTGCTCTTCATGTTCCCGTTCGTCTGGATGCTCCTCTCCTCGTTCAAGACCCAGGTCCAGATCATGCACATGCCGCCCGACTGGATCTTTACGCCCACCTTCAAGAACTACACCGATGTGCTGGAGGGCCAGGACTTCATCTGGTACATCATCAACTCCTTTACCATTGCCGCGGGCTCGACGCTGGCGGGGCTCGTGCTCGGGCTGCCGGCTGCCTACGGCATCGCGCGGGCCAAGATGCACAGCCTGGGCTTCACCATCCTGGTGGCGCGCATCGTGCCGGGCATCACCTTCCTGATCCCCTGGTTCATGCTGTTCAGCCGGATGGGGATGGTCGACACCCTGCCGGCCGTGATCCTCTCGCACATGCTGGTCACCATGCCCTTTATCGTCTGGGTGATGATCCCCTTCTTCGAGGGCATCCCCGGCGACCTGATCGAGGCGGCCCGCGTCGACGGTTGCACGGAGCAGTATGCCTTCGTGCGCATCGTCCTGCCGATCTCCGGCCCCGGCATCATCACCGGCTCGATCCTGGCCTTCGTCTTCTCCTGGAACAACTTCATGTTCTCAGCGATCCTGACGGGGGTCCACA
The DNA here is from genome assembly GCA_035298385.1 of Symbiobacteriaceae bacterium. GTDB lineage: Bacteria > Bacillota > Sulfobacillia > Symbiobacteriales > Symbiobacteriaceae > DATGYC01. Next base: position 7,771 of record DATGYC010000227.1, on the reverse strand, counting down.
CCAAGACGCTCCCGGTGGCGATCATGACCTTCCTCTCCTACTCCGAAGTGAACTGGGGCGGCCTGATGGCGGCCGCGGTCCTGATCACCGTGCCGGTCCTGATCCTAGCGATGGCGACCCAGAAGTATATCGTCCGGGGCCTGACGGCCGGCGCAGTGAAGGGGTAGAGCGCCATGGTGACCGAGATGCCCGACCTGCAGGTCCGGCTTACCTCTGCCTGGGAGGTGCGCGTCCGCTCCCTGCGGCACGACCTCTCCAAGAAGGAGCAAGCTGTGGCCGACTTCCTGCTCAGCGAGCCCAAGGAGTTTGTCTCCCTGTCGATCTCAGCCCTGGCCGCGCGCTGCCGCGTCTCTGAGACCGTGATCATTCGGCTCTACCGCAAGCTCGGCTATGACGGCTTCCACCAGTTCAAGATCGACATCGCTCAGTCCCTGACGGAGACGGCGCCGGACACGCTCGGGGACCTGCACGCTGGCGATGACATGGCGACGATCCACAAGAAGGTCTTTGCCATCACCCGCCAAGCGCTGGAGGACAGCCTGGCCGCGGTCGACACCGCGCAACTAACGATCGCCCGTGATGTACTGCTGGGCGCCAAGCGGGTCGTCGTCGCGGCCTTCGGCGGCTCGGCGCCGGTCGGTTTGGACTTCGCACACAAGCTGCTGAAGCTCGGCATCCTCGCCCTTACCGAGTGGGATGGCCACAAGCAGTTGATGGCCGCCTCGATCCTCGGGCCGGGGGATGTGCTCGTAGCGGTCTCGCACTCGGGCGGTAGCCGCGAGATCATCGAGACGCTGGAGCTGGCAAGCCGCCAGGGCGCCACCACGATCTTAGTCACCGGTTTCCCGCGCTCACCCGCAACGCGCGCCGCGCACATCAACCTCTTCGCCATCTGTCGCGAGACCCAGTTCCAGACGGACGCCATGACCAGCCGGATCGTCCAACTGGCGGTCCTGGATACCTTGATCGTCTCCATGATCTTTGCCAATAAGGAGCGGGCTACGGCCACGATTCACGAGACCTCGTTCGCGGCCGCCAGAAAGAAGTTATGAGAAGAAGCTATGAGTAAAGCGATCATCGCCTTAGACCTTGGGACCACCTCGTGCCGAGCGCTCGTCTTCAGCCTGGAGGGGCGCGTGCTCGGCCAGGCCAGCCGGACCTACCCGCTCGCTACGCCGCATCCGGGCTGGGTGGAGCAGGACCCGGCACTCTTGCTGGCCGCTGCTGACGCGGTCGTACCGGAGGCGCTCGCCCGAGCGGGGCTCACCCCTGCTGACGTGGCTGGGCTGGTCCTCTGCACCTACATGCACTCCCTGATCGGACTGGGCGCCCAGGGCGAGTACCTGACCCCGCTGATCACCTGGGCGGATACCCGCTCCGTCGCCCAAGTCGAGGCCGTGCGGGCGATGGCGGACTGGCACGAGCTCTACGCCCGAACCGGCTGCCCGCCGCACACCATGTACCCGCTCTACAAGTTCCTCTGGTTCAAGGAGCATCACCCATCCCTGCTGACGGGCGCCACCCGGTGGGCATCGATCAAGGAGCTCCTCCTGCACCACTGGACCGGCCAGTGGGCGCTGGATTACAACCTGGCGACTGGTACCGGCCTGCTCAACTGCCACCGGCTCGACTGGGATGCGGAGGCGCTCGCGCTCGCCGGGGTGCGGCGCGCTCAGCTCCCGCCCGTGGTGCCGAACCGCCAGACCTTCCCGCTGCTATCCGGGCGCCTCGGCCTGCTGCCGGGCACACCCGTTGTGGTCGGCGCCGGTGACGGCGTCCTCTCCTCGCTGGGCGCCGGGGCGATCGAGCCCGGCATCGTCGCCGCCATGGTCGGCACGAGCGGCGCTGTGCGCGCCTGCGTACCCGCCCCGGTGGCCGATCCCCAGGCACGGGTCTTCTGTTACTACCTCGACCAAAACCGCTGGATCCTCGGCGGCTCGCTCAATAATGGCGGGATTGCGCTCCAGTGGGCGCGGGATCTGCTCTACCCCGGCGCCACCAGCTACGCCGAGATGGAGGCGGAGGCGGCAGCGGTGCCGCCGGGGGCGGGCGCCCTCCTCTTCCTCCCCTATCTGGCGGGGGAGCGCTCACCCGGCTTCAACGCCCGCGCCCGCGGCACCTGGTTCGGCCTGGGGCTGGAGCACAAGCGGCCCCATCTAGCCCGCTCGGTCTATGAGGCGATCGCCTTCCGGCTGAACAGCGTCCTTGGCCCCATCGACGAACTGATCGGCGGTGTGCGCGAGGTGCGGGCGACGGGCGGGTTCGCCCGCTCCGCTTTGAGTCTACAGATCTGCGCCGACGTCTTCGGGCGTGAGGTGCTGGTCCCGGATGAGAAGGAGGGCTCTGCCCTTGGTGCCTTCGTCCTCGGCGCCGTGGCGCTAGGCGTGGCGCCGGACCTCAGTTGGGTCCATCGCTTCAGCAACATCGAAGAGCGCGTCCAACCGACCGGCGACTCCTACGCGGAACTCTTCGGCCTCTACCAGCGCGTCTTCCGCAGCCTTCAGGCTGAGTACCTTGCCCTGGCCCAGATTCGTGAGAGGAGCGTGTAGCGGATGGAGCGCAGGCTTGACCGAATTCCGCCCTACCACCGCGCCGTATTAAAAGGGCACCTTGCCTCCTGCGGCGTGCCCTACGCAGAGATGGACCGGCCCATCATCGCCGTCGTCAACTCGCACAACGACTTCGTCGCCGGCCATGTGCCCCTCCGGCGCCTGGGCGACATCGTCAAGGAGTCGATCCGGGCGGCGGGCGGGCTGCCGCTCGAGTTCCAGACGATCGCCATGTGTGACGGCCTAGCCCAAGGGCACGCCGGCATGCGCTACTCGCTGCCCAGCCGTGACCTGATCGCCGATTCGGTCGAGACGATGGTGCGCGGGCACGACATCTTCGATGGCGTCGTCCTGCTCGCCTCCTGCGACAAGATCGTCCCGGCGATGCTGATGGCCGCGGCCCGGCTCGACCTGCCAGCGGTCGTCGTGACCGGCGGCCCCAGCGGCAACGCCATCACCCCGGCGGAGTCGAAGGCGGCCCGGCAGGAGTTCCTCAAGGGCGCCATCAGCGAGGAAGAGCTGGTCATGGTGACCGCTCAGTACTACAACGGCCCGGGAATCTGCTCCTTCCTCGGCACCGCCAACACGATGTGCATGGTGACCGAGGCGCTCGGGCTCGGCCTGCCGGGGATCGCCCTGGCGCCAGCGGAGAGCGAGGAGCGGGTCGAACTCGTGCGCGCGAGCGGCCGACGCATCGTTGAGCTCGTCCTGGCGGGTGGCCCCACGCCCAAGCAGGTGCTCACCCGCGCGGCCTTCGAGGACGCCATCGCCCTCGTACTGGCGATTGGCGGCTCGCTCAATACCGTCCTCCATCTCCCCGCCATCGCCCACGAGGTGGGGATCGAGCTGACGCTCGATGACTGGGAGCGGGTGAGCCGGCGGACCCCCTTCCTGACCGCCGTCACGCCGAACCACAACGGGCGGACCGTCAACGACCTGCGCCGGGCAGGCGGGACTGGCGCCATTCTAAAGGAGCTCCTGCCCGTTCTGCATGGTGAGCGGCTCAGTGTCAACGGGCGTACCCTGGCTGAGAACGTGGCCGACGCGGTCATCGTGGACCCCGAGATCATCCGCCCGTTCGCTCAGCCTTTGCTTGCGAGCGGTGGGATTCAGGTGCTGCGTGGGAATCTGGCGCCGGAGGGCGCCCTGATCAAGCGCAGCGCCGTCGACGAGACGCACTTCCGCGGCCCCGCCCGCGTCTTTGAGGCCGAAGAGGCCGCTGAAGAGGCGGCCACTCACGGTCAGGTCAGACCGGGCGACGTCCTGGTCGTCCGCTACGAGGGCCCGAAGGGCGGCCCCGGCATGCGGGAGCTGCACCGGCTGACCGAGATCATCAAGAAGATCGGCGACGTCGCGGTCATCACCGACGGGCGCTTCTCCGGCGCCTCTGCCGGGATGGCCGTCGGCTACCTTGGCCCAGAGGCCGCTGATGGCGGCACCATCGCCCTCGTGGCCGAAGGCGACCTGATCACGATCGATCTCGAGGCGGGCCTGGTCACCCTCGAGGTGGACGAGACGATCCTGGCGGCGCGCCGACGCGCCTGGGTCGCGACCGCGAAGGAGGCATCGCTGATGCTCCGGCAGTACGCGCGCTCCGTGGGGCCCGCCGCTGGTGGTGCTGTCCGCTTTGACGGGGGGTGTGGGGCATGACTCTGCATGGCGTGATTCCCGCGGTCCTGACCCCGTTTGATGCAAAGGGCCAAGTGGAGCTCGGCCAACTGCAGGCCTACGTCAACTGGTTGATCGAGCGGGGTGTGCACGGGCTCTTCCCCTGCGGCACCAACGGTGAGGGGCCGGCCATGACCTTCGCCCAGCGCAAGCTGGTGGCGAAGAGTGTGGTCGCGGCGGCGGCGGGGCGGGTGCCCGTCGTGGTAATGACCGGCTGCATCTCAACGGAAGAGACGATCGCGCTGACGATTCATGCACGGGAGAGTGGGGCATCTGGTGCGGCAATCGTGGCGCCCTGGTACTTCCCGCATGACGACCAGGCGCTTGAGGCGCACTTCAGCGCCGTCGCTGAGGCGATGCCCGGGTTCCCCCTCTACCTCTACGACATCCCCGGCAACGCCAAGAACGCCATCAGCCCGGCCCTGGCAGCCCGGCTCGCTGACCGCTACCCACAGATTGCCGGCGTCAAGGACTCGTCGAAGAGCCTCGACAAGCTCCAAGCGTTTATCAGCGCGCTGCCCGGGCGCCCCGTGATCGTCGGTACGGATGCGATGGTCCTTGAGGCCGTCCAGGCCGGCGCCGCCGGGGTGGTCAGCGCCATCGCCGACTGCTTCCCGGAGGTGATGGTCGCCCTCTTCAACGCCGCCCGTGCGGGCGACTGGGTGCAGGCGACTGCGCTCCAGGCGAAGGCGAACCGACTGCGCGACATCCTCAAGAGCGGTCCCTACATCCATCCGTATAAGCTGGCCGTCGGCTGGCGCGGGCTGCGCTTCGGCGGGATGCGGGCGCCCCTGCGGACCTGCACGCCCGTGGAGGCCGCGGCGATTCGTGAGGCGCTAACCAAGGAGGGCTTTCGCCCATGAGCTTCGCCGAGTTTGAGCGGGGCCTCCCCCGCTGGGCGCTCGTCAAGTACCGGATGGACCCGTACGAGATCACCGACGTGGCTCAGGCTGTCCAGGCCGCCTTCGCCGCCGTCGCTACCACGATCAAGCCCGGGCAGTCCGTCTGCCTGACCGCGGGCAGCCGCGGTATCGACCGGATCGCGGAGGTGATTGCGGCCTGCGTCGACGCCGTGAAGCGGCTCGGCGCCCACCCCTTCATCGTTCCAGCGATGGGCTCGCACGGGGGCGCCACTGCCGAGGGGCAGCTCGAGGTCCTCGCCTCCTACGGCATCACGCCTGAGTCGATGGGCTGCGAGATCCGCTCCAGCATGGCGACGGTCCAGCTCGGTCTCGTCGAGGATGGGATCCCCGTCTACCTCGACAAGCATGCCTACGGCGCTGACGTGATCATCCCGATCAACCGGGTCAAGCCGCACACCGACTTCCACGGGCCCGTGGAGAGCGGGCTGCTCAAGATGATCGCCATCGGCCTCGGCAAGCAGAAGGGGGCCGACACCTTCCACGCCCAGGGCTTTAGCCTCTTCCACCGGTTGATCCCAGCGGTCGGGCGCTACACGCTCAGCCAGGTGAATATCCCGTTCGGGCTCGCCCTCGTCGAGAATGGCCACGCCCGGCTGGCCCAGATCGAGGCGGTCCCGGCAGAGCGGATCTGGGAGCGGGAGCAGGCGCTTGTCCGTCAGGCGCGGGAGCGAATGGCCCGGCTACCGGTGGCGGCGTTGGACGTGCTCGTCCTCGATTTCATTGGGAAGGATATCAGCGGCCTGGGCATGGACTCCAACGTGGTCGGGCGCTACTACACCGGCCCCACCGGCACCGGCCCGGCTGTGCAGCGGATCGTCGTGCGGGACCTCACCCCGGCGACGGAGGGGAACGCCGTCGGCATCGGGATGGCGGACGTGGTCCTCCAGCAGGCGGTCGACCAGATGGATCGCCACAAGACCTACATGAACTGCATCACGGCGAAGACGCCAGAGGGCGCCCGGGTGGCGCTGACCGTCCAGACCGACCGGGAGGCGCTTGCCGTCGCCCTGGCCTGCTGCCTGAAGGTGCACAATGAGACCGCCCGCGTGATTCGGGTGCAGGATACGAAGCACCTGGAGCGGTTCTACGCCAGTGAGGCGCTCCTGCCAGAGCTCCTGGCCACGGGCGCCTGCGAGGTGTTGGGGGAGTTACACGAGATGCGGTTTGATGCGGACGGGATGTTCGCGGAGTAAAGGAAGGCCCCCGGACGCGTTGATGCGTCCGGGGGCTTTGTCAGCAGAGATTGAAACCGAGCCGATCTCGTACTCGTCATATAGTTCAAATCAATCTCTTTGGAGGTGCTGTCCATGTTCTCTCCCCGTCACCAGCTTGTGGTAGCCATCGCTGCCCTCTCCGTACTCCTGCTCACCGGCTGCTCGACCAAGTGCGAACCCGCAGTGGCCGCGCCTGAGGCAAGCCCGGCCCCAATTGCCGCCACCGCGCCGACGTCCAGCCCGGCACCGGCGACCAGCCCTGCACCGTCCACCGGTCCTGCACCGGCAACGACTCCAGGGACGAACCCCGGCGCGCCGGTCACCAATCCGCCGCCGGGGGCGCCCCTTCCCCCCGAGCAGATCGATCTGGTCGTCCGCAAGATCCTCGCCGGCTACCTCGATGCGCTGAACCGGGGCTCCTGGGCCGAAGCGGCCGGGTACTGGTCACTGGCATCCAGCGTCACCCCGGCCTCGGGCGAGACGCTGAAGGTAGTCGGGGTCTCGGACTACCACTTCCAGTCCAGCGAGCTGATTAAGTCGACCGAGACGACGGCCTATGTGCAGCTGAACTTCGATGTCAAGGCAGCCGTGGGCGTCACGGGCCTCACGGATGGGCGGAACGTCTGGTACGTCCACCTGAGCAAGCTGGACGGCGCCTGGAAGATCACCTCGATCTCGCCGAAGGCGGAGATGTAAGAGCAGGGCGCCCCTCGCAGGAGGGGCGCCTTTCGGTTGATTCACACCTAGGCGAAGACCGGGGCAGGTGGCCGATTGGCCATGCTGCCTTTTGGCAATCTCTTTCAGTCCCTCTGCCGTGGAGACTGAAAGAGAGTGCGGAACGTGGTTGATGTGGGGGCGATTGGCCACCCCAGAACCCGGTCTGACCGGGTTTGAGGCCAACGCCGGACCCAAAAACCTTTGTTTTCGCAGATCTTTTCATCCGATCAGCCAAAGCCACTGAAAGATCTTGCCGAATCCGCCTCCGGCTGAACCCGGGCGCCCGCCTCCGGCTGAACCAGGCCACCCCGCCCCGGCTGATCCAGGGCGCCCGCCTCCGGCTGAACCAGCCCACCCGCCTTCAGCTGAACCAGCCCACCTGCCTCCGGCTGAACCAGGCCACCCCGCCCCGGCTGAACCAGGGCACCCCGCCCCGGCTGAACCAAGGCGCCTGCCTCCGGCTGAACCAGGGCGCCCGCCTCCGGCTGAACCAGGGCGCCCCTCGCAGGAGGGGCGCCCTTTGCTTGACTCCCGCCTAGGCGAAGACCGGGGCAGGTGCCCGCTTGGTCGGACCCGCTGGGCCCTGCAGCCTTTTTGCACTCTTTTTCAGTCCCCCTGCCGTAGAGACTGAAAGAGAGTGCGGAACGTGGCTGATGTGGGGGCGATTGGCCACCCCAGAACCCGGTTTGACCGGGTTTGA